>PDQY01000079.1 GCA_002746795.1 Chloroflexota bacterium | reverse complement strand
AAATAGGTGTTAGCCCCAGTTCTAATAAATTCCCAAATTCGCTGCATAGCCGCCGTGCCCTTATCGGCTGAGAAGGTCTTTTGGGCCAACCAATACGCATAAAGAAGTGCTACTACTGCCACAATGAGGACACTATAAATCATAGCTTGCTCATATGGCTCGATCCCTTGCATGAACATCGGATTTTCTCCCCGATGAGACTTGCTCGATGCAATGTCTCAACACAAGTACCATAAAAAAATGCCTGGGTGTTTAACTCTTTGCCGGCATGTTAAAACGGCCGTTATGCCATCAGTAAAAAAAAGCACAATTCAGCCAACTTCCCCTGAAAATATAGTCGGCTACACAGTGTGGTTTGGTAATGAACGGAGTTAATTATTACATAAAAAAACTGACAAGCAATACTGAATAAAATTATCATAAAATCGCCCTTTTATCTGGTTAAGGTAAAGCCAAAATCATTTGACATTCTATCTTCCCTGTGGCAGAATCTCAGGCGCAACCCGCCCCCGTAGCTCAGAGGATAGAGCATCGGCCTCCGAAGCCGGGAGCCCAGGTTCGAGTCCTGGCGGGGGCATCTTTTTAATGCTTTTCACTTTAAATTTCTCTGGATCGATGTGGAAATAACGCCCAATAACTCTTTTTGAACACATGGTTTTCATAACCTCATTTTCCCCAAAACATCTCCGCAATCATCGGCGTCACCACGCCAATGGGAAAACCAGAGTTCTCCAAAACGTATAATTTAGTCCCATCAAACACCAAGATGCACACAACACCAAAACCTCAATTTAGTTAGCATCATATTTGTATCTTCTTTCACAAAAAACATATTACATTTGTCACTCTTTTTGAAAATTGCCTTGTATTACAATGGTTTCAAGTCAAATAAACAGGGCTCAACAAATGCATAATGCTGGGGAGCATCCGTCGGTGTCCAATAGCGTACCGTAGGATGCTTTTTATTTGCAAAAAAATAGCAGACAATGCCCCTTTATCGCAGATAACAGAAACCCACTGCGCCAAATAACAAGCACAATAAATCCAATAATCAGTTTTTCGCTGTTAAGTTTACATAACTTCTCGGCTTGCCTTTGCGTCAAAAGAAAAGGAGGCTCCTATGGCAGGATTAGATCCGGAAACACGTGATATGGTACTCGATACCCTTAAGCGATACGCTGAGGACAAATTGACAACCGATTTTTTGCTTGAATTAGATCACGAAGATAAGTTCCCTGAAGATGTCTTACAAGAACTGTATGATCCCATGCAGTTTGGTTTGCACTTATTATTTATTCCCGAAGCATATGGTGGGCTTGGCGGGGGAGCCTATGACATCTATCGTGTTTCCGAGCTTATGGCCACCATTGACCTGGGTATCGCCACCGGTGTCCTGGCCACATTCCTGGGCTCAGACCCCATCCGGGTTGGTGGTACCGACGAGCAAAAAGCCTTGTGGATGGGCAAAGTAGCAGAAGAAGCTTTGCTCATGGCCTACGGCGCCACCGAACCACAAGCTGGTTCTGATCTCGCTGCCATGACCACTAAAGCGATCCCTGTTGAAGAAAACGGTGAAGTCGTTGGCTACAAGATCAGCGGACAGAAACAGTGGATTAGCAACGGCGGCGTCGCCGATTTGTACACCATTTTGGCGCTGGCTCCTGGTGGTCCCACCTGGTTTGTCATCGACAAAGATGCAGCCGGCTTCACGAAAGGTAAACCCGAAGACAAACATGGTATCCGCGCCAGCAACACCGCTGCCCTTTTCCTGGAAGAGGTCTATGTCCCTCTCGACCGCCTCATTGGGGGTGTTGAAGGGCAAGGTCTCGCCCAGGCTCAAGCTGTGTTTGGCTACACCCGCCTCATGGTAGGTGCTTTTGGGATGGGAGCCGGTTGGGCGGCGCTCAAACGCGCTATCCCCTACTCGCAAGAGCGCATCCAAGGTGGCGCTCCACTTAGCGAAAAACAAGGCTACACCCACAAACTCATCGTGCCCAATGCTGTACGCTTGGAAGCAGCCCGCTCTTACATTGAGTGGGTGGCCGAGCGACTGGATACCGAAGACCACGGTCTACAAACTGAAGGAGCTATCGCCAAATATATGGCGACAGAGGTCGGCAATAAAGCAGCGGAAGATGCCATTCAAGCATTAGGCGGCTATGGCTACACCAAAGAATACATGGTGGAAAAAATCAAGCGTGATGTGCGCATCACCACCATCTATGAAGGCACCTCAGAAATTATGGAATGGACCATTGCCCGAGACCGCTGGCAGCTGCATCTCAAATCACGCGGCCACTACTACAACGAGTGGGCAGAAAAACTAGAAGCGTTGCACCATAAGCAGCCCAACAATGGCGCAGGGACGGCCGCCATGGCGATGCGAGCCTTGTCCGTTATTTTGGAACGCTGCCGTTTAGATCGCCTAACTCGTCAGCAGCATGTTCTCTTCCGTTTGGGCGAACTGGTGGCCTTTGTGGAAACGGCCGCCGTCTTTGCTGAACGGGTCGTGGATAAACCGACAGAGGCAATCCCGCTGGATGTCGCCACCCGTCAGGCGATGTCACGCATCCATGCGCGAGAGGCTGCCCTCAAAATGGCTACCGACGGGCTGCGCTGGGCTATCGGTGTAGGCCAAAGCGACCCTAACCTGGCTGATTCCTTGAATTTGCCTGGTATCTATCAGGCTCAGGCTGGCTTGATTGCGGATATGGACGAAGTAGCAGAAGCATTGAACAAGGCATTTAAAGCCTAAGCATGAATAATGAACAGTGAATGGTGAATGGTGGATGCAGTGCTTCGTTCACCATTCATTATTTCTCTTTTGGAGGAGACGATGGACTTAGCTGATAGAGCCATTGCCATTGTAGGTGTGGGGGCGATATTGCCAGATGCGCCGAATGCACCGGCGTTTTGGCAAAACATTCTCAACAAACGGTACAGCATCACGGATGTTCCTCCTGACCGATGGAACCCGGATTTTTATTTTGACCCGGATCCTTACGCACCTGATAAAACATACACTAAAATTGGGGGCTGGGTGCGTGACTTTGAATTTGATTGGAAACGATTCAGAATGCCGCCCAAAGTGGCTGCTTCCATGGACGAGGGGCAGCAGTGGGCAGTCACGATTGCCGCTGAAGCTCTAGCAGACTATGGTTATCCTGAACGGCCGTTAAACAGTGAGAAAACGGCCGTTATCCTGGGTACGGCGATGGGTGGCGAAATGCACTACATCACCCAAAATCGCATTGTTTTCCCCGAATTCGCCGATGCGTTGCAACACTCAGCCGCCTTCAACCAGCTGCCTAGAAAGGTGCAGAACCAGATTATGGCAGAGTGGCACAGCACCGTTGACCAACGCATTCCCCACATCACAGAAGACTCCATGCCCGGTGAACTGCCCAACATCGTCTCCGGGCGGGTAGCCAACATGCTGAACCTGCGTGGCCCTAACTTCATCACAGATGCTGCTTGCGCTTCTAGTTTCGCTGCGCTTAGCGCCGCCATAGAAATGCTCACCGAGCATCAAATCGATGCTGCTATCACTGGGGGGGTGGATCGCAACATGGGGGCTTCCATCTTCGTCAAATTCTGCAAAATCGGTGCGTTAAGCGCCACGGGCAGTCGCCCCTTTGGCGAAGGGGCAGATGGTTTTGTCATGGGCGAAGGCTCTGGTGCCTTCCTGCTCAAGCGGCTGTCCGACGCCGAACGGAACGGTGACAAAATCTACGCCGTGATTCGTGGGGTGGGTGGCAGCAGCGATGGCAAAGGCAAAGGTATCACGGCGCCTAATCCAGTGGGGCAAACCCTGGCCATTGAACGCGCCTGGGAAAACGCGGGCTTAGACCCAGCGACCGCCACTCTGATTGAAGCGCATGGCACATCTACCCGCGTTGGTGACGTAGTGGAAGCGGAGAGTTTGGCCAAAGTATTTAGCGGCGCAGCAAACAACAGCATCGCTTTAGGTTCGTCCAAAAGCAACATCGGTCATCTCAAAGCAGGGGCTGGTGCAGCTGGTTTGCTCAAAGCGGCGATGGCGGTCTATCACAAAATCTTGCCGCCTACCCTCAACGCCAAAAAACTGAACCCCAACATCGATTTCAGCCGCACGCCCCTTGTCGTGAATCATGAAACGCGGGAATGGGACAAGCCCAACGGCCATCCGCGCCGCTGTGGCGTCAGCGCCTACGGCTTTGGCGGCACCAATTTCCATGTGGTGTTGGAGGAGCATATCCCCGGTGCCCTGACTCAGAAAAACAAACAATATGCAGGTGTCTCCATGGCAGAACCTGCCTCTGGGAAGGCAAGCAGCGGAGCCACCACCCACCCGGGTGGCTTGGGGGCAGCGACCTCCGTAACCATGAAACCGGCTCCAGTGCGTGGCATTTTTGCGCTGGGTGCTGGCACTCTTGCCGATTTACAGGCTCGGCTCAATGAATCTTTGAAGCGCGTGCAACAGGGGTGGACGCCGCCGATGGCTGCTTTACCGGAAACGGCCGTTATCCAATCCCCAGAACGCCTCATCATCGACTACGGCGACCATGACCAACTGCTAGACCGGCTGCAAAAAGCCGACAAAGTCATGCGCCTTGGCAAGCCACAAGCCTGGAAAGCTGTCCAGGCTCAAGGCATCTTTCGGGGCAGTGGGCAGCCCATTGGGAAAATTGCTTTCATGTTCCCTGGCCAAGGCAGCCAATATGTCAACATGGGGCGAGAATTAGCTGAACTGTCCCCTACCGTGGCCAAAATCTTTGAAGACGCCGACGCCATCATGGAACCCATCCTGGGCAAACCGCTTACCGATTACCTCTTCGTCGATGCTGATGATCAATCAACTGTGATGCAGGCTACCCTTGACCTGATGCAAACAGAAATTTGCCAGCCCGCTATGCTCACTCTGGACATGGCGATGATGGCACTCTTAGCTGATTATGGCTTCAAACCGGACATCGTCATGGGGCACTCGCTGGGTGAATATGCAGCTCTCATCGCTGCTGGGGTGATGCCTTTTGCTCATGCGCTGGAAGCTACCGCCGCCCGTGGCAGTGAAATGGCAGCCCTGGATCTAAAAGACAACGGCAAGATGGCGGCCGTGTTGGCTCCGATGACTGTGGTTGAGCAGGTGCTGGGCAGTATCGATGGCTATGTCGTGCCTGCCAACATCAACAGCAACAGCCAATGTGTCTTTGGGGGAGCCAGCAAAGCGGTTGAACAAGCGGTGGCTAAATTTGAAGCTGATGGCTACAAAGCCATGCTCATTCCCGTCAGTCACGCCTTCCACACAGAAATCATTGCGCCAGCCGGGGTGCCGTTGCGCAAGGTGCTGGATCGCCTCGATATCCGCGAAGCAACCTTACCTATCGTGGCTAATGTTACCGGCGGCATGTATCCGCAGACAGTTACCGCCATTAAAGACAATCTGCAAAAACAAGTTTCCTCGACAGTACAGTGGGTGAAAGGATTGCACACCCTCTACGACTACGGGGTACGGATGTTTGTTGAAGTGGGACCCAAACGCGCGTTACGTGGGTTTGCCAATGACGTTTTTGCCGACAAAGATGACGTGATTGCTTTGCTGACCAATCATCCCAAACAGGGCGCATTGCCTACCTTTAACCAGGCGTTGTGTGGTTTGTATGCGGCGGGATTTGGTGGTCATCAGTTGTCGGGGGGCAATGGCCAGTTAGCAGTGAACCGTGAACAGTGGATAGTAGACAGGAAGCCGGAGGAAGTGTCGGCAGCAAGGGAAGAAAAAATGGACGGCAATAGGATGACGCCAACAAACCTCGATAGTTTAAGCCAGCTTTTGGCACAAGCATTGCAACAAACCAGGTCCCAATCTTCAAGCGCTAATCTCCCCTACGACCGCAACGTGCCGCCTCAAGGCTCTGTGGTCATCAGCGGCACAGGCTTGGGTTTGCCGGGCGCGGAGAAATCGGTGATGGATCCAGAAAACTCGCTGCGGATTTTACGGGGTGAGCAATTTGTGGATTTGATTCCAGAACGGTTCCGCAAACGCATGGTAGACAAACATGTCACGCGCCTGGTGAAAGGTGAAGATGGCTCTGGTAAATTTGTTACGATTGAAGATACGGACAAGGTGATCAGATTGGCGGGGCGTCCTGGCCGCTTTGATTTAGAAGCTGAGTATGGTGTGCCGGGCAAGCTCGTTGAAGCACTGGACATCACCACGCAGTTGGCGATAGCAGCCGGGTTAGATGCTTTGCGTGAAGCAGGCGTCCCGTTGGTACAGACTTATCGGAAAACAACTACTGGCAAGTATTTGCCTCACGATTGGAAACTGCCCCCCGCTTTGCGGGATGACACTGGTGTTATTTTTGCCAGTGCCTTCCCTGGTGGTGACCGTTTTGCGGACGAATTTACCCGTTACTACACTTACCTCAACCGCCTTGAACGGGTGGAGATGCTGGAAGATCTCCGTCGGTATACGCAAGACAACGGTACTTTGGTTGAACTCAACCGGCGCATCGGTGAATTGCGCGACCAACTAGAACGAGAACCGTATTACTTCGACCGTCGCTTTGTCTTTCGTATTTTGGCGATGGGTCATAGCCAGTTTGCGCAGTATATTGGCGCCCGTGGTCCGAACACGCATGTGAATGCGGCTTGTGCATCTACCGCTCAGGGTGTGTCTATTGCGGAGGATTGGATTCGCAGCGGCCGTTGTCGGCGTGTTCTTGTCATTGGGGCTGATAATGTGACTGGAGACAATCTCATGGAATGGGTCGGCGCCGGTTTCCTGGCGGTTGGCGCGGCCACTATTGAAGATCGCGTTGATCATGCGGCGCTGCCTTTTGACAAACGACGCCACGGCACTATTTTGGGCATGGGCGCTTGTGCGCTCCTGGTGGAAAGTGAAGATGCAGTGCGTGAGCGGGGCATGCGCGGCATTGTGGAGCTGCTTAGCAGTGAAATCGGCAACAGCGCTTTCCACGGTACCCGCCTCGACGTTGACCACATCGCCATGGTTATGAATAACCTGATCACCGCTGCCGAACGTCGTTTTAACCTGAACCGTTACGCCATGGCACCGCATACGGTGTTCATGTCCCATGAAACGTTTACCCCAGCTCGTGGGGGCAGTGCGGCGGCAGAAGTAACGGCATTGCGGGATACATTTGGCGAAGCAGCCAATGAAATTGTGGTGGCCAACACCAAAGGTTTTACCGGCCATCCCATGGGGGTCGGTGTGGAAGATGTGATTGCCGTGAAGATTCTGGAGCACGGCATTGTGCCTCCTGTGCCCAACTACAAAGAAGTGGATCCTGATTTGGGTACGCTGAATTTAAGTCGCGGCGGTCGTTATCCAGTGCAGTATGCGCTGCATCTGGCGGCTGGCTTTGGCTCGCAGGTTTCAATGACGCTCACCCGGCGTATTCCCGGCAACCTCAACCGCATTGATAACCAGCCGATGTATGACCGCTGGCTGGCCGACGTCAGCGGTTATGACACAGCCGAAACGGAGGTAGTCAAACGGGTGCTGCGTATCCAGGCGCAAGGTGCCCCACCGCGACGGCCGGCTCCAAACCGTTGGCAATATGGCACAGGACCCGTAATGCGGGCGTTGGCGGGATTGGGTGAGCGGTATCCAGTAAGCGGTGAACAGGATGCAGCGGTTCGTGAGCCGTTACCCGCAAGTCGTGAGCCGATTGTGTCCACACCAGCCCCTCCAGCCCCTAAATTGGAACCGGCGCCAGAACCGGTCAGGGTTGAGCCGGCAGCAGAGGGAAAGCAGAAAACAGAAACGGCCGTTTCCCCAGCCCCAGCTCCTACTCCCCCAGCCCTAAACACAGACAGCATCGCAGCCAAAGTTATCTCGTTGGTCGCTGAGCAAACTGGCTATCCTGAGGATATGCTAGACCTCGATTTAGATTTGGAAGCGGATTTGGGCGTGGATACAGTAAAGCAAGCTGAAACCTTTACGGCTATCCGCAACGAGTTTGGCATTCCTGCCCGCGATGATCTTAACTTACGCGAATACAACACGCTAGAAAGAGTCATCGGTTTTGTCAAAGAAATGCGACCGGATTTACAGGCAGAAGCTGGCGAGCGTCGTTCTGAGCCTGGTGCCGGGCAGCCGACCTTCTCTCCAGGCGTTGGGCTGCAAGCGCCTGTCTCCGCTCCCCAAACTGCAGCTGCCGACAGCGTGAGTACGCGCATCATCAGCCTCATCGCAGACCAGACTGGTTATCCCGAAGATATGCTTGAACTTGATCTGGAATTGGAAGCTGACCTGGGTATCGACACGGTGAAGCAAGCTGAAACCTTCGCCGCTATCCGCCAGGAATTTGACATCCCGCTCCGCGAGGAGTTAAACCTGCGCGATTACAGCACTATTGCCAAGGTTATCAGCTTCGTGGAAGAGATGCGACCGGAGTTAAAGGCGAGCGGCAGCGGACACCGTCCTGAGCCTGTTGAAGAGCAGCCGCTCCCCTCTCCAGACGCTGGGTTGCAAGCGCCTGTCCCCGCTCCCCAAACCGCAGCTGCTGACAGCGTGAGTACGCGCATCATCAGCCTTATCTCGGATCAGACTGGCTACCCTGAAGATATGCTTGAACTTGATCTGGAATTGGAAGCTGATTTGGGCATCGATACGGTGAAGCAAGCTGAAACCTTTGCCGCTATCCGCAAGGAATTTGACATCCCGCTCCGCGAGGAGTTAAACCTGCGTGATTACAGCACCATTGCCAAGGTCATTGGCTTCGTGGAAGAGATGCGACCGGAGTTAAAGGCGGGTGGCGAGAGACGCCACCCTGAGCCTGGCACTGTGCTGGCCTCTGCAGGCGTCAAGCGTCAGGCGCCCGCTCCTGCGCCCACATCCCACACCACGCAATATGCTCTTGAGGATGCCGATACCATGCCGCGTCGCGTTGTGGTGCCAGCTTTACGACCACAGCTTGATTTATGTAAACCAACTGGCGTTGTTTTGGACAAAAAGAGCCGTGTGATTGTGGCGATGGATGAGAAGGGGGTGGGGAAAGCGTTGACTGGTCGCTTGCGTAAATTGGGCGTGACTGTGCTGACCTTGAATCCGGGCAAAGCCAGGGATCTCATTGAGAAACAGGTGGAGGCGTGGTTGGCTGATGGTCCAGTGCAGGGTGTCTATTGGCTGCCTGCATTGGATGTGGAACAGAAGCTCGAATTAATGACGCTGAAAACATGGAGGGAAGCGAACCGGGTACGGGTGAAGAGTCTCTACACCACCATGCGTGCCCTTTATGAGAGTGTTAACGAAGCAGGCTGCTTCCTCATTTCAGCCACGAGATTGGGCGGCTTGCATGGTTATGGCGACGATGGTGCTGCGGCTCCATTGGGTGGCGCTGTGACTGGCTTCACTAAGGCGTACAAACGGGAACGTCCTGACGTGTTGGTGAAGGCGGTGGACTTTGAAGTCAGCCGTAAGACGGCTCAACCAGCTGATTTGCTCATTGCGGAGACGCTGAGTGACCCTGGCCTGGTGGAGGTTGGCTATCACAACGACCAACGTTTTACTGTGACTTTTGTGGAGGAAACGGCCGTTTACACCAATGAAGGTATTAAACTGGACGATGACACTGTTTTCCTCGTTACCGGAGCGGCAGGTGGTATCACCAGCGAGATTATCACTGATCTGGCAGCCAGCAGCGGCGGTGTTTTCTACTTGCTTGATCTGGTGGCGGAGCCAGACCGCAACGACCCCAACATTGCCCTTTTCCGGCGTGATCCGGATGCGTTATCGCAGCAGTTTGTCGCTGAAATCAAAGCGGCTGGGGAGCGGGCGACCCCTGTCGCAGTGCAAAAGAAACTGGCGGTGGTGGAGCGAGACGAAGCTGCGCTCCGTGCCATCGAAGCGGTGGAAGCGGCCGGCGGCACGGCTCACTATTTCAGTGTGAATTTGTTGGATGGTTCAGCGGTAACGGCCGTTGTGGATCACATCCGCGCCAATTACGGCAAAATTGACATACTTATCCACGCTGGTGGCATTGAGATCAGCAAGGTGCTGCCCGACAAACCTGCGGCTCAGTTTGACCTTGTTTTTGACATCAAGGCGGATGGTTTCTTCAGTTTGCTCAGTGCGGCGCAAAACATGCCCATTGGCGCTGCGGTGGTGTTTAGCTCTGTCGCTGGTCGCTTTGGCAACAACGGCCAAACTGACTACAGTGCCGCCAATGACCTGCTGTGCAAGCTCACCAGCAGTCTGAAACGATGGCGTCCTCACACCAAAGGCGTTGCCATTGACTGGACAGCCTGGGGCGAAATCGGGATGGCTTCTCGAGGTTCGCTGCCTAAGATTATGGAATACGCTGGGATTGACATGCTGCATCCCAAGGCCGGTGTGCCCACCGTGCGCCGTGAACTGGTCGCCAGCGCCTTCAGAGGTGAAGTGGTGGTTGGTGGGGCTCTTGGCGTGATGGTGAAAGAGTTTGATGAAACAGGTGGTTTGGATGTTGAGAAGGCTGATGCGTTTTTATTACAGAGAAAAAAAGAGATTAAGGGTTCAAAGGGTTTCCCTTTAGTGGGTAAGATTGCAGGGGCAACGTTGTACGGTGGCTTGGCCGTGGAGACGTTGTTGGATCCGAAGGTGCAGCCGTTTCTGAGTGACCATGCACCAGATGAGGGGGTGCCCTGGCTGCCAGGCGTGATGGCTACTGAGGCGATGGCAGAGGTGGCGGCGGTGCTGTTCCCCAACTATCACGTCAGTGCGGTGACAAATGAAGAGATGTTAGGCGCGTTTAAGTTTTTCCGCAACCAGCCGCGTACTTTGTATCTCAATGCGCAGTTTATACCAGCGGGCGATGGCTTTGCCGCGCACACGATCTTGCGCTCGATTACGCCCCCCGCACGTGAAGGCCAACCCATCCGTGAAGCGCAACATTTTGCGGCGAATGTGGTCATTGCCAAAGAAGCGCCACAGGCAGAGGCCATTGAGTTTAAGGCACCGAAACCCAGTTCACTGCCCATCAAAGCGGCTGAAATTTATACAGATTTCTTCCATGGCCCTGCTTACCAGGTGGTGGAACGAGCGAAGGTGAATAGGAAAACGGCCGTTGCGCTTATGGCAGATAACTTACCTCCCCATATCCAACCGGCTGAAGCAGCGGAGCTAATGGCTCCGAGGGTGGTTGAGTTGTGTTTCCAACTGGCAGCTCTCTGGCATCAGAAAGTCAATAACGCCATGGGCTTTCCGCTTGGTTTTGATTCGGTCACAGCTTACCGACAACCAGCTGCGGCCAAGGGTAAACGCCTCTATGCCCGCCTGAAAACTGACGCCGGTGACCGTTTTGATGTTCAGGTTGTTGACGAAAGCGGCGCGGTGTATGTTGATTTGAAGGGTTATTTGACGGTCTCACGCCCAGCGTAAAATGGCGAACCGTAAGCTGTGAACAGGGGGTAGCGCGTATGGTGACTGTTCATGGCTTACGGTTCCTTGATAATTGTTTCTTGATGGCTGTTCACCGATGAGTGACATGATCCACTGGCTTGTTCAATCTTTAGAATCATACCCAACTCGCAGTAATGGGGTTGTTATTTTGGATGGCATATTGCATTCAAGGGAGCAAACTCGATTTACGACCTTGAAAACTGAAAAACGCCGCCGTGATTGGCTGCTGGGTCGGTGGACGGCCAAGCAGTTAGTTGGTAGGGTGATTGCCGATCAAACTGGAGCAAAGGTACCGCTTGATACCATTGAAATACATAGTGGGGTGATGGGAGATCCGATTGTCAACTGTCAGTTGTCTATGGTTAATCGTCAATTGCTAACGGATAGCAGTCGCGCTTCAATCTCTAATCTCCAAGCGCTTGTTACGCTGTCTATCAGTCACTCTCATTCCCATGCTTTTTGCGCGTTGGTGGAGAGAGCGGATTGGCCGTTGGGGGCGGATATTGAGCAGGTTGTGCCCCGAGCGGATGAATTTGTGACGGATTATTTTACGGAGGATGAGCAGGCGTTGGTTGCTCAGGCGGTGGATGGGATGCGATCTGTGGCGGTAACGGCCGTTTGGAGTGCTAAAGAAGCTGTACTTAAGGCCTTGCATCTGGGATTGACGGTTGATACCCGGTCGGTGGCTTGTTTAATTGAACCGGTAACAGAACGGCCGTTAACCTGGACGCCTTTCACGGTGCAATGTGATGGGTCGCGTCTGTCCCAGACGCCTCCTCCTTTAGGCGGATGGTGGCGCACCTATAAAGATTTTGTCTTGACGTTAGTAACAGAAACGTGACGTATAAAACGCGATACGTGAAAACTGAGAATTGAGGTATCACGCATCCTGATTTCAGTAATTCAGTAACAGGAAGGCTGGGAGGAAAACAATATGGCAAAAGAGATGCAGGAATATGTACAAGATCTGCGGGCTCGTAAGCAAGTGACATTAGGTACGGAAGCAGAGGTAGAAAAGCAGCATAAAAAGGGGCGACTGACTGCCCGTGAGCGCATTAACCTGCTTTTTGATCCTGGTACGTTTGAGGAAATTGACACGCTGGTAATGCCCCGTTACGAATCGTATCTGGGCGGGAAAAGCTCCAAATATGGGGATGGGGTGGTGACTGGCTATGGTTTGGTAAACGGCCGTCATGTCTTTATGGCTGCCCAGGACGTATCGGTGATGGGGGGCTCGTTGGGCGAAATGCATGCCAATAAAATTGTGAAGGCGATGCGTATGGCACTGCAATATGGCTGTCCCTTCATCGCCCTCAATGATTCTGGCGGCGCACGCATTCAAGAAGGAGTTGACAGCCTTGGTGGTTATGCCAAAATTTTTGATGCAAATTGTGAAGCTTCGGGCGTTATCCCCCAGTTCTCGTTGATTATGGGCCCTTGTGCCGGCGGGGCGGTTTACTCGCCAGCGTTGACAGATTTTGTGTTTATGACAGAGCAGAGTTTCATGTTTATCACAGGGCCAAGTGTGGTCAAATCGGTGATGCAAGAAGATGTGAGCCTCGAAGATTTGGGCGGTGGCCTGATCCACAGCCATGAAAGCGGTGTGGCTCACTTCCTGACTAGGGATGATCGTGATTGCCTCAATCACGTCCGGCAATTGTTGAGCTATCTTCCCTCTAACAATAAAGAGGATCCGCCTTACGTGCGCCCTGTTGATGATCCTCGTCGTTTATGCCCAGAACTGGAGAAACTGGTACCCACTGAGCCGCACAAACCTTACGATGTGCGGGAAGTGATCGCCAGTATTTTTGACGATGGCGCTTTCTTTGAAGTTCACAATTTGTGGGCAGAAAATATGGTTGTTGGCTTTGCCCGGTTGAATGGCTGGGTGGTGGGCATTGTTGCCAATCAGCCGATGGTGCTGGCGGGCTGCATTGATATTAAAGCCTCTATCAAAGCTGCTCATTTCATCCGTGTTTGCGATGCTTACAATGTCCCCATCATTACTTTGCAAGATGTGCCCGGATTCCTGCCTGGAACTGACCAGGAATATGGCGGCATTATTCGCAACGGGGCGCGTATGATTTATGCTTACAGCGAAGCCACTGTGCCTAAGTTGATGCTCATATTGCGCAAGAGCTATGGGGGGGCTTACTGTGTGATGAGCAGCAAAGGTCTCCGCGGTGATTTGCTCTACGCCTGGCCCAATGCTGAAATTGCTGTTATGGGGGCGGAAGGAGCGGTGAACATTCTTTTCCGCCGAGATGTGCAAGCCACAGAAAACCCGAAAGCACGGCGCAAGGAGCTGGTTGACGATTATAAGAAGAAGTTTAACAGCCCTTATGTGGCGGCTTCTCGTGGTCTCATTGATGATGTTATTGAGCCGAAAGAATCGCGCCGTGTCTTGGTACGTGCCTTAGAAGTAACCTTGTCTAAACGGGAAAGGCATCTACCAAAGAAGCACGGGATTTCACCGATGTAGCGGGTTAGTCTAATAGTCGAGCAGTCAGGGGGGACGCGACCGAACTAATGGACTACAGGAGTGAAAAATTATGTTCGAGAAAATTTTAATTGCGAACCGAGGGGAAATAGCTACCCGCATTATTCAGACTTGTCGGGAAATGGGGATTCATACGGTGGCGTTGTATGAACGGCCAGATAAAGGGTCACGGCATGTGCGCATTGCTGATGAGTGCGTGCTGTTGGATGCGCCTGACGGTTTCATGAATCAAGATGCTATTCTACAAATTGCCCAGGACACGGGTGCAGAGGCGATTCACCCGGGCTATGGCTATCTGGCAGAGGAACCGGAATTTGTGCATGCTTGTGAAGCGGCAGGTGTGGCTTTTGTTGGTCCGAATTCGGTTATTTTGGAGACGCTGCGCAATAAAATCAGGGCGTTGGCGGCCGTGCGTGCGGCTGGCTTTCCTGTGGTAGATTACGCTCCTATTGCTTTTGACAAGGATGATATGGGGGCGTTAGATGCTGCGGCAAACTTGATTGGTTATCCGCTTATTGTGAAGTCTTGTCGAGGTGGGCGTAGTTCAACTGAGCGGTTATTGCGCTCTCCACAGCGTCTAAAGCAGGTGGTGCGCCGTGCCCAAGCTGAAGCTTATGCGATGTATGGCAATCGTCGTGTTTATTTGGAGAAGGCTGTTCTGCCAGCTCATCAAATTGGTGTGCAAATTTTAGGTGATAGGCAAGGCAATATTATCCATTTAGGTGAACGGGATGGTTCGGCTGTCTACAGCAATCGCAAGATTGTGGAAGAGGCTCCAGCACCTTTTTTGACAGATGAGAAACGCCGAGAATTATGGGAGATGGCGCTGGGCATTGCCCGCTTGTTCAAATATGAAAATGCGGGAACGGTTGAATTTTTGGTGGATGTGGAAGGTAATTTTTTCTTCACGGAGGTTAAGGCCAGAATTCAGGTGGATCATGTATTGGCGGAGATGATGACGCGTATTGATTTGGTGGGTGAGCAGATTCGTCTGGCAGCAGGTGAATTGCTGAATCGGGCGCAAGAGGATGTTCGCCTGGACGGGTGGGCGATGATGTGCCGCATTCATGCTGAGGATCCGTGGCATAGTTTGCCCAGCCCGGGTCATTTGAGACGGGTTCGTTTTCCGGGCGGGCCGGGCATTCGGGTGGATACGTATGTGTATTCGGGTTGTGATGTGCCTGCCAAGTATCATTCGCTCATTGCTAAGCTGGCGGTATGGGCGGAAGCGCGTCCGCAATGTTTGAAGCGGATGCGGCGAGCCATTGAGGATTTCCAACTGGTGGGGACACCGACTAACTTGCCGTTGTTGCAACATGTGTTGTGTAGTGAGTTTTATGGAAACGGCCGTTACAATACTAGCTCTCTCTCTCGTAATTTTGACTGTGCCCCTCAGGATGATATTTATTACCGCGACCTGGCTGTGATTGCGGCCATGCTCTATGTGCGCCGCAACCAGATGTTCCATCCTACGGTGCCTCCACGCACCCTCAATGGTTGGCATCAGGATAGTCGGCGATTGCCGGAGTAGCAATGTGACGACTGACTCATGATGAATGGCTTATTCGGCTCTTTTGTCTTTGTGATTGTCTAGTAATGATTTCTCTTTTTACAGATGGTTAGGTCGCTTGAAGTGCATCCAGAAATAGGTTAAGGAGGGCGTGACGACATGCAAAAATTATCTGTCACTATTGATGAACAAGTTTATGAAATTGAAGCGAGTGTTTTCCCGCAAAATGAGTCTGAGTTTTCGGTGCGTGTGAATGGAGAACTGTTGACTGTCAGTATTCCTGAATTTGAGGCGACTTTTGTTGAACAGGAGTGGTTGGTGGTAAACGGCCGTCCTTATGAAATTACTTTCCATAAAGATCTGGATTGGATTAAGGCGTATGGTGGGTTACATCGCTTGGAGGTACGCGACGAGGAGGCACGTATCTCAAGACCGCTAAGCGGTGATGGGCGTCTTAAGGCTCCTATTCCCGGTTTGATCACCCGCGTGATGGTGGAAAAGGGTCAGGCTGTGGAGGTGGGTGATCCGCTGCTTATTTTGGAAGCGATGAAGATGGAAAATGAGATCCGCGCACCAAAAGCGGGGATAGTGCAAGCTTTGCCGGTGAGTGAGGGGCAGACGGTGCTGCGGGATCAGGTATTGGTGGAGGTGGTTTAGCAGCTGTGGGGGGGGGCTGTTGTTTTTGTGTGTCAGTATCACGATGTTTTTCTAATTTGTAATAGGGGATAGGGGAATTGTGAATTGTGAAGTTTGAATTGTGAATTGTGAATTGTGAATTGTGGATGGGGAATGGGGAATTGTGGATGGGGACGGCTTTGGTTGCTGCAACGGCCTTAGAATACACTGCTATGGCTCGAATCTGGTTTGTATGACTTAGCAGGCAATTTCACCACGGTTGATGATGAGGAGAGAGGTGATCGTTACCAATGTAAGGAGGGGCGATTAGAGATGTGCAGGCGAAATGGACGGCAATCTTTGTTCTTCAGTTATGCATCAGGCGTGCCCACGACCAAATCGCGCCGCTCAAGGCCAAATGGACGGCAATCTTTGTTCTTTAGTTATGCTGGTGCAATAAACGAATATCCCACTGGCATATCATCCCGGGTGAAGGTGCCGGTTAGCCAAATGCGGCGGATGGTCAAGAATGGCGAGATGGCGTTGTGTTCGTTGTTGGATAAACGGCGTTCTGAGTAATATCCGGCGAAGAAGGCTTCGGTTAATGTTTCTGAGGTGTTGATGAGATCTGTGTTTTGCAGGAAGGCTGCAATGTCGTAAGCTCGCCAACTGTAACCACAGAGGTCAAAGTTAAAGAAGGTGGGGGATGTATCATCGGTGAAGAAGGTGTTGGTGCTGTGGAAATCGCCTCCGATGGGACCCCAACCATCTGGCGTGGTTTCTTCATTGCTAATGATTTCTATGATTTCTTGTTTCGCTTCTTCAGCCGACATGATGAGTAATTCTAAATCAGAAGCCCGATGTGGCTTGCTGCCTAACACCCGTTTCAAACGAGCAATGGGGCGCTCTACCAGAAAGTTTAAGTCCATGATTTGTCGCTCGTATGGTGCGGGGTAGTTGTTGGAAACGAGATGGATTTTTGCCATGTAAGCCCCTATCGTGAATAACTGTTCTTCGTTGAAGATGTCCATGGGTTTACCAGGGGCAAAGCTGAAGAGGGCAAAATAACGTTTCCCTTCAGGGGCTTCGACACTACCAAGAAAACGGCCGTCTTTGCGCCGAATCGGGTAGGAGACAGGGATCCCCTGTTTTTTCAGATAGTGTAACCAATCTAATTCATATTCGTAATCAGATTCTTGCCGGTGCAGATGTTCCCCGTATTGATAAACGCGAGCTGCATAAATTTTATTGCCCACGAGGACTTTGTAATGGTCGTTGTCCTGAGTGCGCAGCATTTTGCTGAACAAACGAGCCTCTGCTGACCCGCCTAAATCATAATTATTATCAATCACTTCTGCCAGGGCGGAGCCTGCCACGAAGGAGCGTACTACTCGAATTTGTGCCATGATCGTCTCCGAAAAGTTAAAGATGCAAGATACAAACGGACAAGTTTTGTGCCTAACAAGATGCTTCTAGTGTATCAGAGGAAACGGCCGTTTGCCATCTTGACAATATTCTAGGCGATCATCACTGTCACAGTTGGACTGCATGGGAAAGCGACGGCGATGCCTGTGCTCCAATCTATCGTCTGTGAAGGTTTAGCAGCCAACATCAGACTTAAAAAAGGATCTGTTTGGGTTTCAGCCAGCCTTAAGCCATCAAAACCAAGCGATTCTGCGGCCTGCATGTAAGCAGGGATCTCGCTCGAATCAAAAGGGAGTAAGGTTGCATCAAATTTCATGGGTACTTCTGTGGAGATGGCAATGTTGCTGGGGTTGAGATTTTTGTCTTCTAGGTTCCGCTTTAAAAACGAAAAGCCCTCTTTGTGAGGGCTCCCTGTTCACTATCCACTGTTTACTACGTTCCCATTGTCAGTCCAAAAATGACTGTCAAAAACAAGCAAACAAATGCCACGGCGCCACAGCCTAACAGCAAGCCAAAAATCAAAATAAATGCCAAGAAATAATTTGTTGATTGGTCTTCCATTTTTTGCCTCTTTCACTTGTTTTGCAATTCATGTACTCGAGACGCATATTGTAGCGTATCTCGCCAGGCATGACGAACCGGTTTTGACGAAGGCGTCTGTCATGAATCACTCATCTCTTTCATCATCGAATAGACCTTGCAGACCTTGCTCCCACACATCGTCAAGGGGCAAGAACGGGGTTTCGGTGAATTCTTCGTTTAGTTTTTCCAGGTATGCTTTAATGTTTAACCCTGGATTTTCTTCTGCCATCTCTTCAATTTTTTCGTCGATGGTTTGAACCATATTGTGGGTACGTTGACCTAGCTCTGTTAAATCCAAATGGAGAGCAAACATATGATTGAGGCGGCGCATGATGTCATACCATGCTTTGAAGTCGTTCTCGATTTGGATGCCCTGGGACTGAAGGGCTGATTGAGCAAAGTCGTAAGCTGGCACAAACCCATACAGCACGATGAAGGGGATGTTTTCACTTTCGGCGGCGCTAACCAGGTATGAGCCAATGCTGGATCCTCCTTCATAGCTGGAAAAGTTGAGGGCGTAATCATCTAAGCCTGCCCGCATTTGCGGTAAGCTATAGATGCAAGAAATCTGACGATCTTTGTCGTAGGGTGTGGGGCCATAAACGCCAGCTACTCCCACAACGTTGTTCACGGCTAATGCTTTGATTGCGTCAAAAAAGGTTTGCGCGTATCGGTGGGCGTTCATGTGTGGTTCGTCGCCTAAGAAGATGATGACGCCCTGTTCGCCAAGGCGTGTGTAGTAAAATTCGTTGCGTGGCTCTTTGATTTCTTGCCGGTAGCCATCTTGCAGGCGAATGCGTGGGCGCACGAGGTGGTGTGTGCCTGGTATTTGGAAGAGGTAGAATCCATCAGGGCGAATGACACCAATTTTTTGGGCATTCGTGGTATCGATGAGGTATTGTGGCAAGCCAGAAGAGATGGAGCCAGCATCTGCCCACTGACGCCAACCGACTATCATGATCGTGTTTTCGGCTTTGGGTATGTCAGTGAATTGGAGCAGTTCATTCATAAGGGAGTTTTCCTTTTCTTGGTGCAAGCGGCAGATGGCGAAATCGTACCATAAAGTGGCAGGGCGGCAAAGAGGCAGCAGCATTGGCTTTTTTTGCACTTTGTATTTGGGTGATGAAATTGTTTTAGTAGCCAATAGACCTGGGAAAGCGTATACTTTTGACCATGACGGATGAGAACAATATGGCTGTGGGGCTGGAAGCAATCTCAGGGGAGGTTATATGAATATGATTGCCGCTATTTTGCTGCGTCGCTGCTCACATTGCCGCCAGGGCAAGATTTTCCGGGGTGTGTGGCGCATGAATGAAGATTGCCCTGAATGTGGCACTCATTTTGAGCGAGAGCAAGGTTACTGGATGATGTCGGTCTTTATCGGCTATGTGATGTTTGGCGTTATTTTGGCGCCGCTGGCGCTGGTGTTGTATTTCCAGCAAGTGGCGTGGCAAATTTCGCTTACTATCATGGGGGTGCTTATTTTCTTGTTGGCGCTGCCTGTGTTTGTCTATGCCCGAATTATCTGGCTCTACATTGATGAGTTGTTTGACCCGCGTCAAGATGAGGACTGGTCTACTCCTCGGGATTATCTTGATGTAGGCGTTGGTAGCTTCGGTTCCAATAAATAAGGGGTGCTTCGTCTGGACGCGGGACTGCGCTGGCCTGCACTTTACCTAAATAGATGGTATGGGTTCCTGCTGGGTATCGGGCGTGAATGGTGCAATCTAACCAGGCTAGGGCATCTTTGAGGATCGGGGCGCCGGTAACGGCCGTTCCCCAGTCTCCTTCTGCAAATCGATCTACATCTTTTACCCAGGCAAACCGGTTAGAAATGTCTATTTTGTCTTGCGGCAAAATGTTGACGGCAAATACGGCTCCGTCTGTTTGTAGCTGTTCATGCCCGTTGCCGCGATGGTCAATCGCCACCATAATCAATGGGGGAGTGGGTGAAATTGAGGAGAAAGCAGAAACTGTCAATCCGTGGGGGTTTTCATAGCCAGGTGCTTTTACGGTGACAATGGTGACGCCGGTGGGGAAGTGGCGCAGTGCATCTCGAAATTGTTCTAAACTGATAGCCATGGAGTTCTCCTTTGTCGAACGGGCGAGTTAGTCAGATCATTGAATAGTCTAGGTGTCCAGGCGGGTGACTATTCGACTACTAGACTACCTGACTACCTAATGATATGCCAACTGCTGCATGAACGGCCGTTTAGCAAATCATCAATGAGGGCGGCAATTCTTAACTTGGAAACGGCGTTGGCAAAAAAGAAGGCGTTCCGGTGTGTATTTAACAGATGGGTTAAGCGTTCTGTAAGCAGCGCAAGCGTTGCCGCGATATTTTTGCCTACCCGTGTTGGTCTTGCCATTCTTGGCGAGGCTTTCACTTTGACATGTTGTGCAGTGGTTTACAATTATCTGAGCTATCTTGCTTTTATGATACCATCAGTCTAGGCTTTACCACTACCTTGTCATTTTTCCCTACTTTTCTTGACTTTGGACTTTTGACCATTAATTCAGCATAAATAGATTTGTGCAAAAAGCGGAACTGCTCCATTGATCGTGTATGACAACCCAACCATACACAATTAAATTAGAGCAGTTCCGACAACAACTTTACCAGAACTTTGACAAGCGTGCCGATACTTTAATGGCATTGGTGGGCAGTGCTCAGATTAACGTACTATGATGAAGCTAACAATCTAGCCCGTAAACGGCCGTTGTGGCTGTTGGCGATTGGAGAGTATCAGGTTAAGTTAAGCGCCACCGACATCTACCAAGCATACACCCAACGCTTTGCTCACGAACATTTCCTTCGTTTCGGCAAGCAGAAGATGTTGCTAGATGGCTTCCAGACGCCAGGGGATGACCGAGAAGAGAAGTAGTGACAGTTGGTTCATCTGGCCTACGCTCAACTCTGGTTGGCTCGCCATGTAGCTCACTGCTTGTCACGACCATGGGAGCGGAATCTGCCAACGATGAAAACGCGACAGATGTCCCCTACATTGGTTCAGCGCGGCTTCGGTCGGATTATTCGCCAGATTGGGACACCGGCCAAACCGCCCAAACTCCGATTTAAGGGACAAGGCCGTCGTCGGGGCATGAAATTGCCGCCAAG
>PDQY01000078.1 GCA_002746795.1 Chloroflexota bacterium | reverse complement strand
GTCTTCGCCAAAAGAAAGCGAGTAGAAGGCGGGCACTGACCCACCATCCGCCATCACCAAGGGCACCGGGTAAAATTCCCAGATGGCATCTGCGGGCTGGTTCGTATCGGCGTAGTAGATTTTACGCCCTGCTATTTCTTGATTGCCCACCCAATCCAAGAAAATATACCGGCTGTATAGTTCAGGTATCGCGGATCCTCGGTAAACATAGCCGCCCAATGTCGAGCGACCAACATCACGCCCATACTCAATAACGGGAGCAAGAAATTCTGCCCCGGCTTGACTTTGGCTGTCACAGGTTTCTAAAGGTTGTGACACGGAAGCGATGTTAAAACAAGTGGTTCCCTCTCTAACAGGCCAACCATAGTTCCCGCCACGTACAACCTGGTCAATCTCTTCTATAAAATCTTGACCCACATCACCTACGTAAAGAGCGTTATCCCCTTTTTTGTCAAAAGAAAACCGGAAGGGATTGCGAAAACCATAGGCATAAATTTCCGGCAAAATGCCATCTTGACCAACAAAGGGATTATCGGCAGGAATGGTGTAAGGCAAGTCGCTGTCCACGTCGATACGAACAATGCTGCCTAACAAGGTGTCCATGGCCTGCCCATTTCCTTCTGGCGGATGACCAATGCCCACGTCGGCCCAGTTGCCGCCATCACCCAGCCCAAGATAGAGATAGCCATCGAGGCCAAATTCAATCTGCCCGCCATTGTGATTGGGCTGTGGTTGATCCACATACATGATGATGCGTTCAGAGTCTAAATCTGCTCGATTGGGATCCTCTGTGGAGATGGTGAATTCGGATAGATGGCTGGTGTGATCCCAATCGCTGGGGGCAGAAGGACGGCGGGGAGCGGAGTAGTAGAGATAGAAACGGCCGTTTCGCGCAAACTCTGGATGCAATACAATACCCAACAAACCCCGTTCATCATAACTAACATCTAATTGCACTATTTTGTTACTCACATCGATTAGCGGCTCCGACAAGCGCTTGCCATCCGCGTCCAACACATAAACTACACCAGTTTGATCCGCAACAAACAGGCGTCCGGTTCCATCATCCGGGGCGACCAAAGCCACGGGCGAAACATAACCATCATCCATTAACTGCAACGCAGCTTCAACATCGCGGGGTAAAGGCGTGGGGGTAAAAGTGGCTGAGGGCACCGGTGTGCTTGTGGGTGGCAGTTCATCCGTAGGCCACGGTGTCGGGGATGGTGTATCAGTGGGTGGCCCCGTTGGGGTAACGGTGGGTTCGGGTGTGTTCACCGACACAGGCTGGCGAGTTGAAGTGGGTATGGCGGTGGCAGGAACGGCCGTTTCGGTGTGATCACCCGCAGCACAAGACAGTAAAAACAGGGGGGAGAAAATCAAAATACCCAGAATTAAAGATAAGTTTCGCATATTTTTGCAATTCCTATAACGACATTGTCCTCAGACTATGTCACAGTTACAATCTTAAGGGCTAACGATGAAAAAAATACAGAACTGCATCGTCAGTTTCAAGGAACGGTAAGGATTTATCAAATTTGAATATTCTGAGGCACCCCATCCCATGACAACGATTTTACAAATGCCCCTCGGGCCTTTACAAACCAACTGCTATCTGCTTGGCTGTGATGAAACGATGACAGCTGCTGTGATCGATCCAGCCTGGAACGGCCGTGCCATCGCAGCCACCGCCAATGATCAGGGGTTTACCATCACCCATATCTTACTCACCCACGCCCATTTTGACCATGTTGGCGGTCTCACCGAACTCAAACAAGAAACCAATGCCCCTATCTTCATTCATCCAGCAGCAACAGAGATGCTTAGTGAAGCCTTTCTGCAAGCGGCCTCGTGGCAAATTCGCATTTTGCCACCACCACCGGCCGACATCATGATTAGCCCTGGTGAAAACATCACCGTGGGCAACCTTGAACTAGAAGTCTTGTTTACTCCGGGTCATGCCCCTGGGCATGTCACTTTTTATCTGCGTCGTGAAAATGTTGTGTTTGATGGGGATGTTTTGTTTAAACAAAGCATTGGCCGCACTGATTTACCTGGGGGGGATATGTCTCTCCTCATGCAGTCCATACGGGAACAACTGTTAGTGCTGCCTGATGAAACCCATGTCCTCTCTGGCCATGGTCCCTCCACCACCATTGGCCAAGAAAAAGCAACTAACCCCTTTTTGCAGCCTGGCTTCGCCTAAATTCGCGCGTCCCTGATGAGTGGGATTTTGGCGCAGCAACTAAAAAATTAGCGATTGGCAGCGCTTCTAATTGCTAATTTGTGGTTGAGCCACGTTAAGGATGCAGTAAAATTTTGCGCACGCCACGTTGACTGGCATGGGTAAATGCTGGCACTGCCTGAGAAAAATGATAACGGCCGTCAATGAGTGGTTTCACATTGACTGCCCCCCGTGCCAACAATTCCAGAGCTGGGGCAAAGGGGCCACAGCGGGAGCCAACAACTTGAATTTCCGCCACAACCAATTTTGTGAGATCAAGATGTGATTTCCCGGCAAAGGTGCTTTTCAATATCAGCAAACCTTGCGGTTGGACAAGTCTCAACGCCTGCTCTAGACCAGCATCATTGCCAGTTGTGTCCACAACGACCTCAAAACTACCCTCAGCACATGACTCAGCCAAGCCTGTAGACAAACCAAGGTTCTGTGGCAGTTCCAGGGAGCGCTCGCTCCGTCCCAGCATCATAACATCTGTGCCGTCCAAAGCCAGCACCTGCCCCACCAACATGCCCAATCTACCGGGGCCAACAACGGCCGTTTTCCCCCCAGGTTTCAGCGTTACTTGTTCCCGTATTCTTAAGGCAGCAGCTAACGGTTCGGTAAAAACGGCCGTTTCGTCATCCACATGATCCGGCACAACCAACAAGTTTTGGTTTGGCAAGGTCAGATACTCAGCAAAAGCCCCATGCTTGTCGAGAATGCCAAGAACGCGCCGATTCAGACAATGTTCAGGACCATATTGGCGGCATATAGAGCAAGTTCCGCAGCCAATATTGATGCTGCCCACAACCCTTTTGCCCTGCCAAGATGGCTCTGACGCTTGTGCCACAACGCCCACAAATTCATGACCCAAAATGCCCTGAAAACCCTGTTTATACCCTTTCACCATTTCTAAATCAGTGGCACATATCCCCGTCAAATTCACCTTGATAAGTGCCTCTCCTGGTTCAGGATCAGGTTGAGGAAACTCTTTTTGAAAATATAATTTACCTTGAGAAAGGATAACTGCTTGCATCATAGGTTTGTGTTTGTGACTGTACAGGCGGCTCAACCCTCGTCTCGCTGCACAGTAATAGTTGTTACCGCTCACCCGTTGTCGCCAAATGAGCGATAACCTTAACTGCTTTCTGGGGTTCCTTCACGAATCTCCCCATCGTCTACAACAGGAATCATGCGATTCAGGATATTGTTGAGTTCATCCAGGATTTCAAAATCGGGTAGCGCGAGCCACTCTCCGTCATAAACGCCATTCGGGCCACGAACGGCCAGGCTGAAGACGGGAGGCTCTGCTGTGACCGTGGTGGTTACTGGCTCTGCTGCTATAAAACTTTGATAACCAGGTGCCAAAACGCCGGTTTCCAAGATGCTTGATGTCAGGCTAATGGGCAGAGTGCTGGTTAGTGTGCTGGTAAACACAGCCCCGAATGGATCTGTGGCAACCAAGGTGCTGTCGGCAAATAGCTTGAGCGTGCTATCATCACTACGCGAATATTGCAACAGGGCAGCAACGGGGAAAACGGACTCGGGCTTAGTGACACTGGCAACGGCCGTTTTCTCCACCAACAAACTGTCTAATTGCATATAAAGCGGCTGTAATGTGGTGGGCAAAGTTAACTCCGGGCACACGAGACGCCCCTGCCAGGTTTCCGCATCTTGAACAAGCGATAAGGTTTCAAGGGGAACACCACGGCAATCTGCCACGTACGCTTCTTCCAGGTCAGCCAATGGCAGTTGAGCCAAGGCCGCTAAAGCAGGATAGACAGCTTCTGAACTCACTGGCGCTTTCACATCACCTTCCGTCGCCAGCCACATCCATAAACGGCCGTCCTCCGTGATAGCGATTGAGTGACCAGGCGTAAATGGAGATGCAGACCGGCGTAAGCCAATGACCGTATCAGACGGGAAATGGGGCCCTAAAGAGGTACTCATGAAGTTTTCAATGCTCGCCAACAAGACTGGCTCTTGCAGCCAGCCATGACCACTTAAACCAGCATCGGTGACTTCATATTCCACATAAACACATCCCAGGCATCCTTCAGGCACAGGTTCCAATTCTATATCAGATAGGGCTTGCCGCAGCTCAAACATAATCCCGCCCTCATTGTTGCGCTGGATCGAACGACCTGAGCTTTCATCAACAATGATCAATTGATTGGCAACGTTTCCTTGTAAGCGCCGGTCTACACCTAGCAGTGGAATTTGATACCGGAGTTGGATAATCGTCTCATCAAAGGGAATCGGCGTATCGGGAACGGCCGTTTCCTGAACTGGTGGTGGCGTAATTGTCGGTAAGGGTACTTGAGTAGAGACTGGTGTAAACGTAGGTGCTAATGTCATAGGTGGGCGCGGCGTGGGCATCATGTAACCAGCCGCATCCTCCGGGGCAGCTTGACCACAGCCCGCCAAAATGACAACAACACATAACCCAAGAAGCAATCTCGTCAAAACACGCATAACTTTAATCCTCAGGTGCAATCTTGGCGAAAATCAAGGTGTCCTGCAGTTTACCACTTATATGATGGCGAGAGGCTTGGCGCAGCGTGCCTTCATACTCAAAGTGCAGACGGCGTGCCACCGCCTCGCTGCGCTTATTCGTCGCATCACAGCGTATCTCCACACGTTTTGCCCCCAAAGTCTCAAAGGCAAATTCAGTGATGCCCGACACCGCCTCACTAATAAAACCTTGCCCCACATAACTAGTGCGCAGCCAATAGCCAATCTCAAATTTAGGCACATCCCAGTCAATGCGATGCAAACCACTACCACCAATGCACGTGTTTGAACCCTTGAGAAAAAGCAGCAGCCACAAATCCTCACGGCTCAAAAACCGTAAATAGCCACGGCGCACATTAGCTTCCGTTTTTTCCACAGTGGGCGTTTCCGCTGCCCAGGGCAGCCACGGACGAATCTCATCGAGAGAGTCCATCACAGCCTCGTATAAGGCCAAACCATCACCAGGCATAGGGCAGCGAATCGTTAATCTTTCTGTATCAAATTGGTGGGGAATATCTTTGAGAATAGGTTCCATAGCATCACCCTTCATGTTTTTAAGAAAGCTATTTTTATCACGAATGATGCAATTACACGAATAATGACGCGCGTTTTGCTTTCTCAGGCACTTGCCTGCCAATCAACTTAGATGGAACCAATACTATCGCCGTGATTGGCGAAAACGCAAATCTGGTTTAGAAAAAGCCCTGGACAAACCAGGGCAAAAATAAAAGCCACCCATGGGACTTGAACCCATAACCTGTTCATTACGAATGAACCGCTCTGCCAATTGAGCTAGGGTGGCAACACCGCAGAATTATAGCAAGGCGTGATTGGCTTGACAAACAAAAAAACCACCCTATATTCCTTTTTACTTATGGTGTGGCCACTCTGGTAACGCTGTCCTAAATGAGTGAAATTTGGGTACGGGGAACAAGAATGTAGAAATGGGTAGAAGTGCTTCTAATGTCTAATTTGTGCTTTATCCACGTTAGGGAAGATGAATTGTGAAAAATCTAACACGGCAAAAAATTGAAGAAAGCGCAGCAGTAGTGGGAGCAGAAAGAATCCAGTTGATAGACATGGATCTGCGTCATTTAGGAGATATGTCTGGCATTGCGCTACCCGGAGCTAATTTCAATAAATCAAAGCTGCAAAACCTTGATCTGAGTGATGCGCAACTTCAGGAAGCCACTTTTGAAAATGCGCAGATGAGAAATGCCAACCTTGAAAACGCAAATCTTGAAAAGTGTCGCTTTTATCGGGCTGAGATGCAAAATGCAAATTTTGAAGGCGCCCAATTAAGTGAAGCCTATTTCGGCAGTGCCCAGTTGCAAGCTGCCAGATTTATTGGGGCGAATCTCTCTAATGCCAATTTGCATTTTGCTGATTTAAGAGACGCAAACTTCAAAGAAGCGACGCTAACGGGAGCCACCTTGTCCGGGGCACGCTACAACGATGGTACACAATGGCCTGATGGTTTGGTACCTTTGTTAACTGGAGCTGTGCTGGATAACAGTTAGCTCTCTACGGTTCAGTTGTGGGCACAGGAGTAGCCGTAACAAGAACTGGCGGAGGCGGATTTGTAGGACGAGGTGTCACTGTAGGATGCATGCGCACGGGGGTGGGGGTGGCAACGGCCGTTGCCGTGGGCAGAACGGTTTCGATTGTCGCTTCAAGTTCAGGGGTAGGCGTCGGTAAATCAGGATTCCAGGACACAGACATGGGGCGTGGGTCACTTTCAAGTACGCTGGCACCATTGTTTTCCAAGCGAATAACCCATTCAAACAAGCCGGTACGCTCTGTGGCGTCAATAAACGCCCCTTGGAATCTATAAAGCGTGCCATGGGTGGGAGCAGCTAAAACGCCGAGAGCCGTTTCTTGACCATCTTCATCAATCACATACACACCAAACTGTTCTCCTGATGCTAAGGGCATGGGCCAGTTCCAGCTATAGGTGACGAGGTCTGTGTTCAAGACTTCTAAATCAGGGGCAGGCGTTTGTACACGGAGCAATGGTGAGGTAACTTCACCAAAGCTGTTGCCAAATTCAGAGGTCCAATACCAAACATTGGGTGCAGTGTAATCTTGAGTAAATGCCACGCCTACATCAGTGGCCCATTGATTCAAAATAATACGACGATGATCAGGGCTGTTTACCCAAAATTCAACGGCCTGATAGGCATGCTCAAATCCCCAGGCTGTGGCTTCCCCTGCATAAGCTCCTGCGTATCCGTTCCACAACAAACGTTCGGCTGGGAAAGAGCCATCTGAACCGGTATGCCCGGTGTAATGATACACAGACATATCTGTCGTGTGCTTTTGCGCAGCAACGCTTAATTCATAAACGTAGTTGAGGGGACTTAAATTGAATTGACGCCGCGCCTCGTTAATGTAAATCAACAATGCTTCTGCTTTACTTGTGGCCGCAGGCAATTCCATCGGTTGCATGACGAATGGAGCCTCTAACTCAACAGGATCGAGTGTCAAGGCAAAAGGATCACCGTTGGCAGTACCCTCAGGCGGCGAGTTGGCAGGGCTCATGACAATAGGCAAATACAGTGATAATGCCCCCGGGTCTACATGGATCCAACGGCCAATTTGCGTGGTGCCAAAGTCATTAACGGCCGTTAAACTGACGTAGAAATCGCCACTGCGGCGATAAATATGGGCTATTTGAGCCCCCGTCTCAGAAGAGCCATCGCCCATGTCCCACAAAAACTCAGTGATAGATTCATCACCAAATGCTTGCCCTGGCAAGGGTTGGCCAACTGGCACTGGATCACCGAGCTGCATATCGACTAATGGTGGTTGTCCAACTGTAACTGGCCAAAATGTTTCTGAGTGCCCATATTCATTTTCAACAACAAGGCGAACATCATAGACGCCGGGCGTTTGATATTGGTGAACCGGGTTGAGTTCACTGGATACGTGACCATCCCCAAAATCCCAGGTGTAAGAGAGGGGGGGCTGCCCCCCACTTTCATTGGTAAAGGTGACGGGCTGCCCTAATCCGGGTGTGTCATCATCTATTGTAAATTGTGATGCGGGATGAGGCACGACTGTAATCTGTTGGGAGGCAAAGCTGCTGCCCACAGCATTGGATGCTTCTAAACCTAGTTCATAAACCCCCACAGCGGGAAATACCACAACCGGATTATTCACGTTCACTTGCCGATCATCACCCAACGACCAGGATTGTGCAATGGGATCCGAGCCAGAAGTGATGCCGCGCAATTGGACGGGTAAGCCAACTGCTATTGGCTCTGGCAGCACAATGGTATCAATTTGCGGGGGCAATCCAATCCAAATAGCTGTCTCGGCTTGCTGGTCAAAATGATTCACATCCAAAACGGCCGTTATCATCTGTTCCGGGTTGGTCACATCAATCGTATCAACACGTAAAGGAAGCACAAATTGTTGCGCCCCCCCATTGGCAGATAAAACCGGTCGCCAGGTCAACGTATTTGTTTGAAAATGACGAGTCGCCCCAGCAGGCAAGACATTTGATTGCACACTGATGTGGGAAGGCAGTTGTATTGAAATATGCGGCGTATGCGTAATGTTATCGTTGTTTTTGGCGGATACCTGAAGGTTTAATGTATCCCCAGGCATGCCTAAAGGGGGATCAATGACAACTTGAAGTTGGACAAAGCTATCTATAGAAATCACACCGGAATAAACAGTATTGTCCGCAGAAGTCGCCACTGCATCATTCCAGGATATGAAAACGCTTATCCCAATCAAAAAAATGAGAAATATAAAAAAAGCCTTGACCTTCGTTTTCATTGGTTGCAGTTTATCAGAGATACTCCAGCAAAACAAATTTCGCAATATAAAATCCACTGCTATAATATTGAGAAATGGCGGCAACAAACAAGGCAAAAACCATGCGCAATCTTCTTTCTCGTTTTAAACGAGGACAAGCCTGGAAAGAATATGTTGGTTATCATGTGGGTAATATTCATGAAAATCAACCTATTGCCATTCCTGCTGGCTCCACGGTGGTGGGCAATGTGTCTGCTCCGCAAATTATGGTTTTAGGCCTCCTCTCAGGCTCTGCCATTGGCCACGATGTCGTTGTATCGTCTGGCGGTGCTATTTGGGGGGATGTGTTTGCGACCCATTTCCAACTGGAGGCGGGGGGCAAAGTTCGGGGATGGTTTTACAGTATCACCGCATCTGAGCTAGATGAGCAATTAGCCGCAGCCCTTCACCCCATCTTCCAAGACAACGGGGATGCCCCCGAAGGTCTTAAGCCAGAACATCAAAAAATCTTGGATAGAGAACAGTTTACTCTTCTCAAACAACTGCAATCAGAAACGGCCGTTGCTTTAGCCGCACGCACAGAAATCGAAGCCTCCTTCGACCAACGCCTCTCTGAAATGGCAGGAGAAGCGACCAATCAACTAGCCTTGCTCCGCGAAGAACTAAAAAATATCAAAATTCAGCTAGACGAAGCTGAACTAAAAGCCGAAGAAACCGGAGAAAGCCTCGAGCATCGTAACACCCAATTCAACCGTCAAACCGAAGAGCTGCTCAACACCCAAGAACTGTTGACCCAAACGACAACAGCCCTGGAAAAACTGCAAGTCACCTATTCCCAGCAAGAAGAAAAACTATCCGAACTGCACTCTGCCAAAGCTGGCGCAGACACCCATTTAGAAGAAGCCTTATCCCAAGTAGATACCTTAACAGGACGGGTACACAACATCGAAACAGCCCTCCAAGCCAGTCTTGTACACACCTCAGATCAAGAAGACGCCTTGCTTCGTTGGCAAGAATTAGCTGAACTCAATGAACAAAAAGTTGAAGAATTAGAAAAAGAGTTAGAAATAGCAGTTCATAAAAACCAAGAAAGCAACGCCCTGTTATCCATAGTGCGCGAGCAGCGCCAACAACTAGAAGACGAATGGACTGAAGCACAAAAACAAATTGCCACATTAGAACAACAAGTTGAAGCCATCGATACAGATCAAGCATTAAAAAATGAAGAAACCCTTCATTCTCTTGAGAGCCAACATCAAGAATTAAAAAATTCTCTAGCATTAAAGGAAAACGAGTTCGCTGAACAAATTGCTCAATTAACCAAACTCGTTAAATCAAAAGAAGAAGAAGTTACTGACGCCCGTCTCCATTACAAAAAGCTGCATATCAGATGGAAAAAAGCCCGCAAAGAATTAGAGACCATCAAAAATTCATCGGCTCCCCAGATTTCATCAGAGGAACTAGACGAGCTAAACCTGAAAATAAAACAAGCTGAAGAAAAGGCAGAACAATATCAAGAACAAATACATTGGAACCAGGCTAGTTTAGAAACGGCTCAAGCTGAGTTCATCCAAATTCGCCAAATTCTACAAGAAAAAGAGCAGCACATTCATCTTCTCCAACAAGAAAATCAGGAAAAACAAGAGCAATTCGTCCGCCAGAACCATGAAATTGATGTATTGAAACAAACCATACGTGAGCAAGACGAGCAAACCAAACTTGTTTTAGAAGAGCTAAAAGACAAAAACCGGCTGCAACGAACTCAGCTTGAAGCGAATGAAAAAGAATTAAATCATTACTTAGGCGAAACCGCTCACCAAGGGACACGATTGGCGGAAATTCAAGCAACATTAGTTGACCGAGATATCGAATTACAAGAAACAAAACAGCTTGTAGCCAAACAGCAGCAGTTCATAAAACAAATGCAACAAGCTACCAAAAAACGAATACAAGAATTACAAGAACAATTAGCTGCCAGGTGAAAGTTTGTGTTTCACACGATAGCAGCCCATAAAATCAGGAGTTAACCTTGTGGCATCCATTGATCTTGCTGTCATCGGTGGCAGCGGCCTTTACCAGATGGAAGACCTTGTCAACATTGAAGAAATTGAGATTTCAACACCCTTTGGCAGCCCATCAGATTCTATTACGTTAGGTACTTTACATGGTCATCGCATTGCCTTTTTACCCAGACATGGGCGAGGTCATGTGTTGACACCGACAGAAGTTCCTTATCACGCGAATATTTTTGCTCTCAAAACTTTAGGAGTGAAATATATCATCGCTGTGAGTGCGTGCGGCTCTTTACAAGAAGCGTTCGCGCCCGGACATGTGGTCATCCCTGACCAATTATTTGACTTCACTAAGAAACGAAAAACCTCCTTTTTTGATGAAGGCATGGTAGCTCACATTTCAGTAGCAGAACCCTTTTCTCCTGAATTAAGCCAAGTTCTTTACCATGCAGTGGCAGAAAGCGGGGGGACGGTGCATCAAGGTGGCACATTTATCACCATTGAAGGGCCACGCTTTAGCACCAAAGGTGAATCGCGTGTGTTTCGCAATTGGGGAATGAGCATTATCGGTATGACAACAAGCCCAGAAGCCTACCTTGCTGCCGAAGCGGAAATAGCTTATGCGTGTATGGCACACATCACTGATTATGATGTCTGGCATGAAGAAGAGGAACCGGTCACTGTGGAAATGGTGATCCGCACATTGATGGGAAATACCGCTTTGGCGCAAAAATCAATTAGCCGGATCGTGGCCAGGATGGAGCAATGGGCTGGGGATTTTGCAGCTCACCATGCCCTCAAAGATACACTCATCACTGAAAAAAGTAAAATTCCTGTTCATAAGCGCACTGAGCTTGCCCTACTGGTAAACAAATATCTTGACTAATTTTATGCAGTTGTTTGTTTTAGAGGAAGCTCAAGAACAAAACGGCCGTCGTGAAGGCTCATTGTTAATTTTGGCGGCGGTTTTTGTGTTTGTGAACGCGATCGGCTTGAGTTTGAGTATTACCGGTACCCTTTCATGGAACCATGTGTGGGCGACATTGGGTTGGCTTGCGTTGATAGGGGTGGGTCATCTTATTCTTCATCGGTTTAAGCCACATCGGGATCCATATATTTTCCCGCTCTATGCTTTACTAACTGGGTGGGGCTTAATTTTAATTGACCGATTAGCGGTTAACTTTTTAGGTCGTCAACTGATTTGGCTATTGATCAGCACGGCCGTTTTCCTGCTCATTGCCATCCTACCCAGAAATCTTCGTTGGCTGCGCCGTTATCGCTATACCTGGCTGCTTCTCGGTTTGTCGTTGCTGGCGGCCACTTGGGTGTTTGGCGTAAATCCCTCTGGATATGGAGCCGCCCTTTGGCTGCCCATGCCATTTATTGGCCAAGTGTATTTTCAACCATCTGAACTACTAAAGCTACTGCTTATCGTTTTTCTTGCCAGTTACTTTGAAGAACGAGAAGAATTGCTTCGCGTCAGTTCGCAAAAAGGGCTGCATGGCTCGCTGCCTTATTTGGCTCCGTTATTGCTAATGTGGGGGTTTTGCATTATTTTGCTGGTGTGGCAGAGGGATTTGGGAGCCGCCACGTTGTTCTTTGTGGTATTTTTGACGTTGCTCTACCTGGCAACAGGGGACAAACGTTATGTGATTTTCGGCATTGGGTTAATGTTACTTGCCAGCCTCTTTGCTTATTTTGCATTTCAAGATTTAGTGGCATTGCGCATTGATGCCTGGTGGAATCCGTGGCCTGATGCCCAAGATCGCGCATTTCAAATTGTGCAATCATTGTATGCGCTGGCTTCGGGACACATTTTGGGGCAAGGGGTTGGTCAAGGAGCGCCCTATTACATTCCTGTGGTTCACTCTGATTTCGTATTTGCTGCGATTGCTGAAGAATGGGGTCTGATCGGCAGCATCGGGGTCATGATTTGTTTTTTGCTGCTTGCCTACCGTGGCTTTAAGCTGGCCATTCTGGCACAACGGCCGTTCTACCGGTATCTAGCAGCAGGGATAACCATTTTGTTTACTGCCCAAACCTTGCTCATCATCGGCGGCGTCATCAAACTGCTGCCGTTAACGGGTGTCACCCTTCCATTTGTAAGTTATGGGGGCAGTTCACTCCTCTTAAGCAGTGTCATGTTAGGCTTGCTGCTTTTTCTATCTGGCACTGTGGCCGAAATTTAAAATAGAATCCAGGTTGTCACGACCCAATTTTTGCAACAAATTCACCCCAGTTTTCACGCATTCATTCTCTCGACTTCTGACTATGCAAAGTGACCAAAACCTCAATCAAATCGTACGTCTTATTTTGATCGCCTTCTTTTTGACAGCGCTTTCGTTAATCTTTTGGAGCGTGCTTCGCGCAGATCATATTTTGTCACGGGATGATAATCCCAGGCAAGTTGAGGCCATTTTACAGATTCAGAGAGGGCAAATTTTAGATAAAAACGGCCGTTTACTAGCTGAAACCATCAATCCTGAAACAGAACAGCAGCGGCATTATCCAGTTGCCACGATTGGGCCCGCAGTAGGGTATTACAATTTCAAATACGGCACAGCGGGCGTTGAAGACAGCCTAAACTCCATATTGCAAGGCGATACTGAAAATCCCTGGGAAACCATATGGCGCAATGCCATTCATGCGCCGCAAAAGGGTCAAAGCGTGCAGACAACCCTGGATGCAGATTTGCAAATCTTGGCAGAAACGCTCATGGCTGATAAAAAAGGAGCGCTCGTTCTCTTCTCACAAACCAACCAAACAGCTGATGTATTAACTTTAGTCAGCCATCCAGGATATGATCCTAACCGGTTGCAAGAGGAATTTGTCTCTTTAACCAAAGATGAAGAAGCGCCCCTTCTCAATCGCGTGACGCAAGGACAATATCAACCGGGCATGATTCTGCAACCTTTCCTCCTAGCCTTTCTGCTAGATAACGGAGACATACGTTTCGATGAAACAGTTGAGCATCCCAATCGCCCAGTTCTCATCAACGACACAGCCACTTACTGCATGGAAACGGCGCCAGAGCCAGCTTCCTGGCAAGACGTTCTGAACCATCGCTGTCCAGGTCCAATGTTAGATTTAGCTCAAGATCTCTCTTTAGCGGATTTAAACAATGCCTTTAACCAATTCCATTTAACAAAACAGCCCCAATTTTTGCTAGACACCGAAACAAACATTTATCCCCCTTTGGCTGACAGTAACCAAGCTGCCATCGGTCAGGATAACCTCATCATTACCCCGCTGCAAATCGCTCAAGCCTGGCTGACCCTCAACAATAACGGCCGTTTCCCCACATTGAGGCTCGTTTCCCACGTTCAAGATAAATCGGGTGAGTGGTTATCGTTTCCCCTGGATTCGCTGCCAGGCGAAACGGCCGTTTCCCCACAAACCGCCTTCGATATTTTACAATCTCTCCCCAAAAACAACGCCATCACTGAATTCAGCACCCTGGTCTTGTCCGGCCCCGAAGGCACCACAAACACCTGGTATCTAGGAGCAACGCCAACAGGTCAAGCCATCGTAATTGTCTTAGAAGATCAAGCTGATTTAGAGAAAATCGAAGAAATCGGCAGAGAGATTCTCACGGCAGCCCAACAATCCATCTAAAGAGTGACCACGACATAAAACACAAAATAACATCGCCAGTTTCCAGGGACAGTAAGGGAACAACGTCATCGTATGATTTAATTTGCATTCCTAAGAGACAGCTCAGATGACCAACTACTGTTTTCCGCGCGATGGTTTCTCCACCGGCAATCCAGCGTGATACCAGGCTGCCATGCCACCAGAAACATTAGTCACCTCATAGCCCGCATTTGCTAATTTACGCGCCGCAAACGGGCTGCGGTGACTGGATTGACAGATAGTTAAAACAGGCTGATCTACAGGCAGCTCATGAAGCCGTTTGCCAAACTCAGAGAGAGGGATAAGCACCGCCCCGGGGGCAATGCCAGAACGTGTCTCACCCGGCTGACGTACATCAACAATGATAACATTCTCATCAGAACAGAGACGTTTATATGCTTCCTGCACCGTCACCTGTGGCACTTTGGTGCGGCGAAACCAATCCAGAATACCCATTATCACTCCCTTAATGCTGTACCCATTATTACGTTTGTCACAATATTTCATGACAAAATATTGCCGTAAGAATGATGATTGACCTTTATCTTTTGGTCATCCTGTTGTACCCTCAAAGAAAGCCCATTTCATCGATCTGCTTTCATCGCTGCCCCCTATATTTTTAAAGCAGGGTTTTCAGCCTCAAATAAAGATATTGTCTCACGATTTTGAGACTTACTCAAATCAGGAGTTTGACAAATGTTTGAATTCGGTCGAGATGTTTGTGGGGATCTAGTCAATATTGAACGCCGCGAATGGTTAGTCACAAATGGAATAGGCGGATTTGCCTCAGGCACCATTGCCGGCCTTCTCACGAGAAGGTATCACGGCTTGCTCTTTGCTCCATTACAACCGCCAGTTGAGCGCATGTTATTGGTGAGCAAGTTGGATGAAACGGCCGTTTACGGGGGTCATATCTTTCCGCTGCACATCAATCGTTGGGCAGGAGGAGTCATCAAACCCCATGGGTACCAACAACTAGAACGCTTCAGAATGGAGGGCACAGTTCCTGTGTGGACCTATGCTATCGCAGATGCCCTCTTAGAAAAACGAATATGGATGGAACAAGGAGAAAACACCACCTACGTTCAATACCACCTCCTCCGAGCCACCGAACCGCTAGAACTGTCAGCAAAAGCCCTTGTCAATTATCGCAATTCAGAAACCAACACCCATGCCGACAATTGGGAAATGACAATCGAGCCAGTTCATCATGGGCTCAAAGTGACCGCATATCAAGGGGCAGTCTCCTACTATCTTTTCTGCAAAAAAGGTGAGATAACACCACAGCATTATTGGAACCGCAGAATGTTCCTCATGCGCGAAGCAAACCGGGGGCTCGATGCCATTGAAGATCATTTGCATGCCGGCGACTTCAAGACAACTCTAAATGCACATGAAAAAGTAACATTTGTGTTCAGCACTAAAACCAATCCCACCTTAGATGGAGACACAGCCTTAAATCAGCGGAAAGCATATGAAGCATCGCTCATCGAACGAACCCCAGAGTCATGCATGGGTCCCATTTATGCGCCAGTCGTCCGTCAGCTCATCCTGGCAGCAGACCAATTTGTAGTAAAACGGCCGTTACTCTCCAAACCTTTCGGCCGCTCCATCCTCGCCGGATACCATTGGTTCAACGATTGGAGCCGAGACAGCATGATCAGCTTACCCGGGCTGCTGCTCGCCACCGGACGGAGCGAAGTAGCCAGAGATATTCTGCGCACCTATGCCTACTTCATAGACAAAGGCATGCTGCCAAACCGTTTCCCAGATGGCTCCGCGCAAGCAGAATATCACGCCGTCGATGCCACCCTCTGGTACTTTGAAGCATTACGCGCTTATGTGGCCGCAACCAACGACCATACCATCGTCCAAGAGCTGTCCCCTGTTCTCCAGGATATTATCGCCTGGCATCAACGCGGCACCCGCTTCAACATCCATGTCGATGATTCAGACGGCTTGCTATATGCAGGCCAACCAGGCCACTGCCTGACCTGGATGAACGCCAAAGACAACGATTGGGTCGTCACCCCCCGCATAGGGAAACCCGTTGAAGTCAATGCACTGTGGTACAACGCCCTCAATATTATGGCTCAATTCGCCCGCGAGCTTGGATACCAAAAGCCTGGCTATGCTCAGCTTGCCCAAAAAACAAAAGAAGGATTTAAACGATATTGGAATGAGGAAAAAAAATATCTATACGATGTCATCGACGCCCCTGGCGATGATGGTCAAACCCATCATGATGACAGCCTTCGTCCCAATCAACTACTCGCCGCCTCACTGCCATACAGCCCCTTAAATGCCAACCAACAAAAAAGCATCGTTGACATTTGCAGCCGCCATTTGCTCACATCTCACGGGCTGCGCTCCTTAGCTCCAGAAGACCCCAATTACATGGGAGCCTACGGCGGTAACACCTGGCAAAGAGCAGGAGCCTACCATCAAGGAACCGTTTGGAGTTGGTTAATAGGTCCCTTTATCACTGCCCATCTTCGCGTTTACAAAAACCCCGAACAAGCTCGTTCCTTCTTAATTCCCCTGCTCCATCACATGTCTGATTATGGAGTTGGCAACGTCAGCGACATTTTTGACGGGGATCCCCCATTTACACCCAGAGGTGCCATTGCCAAAGCCTGGAGTGTGGGCGAACTACTGAGAGCTTGCCAGGAAACAGCACAAGAGACATACACACGGGAAATTGAGGCAGATTCTTAACAAAACTGCTCTGGTTAGGTATAATCCAGGTCATCATTGTACGTGTGCATCCATAAATAAGTTAATGTCGCCAGATTGCTAAATTCTGTACCTTATTTTTCTTTGGAGATGTAACATGACATCCTACCTTCAAAACCTTGAATCACGATTCTTACGGTATGTGCAAATCAATACTCAAAGTGACGAAACGTCAAGCAGTGTCCCTAGCACCGCCATTCAACTAGACCTGCTGCGCCTGCTCGTCACTGAACTGGAAGAGCTGGGCACCACCGATGTCGTTTTAACCGATTACGGTTGTGTCATGGCTACAATTCCAGCCACCATTGAACACAAAGTCCCCACCGTGGCCTTTCTGGCCCATGTTGACACCGCCCCAGCCTTCAATGGCAATGGCGTCAAACCAATCATCCATCGCGGCTACAATGGGCAAGAAATCATATTACCCGACGATAAAACCCAAATCATCAATTTTGAAAACTCGCCCCAACTGGCTCAAAAAATTGGTGAAGATATTGTCACAGCCAGCGGCACCACCCTCCTCGGCGCTGACGACAAAGCAGGTATCGCCATCATCATGACCATGGCCGACTATCTGCTGCGAAACCCCCATATCCCCCATGGCAACATCCGCGTCTGCTTCACCCCAGATGAAGAAATTGGTCGCGGCGTGGTCAATCTTGAACTAGACGATCTAAGAGCAGATGTGGCCTACACCCTCGACGGCGGCACAAAAGGTGAGGTCACTTACGAAACATTCTCAGCCGATAAAGCATCAATCAAAATCACTGGTATCTCCGCCCATCCTGGCTATGCCCAAGGCCAACTGGTCAATGCCCTTTCCCTGGCTTGTAATCTCGTTAACTTGCTCCCACAAGAATCTGATACGCCCGAGACAACCTCAGGGCGGGAAGGCTTCATGCACCTATACAGTATCAGTGGCACAGCTGCTTATGCAGAGCTTCACTTCATCCTGCGTGATTTTGAACTTGAGGGGTTAGCAGCGTATGGCAATAAACTTAAAGAAGCCTGCCATGCCGTGCAACAGGGGGAACCTCGCGCCCAAATTGAATATGAAATCACGCCCCAATACCGCAATATGCGTTACTGGCTCGAAAAAGATATGAAACCAGTCGAATTAGCTTTGCAAGCAATTGATCAGGCCATTATCAAACCTATCGTGCAGCCAGTTCGCGGGGGCACGGATGGCTCCGGCCTCACAGAAAAAGGGCTGCCTACCCCCAATCTTTTCACAGGCATGCAAAATCTTCATGGCCCATTGGAATGGATCAGCTTGCAAGATATGGCCGCCGCCACTGAAGTCTGTGTCAACCTTGTGCAGCTGTGGGCCAAAGAAAAATAGGTGTCTGCGTGCAATCCTTCACGTTAACGGCCGTTTCTATCAACCTCCCTATCCGCACAAACACTCCCTATTTTAGACAGTGGTACACGATTAAGTAGCCCCTTCCACAAAAATGATTACAATCTGCCACAAATAGTGACCCACAAACGTTCGTAAGCAGAGTCTGCCATGATTGGAACCCCATTTCATAATCGAACCCAGGCAATTTGCGAAGCTCTTAACTGGCGGAACTGGGCTGGATACGCCTCAGCCGGGAAATACGAACTCAGCCACGACCGCGAGTATTACGCCATTCGCAACGCCGCTGCCCTCATTGACGTATCTCCCCTGTACAAATACCTCGTTCAAGAGCCTGACGCCGAAAAATTTGTGAATCGTCTCATCACCCGCGATGCCAGCAAATGCAAGATTGGCCAGGTGCTGTACACAACCTGGTGTGATGCTCAAGGCAAAGTGATTAACGATGGCACCGTTTCCCGCCTGGATCACACCACCTTTCGTCTCACGGCAGCAGAACCCAACTTGCGTTGGTTTACAGACACAGCCTTTGGCATGGAAATTTCCATCATAGATATGTCTGAGCAGCTGGCTGCCTTGGCGCTGCAAGAGCCCCATGCTCGCAACATTTTGCTAGAACTTGTAGCTGAAACTGAGCAGCTATCCCAGTTGAAATATTTCTATCTGATGCCTGCCACCATAAACGGCCGTTCACTTTCCATTTCGCGCACAGGATACACCGGAGACCTGGGCTATGAGTTGTGGCTGCCACCTGCCGACGCCAAGGCCATATGGGATGCCCTGCTAGAAGCTGGCGCAGGCTATGAAATCACGCCCACTGGCATTTTAGCGCTAGACATCGCCACCATCCTGCCCCAATATGCAGCCATCGGCACTGAAATCCTCATCCAAATGACAGCGGAACATGTGCCCCTTCAGGTCGCGGCCAAAAACCATTCTTCAACCCCAAACGGGAAAAAGCATGAGCTCCAAATACGATGCCATCATCATTGGCACCTTTTTAGAGCCGCGTTCACCGGGCACAGCCTACGTTTTACGCCATCACTACATGGGCGAGATCGATGGCGTCTTCCGTGCCTGGGGCTTTGCCAAAAGTGGCACAGGAGCAGTGCCAGAAGCCATCGCCAGCTCCGCCCGCGCTCCCGGGGCAGAAATCCGCACCAACGCCCCCGTCGCTGAAGTGATTGTGAGAAACGGCCGTTCTGTGGGCGTGGCTCTCGAAATATTGAAAGATTTATAGTCATGTACATGTGATTAAATTATCAAGAGACATTCTGTTATGCTGCCTCAGACATCCATTCAAATTCTGGGGTCAAGACAACAACAAAAAGGAAAATCATTTGTATATTCGATTTTGGGGTGTGCGCGGCACCATCCCCACACCTGGGAAAGATACCATTGAAGTAGGGGGCAACACCCCTTGTGTGGAAGTGCGCACCTCTGATGATCAACTAATCATCATTGATGCCGGCACCGGCATTTTACCTTTAGGCCGCCATTTACTTCAGGAAAACCCAGGTCGAATCACCGGAAACATCCTCATCAGCCACACCCATTGGGATCATATCCAAGGGTTTCCTTTCTTTGCGCCCATATGGGGGCGCACCAATCGTTTCATCTTAATGGGAAGAAAGCGCGTCGGACAAAGATTAGAAGAAATTGTTTCAGGTCAGTTCATGGAACCATATCTCCCCTTTGCCTACAAATCTCTGCCAGCAGACCTGATAGTTAAAGAAGTGAACGACAACGAAACCATCTTCATCGGTGACAAAACAGGCGTTCGCTTTGCCGCCATGAATCATCCGGGTGGCTGTTTAGGCTTCCGCATCGAAAATGAACATTCCGTATTTGCCTACTGCAGTGACGTTGGTCATGAAGACGACGAGTTTGATCGCGGTGTTCTCCAATTGGCAGAGGGCGCTGATTTACTAGTTCACGATTCTCATTTCTCCACAATCGCTGAAAGAAATATGCGTCGAGATTGGGGACACAGCACCTGGTTAGAAGCAGCGCAAGTAGCCATTGAAGCACACGTGAAAAATTTGGCATTATTCCACTTCTCTCCTGACATGAATGATGCAGCCGTGGAAAAAATCGCCAAAAAAGCGCGAGGCATTTTCCCTAGAACATTCATCGCCAGGGAAGGCCTCAAAATAAATTTACCATTTTCAGATGAACTACCAGAGTAACACTCGACAGTTACGCATTCGAGAATTGCCACAATGGCAGAATTGATTACAATAGAGACTGAGTACTACGCCATAGATTGATGCGAGGATTTTTGGAGATAGTTTGAATCAATTAGTGCTAATTGTTGATGATGAGCCAATGGCTAGAACACTCTTACGATTAATGCTGGTAAGGGCTGGTTTTAACGTGTCTGAAGCTGAAGATGGTTTTGATGCATTAGAGAAAATTCAAACCAACCAACCTGACATTGTTCTATTAGATGTTATGATGCCGGGAATGGATGGGTTTTCAGTATGCGAAACGATTCGGCAGCAGCAAGAAACCGCTCAGCTGCCTGTGATTATGCTCAGTGCCAAAACAGATTTGAACAGCATCAATAAAGGCTTAAGAGTGGGAGCAACTAAGTACTTAACAAAACCCATATCTCCAGAAAACTTAACACGTCATGTGAAAGAGATATTAGATACCAGTGCGATGGCTTAATTCTTCAGCAATTCGAAATATAAAATGCAATGAACTAAACTGTAGGCATGAGACAAAGTTTAACAGTTGACGCATTTATTTAACGCTTGAAGTCTAAAAAATTGACAGACAAACGTACTCATCACAATATACAGTATCAAGTTAATGATGCTGCACTCGCAGCTTTTGCCATATTCTTCATGCCAAGTCCCTCATTTCTGGCCGGGCAACGCCATTAGAATGGGCGGTATGGGGCAATATGGACGCACCGCTATCTCAACGATCTGCCTTTACGCAGTGGTGAGGATGCGCTCTCCGTCAACTGGTGCGATTTGGTTATCACCCATGAAGAGACTGGAGAAATTCTCTACCGCAATGAATGGGTCACCAGTTTGAAACTTGACGACACCAACACGCCAGAGGTTGTGGCCTGCGGTCGAGCACGTTGGAAAAGCGAAAATGAGAACAACAATGTGCTTACAAATCACAGTTATCACATTAAGCACAATTTCGGTCATGGCGCAGAAAATCTATCCGCAACTTTGCTCACACTGATTGAACTTGAACCTGACTGAGTTACATTTCGAATTGCTGT
>PDQY01000077.1 GCA_002746795.1 Chloroflexota bacterium | reverse complement strand
GTGAATGGTGAATTGTGAATGGTGAATTGTGAATGGTGAATTGTGAAGTGTGAAGTGTGAAGTGGTGTAGAGACGCAAAGAATGAAGAGCAGCGGGTGGGCAGCTTGTGTGTGGCTGTTATCTTGGATTGTCGTTTGTTACATATTTCGCCGATACTGCCCGCCTACCTCATACATGGCTTGGGTGATTTGGCCGAGTGAGCAGACTTTGGTGGCTTCCATTAGAGCGGTGAAGGTATTTCCATTAGAAACGGCCGTTTCTTGCAAATAGTGTAAGGCTTCAGCCGTTTTTTCGGGATGGCGAGCCTGGAGAGCTTCTACCTGGGCAATCTGGAGCGCCTTCTCTTCTTTTGTGGCACGAATCACTTCCTGCGGAATGATGGTGGGCGACCCGGCATCAGAGAGAAACGTATTGACGCCGATGATAGGCAGTTCCCCCGAATGTTTAAGGCTCTCATAGTAAAGCGACTCCTCTTGGATTTTGCCCCGCTGATACATCGTCTCCATGGCGCCCAAAACACCACCACGCTCCGTGATGCGGTCAAATTCCGCCAGCACCGCTTCTTCTACCAAATCAGTCAATTCTTCGATGATAAAAGCACCTTGCAGCGGATTCTCATTTTTAGCCATGCCCAACTCATGATTGATGATCATCTGGATGGCCATCGCTCGCCGCACCGACTCTTCCGTAGGCGTGGTGATAGCTTCATCATAGGCGTTGGTGTGCAGGGAGTTACAGTTGTCGTAGATGGCATAGAGCGCTTGTAGGGTCGTGCGAATGTCGTTAAAGCTGATTTCCTGCGCATGCAAAGACCGACCACTGGTCTGGATGTGGTATTTCAGCTTTTGCGCCCGCTCATCAGCGCCGTATTTTAGCTTAAGCGCCTTGGCCCAAATGCGCCGAGCCACTCGACCAATCACTGCATACTCGGGATCCACGCCATTGGAGAAGAAGAAGGAGAAATTGGGGGCAAATTTGTTGATGTTCATCCCCCGTGACAAGTAGTACTCGACAAAAGTAAAGCCATTCGCCAACGTAAACGCCAGTTGGCTGATGGGATTTGCGCCCGCTTCAGCGATGTGGTAGCCAGAAATCGACACGCTGTAGAAATTGCGCACATTGTGGTCGATGAAATACTGCTGAACATCGCCCATAAGCCGCAAACTAAACTCGGTGGAGAAGACGCAAGTATTTTGTGCCTGGTCTTCTTTGAGAATGTCTGCCTGCACGGTACCGCGAACGGCCGTTAAGGCCTCCGCTTTAATCTTTTGATACACAGCCACCGGCAAAACCTGGTCACCCGTCACACCCAGCAAAAACAATCCCAGCCCATCATTCCCTTCTGGCAAATCACCATTGTAAACGGGGCGTGGTTTGTTGGCGTAGAGCGCATCAATTTTGGCTTGCACGTCATCCGTGAGTCCTTGCTCACGGATGTAGCGCTCACACCGCTGGTCGATGGCAGCATTGAGGAAAAAGCCCAACATGGTGGCAGCGGGGCCATTGATGGTCATGCTCACTGACGTTTTCGGATCACATAGGTCGAAGCCGCTGTACAATTTTTTTGCATCATCAAGACTGGCAATAGAGACACCAGCATTGCCTACTTTACCATAGATGTCGGGGCGATAGGCCGGGTCGTCACCGTAGAGCGTCACAGAATCAAAGGCGGTAGACAGCCGTTTGGCGGGCAAGCCTAACGAGACGTAATGGAAGCGCTTGTTGGTGCGTTCGGGGCCGCCCTCGCCTGCAAACATGCGCGTGGGATCTTCCCCTTTACGTTTGAACGGGAACACGCCAGCCGCAAAAGGGAACTCACCTGGCACATTTTCTTGCAGACTCCAGGTCAAAATGTCACCCCAGCTTCTGAAACGGGGCAGCGCCACTCGCGGCACCTTGTTGTGAGACAAGGTTTCAACGCAGGTGGGCACGTGAATATCTCGCCCACGCACCTGATAAACGTATTCGTCAGCTGCATAACGCGCTTTTTTCTCTGCCCAGTTGTCGAGCAGTTGTTTGTTGTGTAAATCTAAATCGAGGCTGGTTTGTTGGTAGAGAGACACCAGTTCTTGGATAAGCGGCGTCTCATCCCCTGCTCCTTCCTGAGGAGAAGCCCCGTCGAGGGGAGAGTGAGTGGGGGGGGCGTGGCCACCCAAAGCCTCAATCGTTTTCTGAATTCCATACAGCTGATCTGCTATGGCTGCCTGCTGCGTTACCCATTCATCATACTCTCGAATCGTCTCTGCAATTTCGGCGAGATAGCGCACGCGCCGAGGGGGGATGATGATCGCTTTTTCTGACTCTCCTTCCACTAACGGCAGGTTGGGAGTTAGAGGAGCGCCGGTTTTGTCCGTTATGGTTTGCATGATGGCGCGGTAAAGTCGGTTGGTGCCAGGGTCGTTGAACTGGCTGGCGATAGTGCCGTAAACCGGCAAATTTTCCTTGTTGGCTTGCCACACGCCGCGATTGCGTTGGTACTGCTTTTTCACATCACGCAGGGCGTCTTGCGCTCCCCGTTTGTCGAATTTGTTGATGGCGATGATGTCGGCGTAGTCGAGCATGTCGATTTTTTCGAGTTGAGCGGCTGCACCATACTCGGGTGTCATTACATAAAACGCTAGGTCTGAAAAGTCGATGATTTCGGTGTCTGATTGGCCGATGCCGGAGGTTTCCAGGATGATGAGGTCAAACTGGGCTGCTTTTAAGATGGCCAGCACTTCCGGGATGTGGCGGGACAGTGCCAGGTTGCTTTGTCGTGTTGCCAGAGAGCGCATGTACACTCGTTCGTTGTAGACTGCATTCATGCGGATGCGGTCACCGAGCAGCGCACCACCTGTACGTCGTTTAGATGGATCCACGCTGACGACAGCTATTTGCTTATCAGGGAAGTCTAGCAAAAAGCGGCGTATCAGTTCGTCTACCAGCGATGATTTGCCTGCGCCACCAGTGCCTGTTACCCCTAACACTGGCGGCTGCACCAGCGTCTCCAACCGTTGATGCACTTCAGCCATAATCGGCTCTACTAAATCTGGCTCGTTTTCAACGGCTGAAATCAAACGAGCCAGACCGCGATCTGTGACCCAGTTTTTGATTGTGGATGCATGACCAGGGACGAAGGACGAAGACTCATTGGGCGTGAGTCTGTCGTCCTTTGTCATTTGATCATATGCCTCGACAATGGCTTTCTTCCATTTGTCTACGTTGAGTTTGACGGTGGGAAAGTCGGCTTGCTGGAGGAGGTCGTTGATCATGCCTTGCAGCCCCATAGAACGGCCGTCATCGGGGGAATAGAGTCGGGTAATGCCGTAGGCGTGTAATTCTTCGATTTCTTCGGGCAAAATGGTGCCGCCGCCACCGCCAAAGATTTTGATGTGGCCGCAGCCTTGTTTGACGAGCAGATCACGCATGTACTTGAAGAACTCGATATGCCCGCCTTGATAGCTGGTGATGGCAACCGCTTGAGCATCTTCTTGAACGGCCGTTTTTACGATCTCGTCCACGCTGCGGTTATGACCCAGGTGGATGACTTCGCCTCCTGAGGCTTGCAGAATGCGGCGCATGATGTTGATGGCAGCGTCATGGCCATCGAACAGGGAGGCAGCGGTGACGATACGAATTTTATTTTGTGGTTTGTAGGGGGCGACTTGCGTCATGAAGCAACTCCTTCACGGTTTGGGAAATCAGCAGACATCGAATCACGCCTAAAGATCCCATGATCACGGTTCTCACCTCAGGTCATCTTATTTTGATATGATGGGCAAGTAAACACGTTCCCCAGAGAGAGGAACATCGGTTAATGTCACCTCATCAAAATAATAGGGGCCACCCCAATAAGTGTTGAATTCTAGGCTTGCAACTTGTGATAAGTCTACTAAATCATAAGCTGTTAAGGAAAAGCACATCGGCACCCAGGTATATTGTGTTGTTTCTGGATTGGGATTGTCGGCTTGTTCTGGCGAGTCTGACCAGGATTCTTGCCTTGAGCCAGACTGATCGACCATGATGAGCGACATGGTGTTATTGGGTGTATTTTCAAAGGCGTCATAAACCCAATAACAGATGTAGTTGTAGCCTGTCAAATCGCGGGGACCGTTATAGGGATACACTCCACCTCGATGCCATATATCCTCGCCAACCATGGCCATCGCTTTATCTCCATCATGGACAACTGTATCTGTGATGGTTACGGTGGCATTGTACGCTTCGTAAGTCACATTTGGCAGCAGTTCAAAATCTTGAAAGACATTGGCAGCAATCAAAGCTGTGGTGAACACTGCCTCATCACTTCCCTGGCCACTAGTGTGGTTAAAATAGGCGGTGTTGGTGATGATGCTATTCCACGGTGTATTAAGTGCTACGCTGGCGGGGATGGTATAGCTGACAGATTCACCAGCGGAGATGGTTTCTGTCACGTCTAAATTGGCACCTGTGACGTAGGTCGGTAAGGTGTCGGTGATATGCAGGTTTTCAGCAACGGCCGTTCCAGCATTACTTACTTCTACCGTGTAGGTCACCACATCACCCGGTTGGACTGGATGATTGCGGACGGTCACTGTTTTCTCGATTGTTATCTCGGGAATGGTGTAGGTAATGTGGTCGTAGAGATAGGGGCCATCCCAATAGCTGGTGAACTCAACATGATCAATGGCAGACAAATCTACTTCAGTAAACGCAGCGACATCAAAACACATCTGCACCCATTCGTTTTGCACTGTTCTTATGGGGGTAGGCAGATCGTTAGACCAAATCTCCTGAGATACGTCATGGTCATCAACCAATTTAAAGGCAATGCCTTCGTCTGATCGCGCCGTATCCAGTACCCAAAAGCACATTTCACTAAAACCAGTGGCATCGACGGGGCTGTTATTTAACTCTGCGGCTACGGTATGCCAGGGATCAACAGTGCCCACCATTTGCAGGGAATAGGTGCCAAAGCGGGCGGTATTGCTCAAGCTGCTGGTGGCATGCCATACGTCATAATAGGTTCCTTCTGTCTCAAACTCTTGCAAAACATTGTCAGCTGCTGGTGTAGATCCCCCATCCCATTTGAAGGTGACAGTGCCTTGGGCTGGCAAGCTGTAGTTGATATATTGCCCCTGCCAGGCTACATCAAAAGTCGTGGCTTCCGTGGCATGGACAATCAAAACGATAGAGCCATCAGGATTGTGGAAGGCAACATTTTCTGGGCCGCCTTCGATAAAAGCTGTGGAATCAATACGGTAAGCGCCGGGATCTACAAACTTGGCTACATGTCCCAAGACATAGTATTCAACGTTGTACTCTACCGCATTTGTGGTTTGATTGATGGTGACAACGCCACGACAATTGCCGCAACCACCATTTTGCGGGCCATCATTTTCATCCAACGCCAGGTTCCACAGCAGCAAACTTTTGCCGTAATTGCGGAAATTGCCAATTACCAGATTGTGCATGTTCCAGGTCATATTGTCAGCAAAATCAGTGGCCCAGCCTCCACCTGAGCATTCTGTAAACCACACACCTTTTTCAGGATAGGCATTATGAACGGCCGTTTGCGCACCAACATCTCCTCCATAACCATGAAAGGCGGTGCCATCGACGTAATCATACGCATCAGGATCAGCCAAAATGGATAATGGATAATTAGCTAAGTCCCAATTGTGGTCTAATAACAAGAGCCGTGTGTTTAAACCTGCACTCTCAATGGCAGGACCCAGGTGGTCACGCACAAATACCTTTTGTTCCTCAGCTGACATAGCCATACTGGGATAACTATTGGACTCGTGTTCTGGTTCATTTTGGGGGGTAAGCGAATCAATAGGCAAGCCATAGGAGGCATAAGCTTCTACAAATTTCACATGATAGTTAGCAAAGGCATCGTAATATTGGCTTTGCAATGACCCGGCGTTGAGGTTTTCATTATCTTTCATCCAGGCGGGTGCGCTCCAAGGGGTTCCCATCAGCCGCAGTTGTGGATTCAGGTCACGAGCCTGTTGCAAGGCAGGGATAATGTAGGCTTCATCATGTGCTACAGAAAAATTGGCCAGGGTGGGGTCAGTTTGGCCTGCGGGCATATCATTGTAAGTGTAACTAGATAGAGCAAAGTCAGAAGCGCCCATGGGCACCCGCACGTAACTTAAATGAATACCATCGCCATTACCGGTAAATAAGTTAGCCATCAGCGTATTTCGTTCGGCTTCTGGGAGGTTATTCATTATCAACCAGGCTGAGGACTCTGTCATAGCGGCACCGGCACCTTCAAATTGCTGATACAGCTGCGTTTCATCAATAGTGATGATGTTGGTGGCCATGCCTGAGCCAGCCTGGAATTGGAGTCCTGCTTCTTGATTGAGAAGTTTGCTTTCATCTGCTAATGTCAACCAGACCTCCACTGGTTCATCAGTGGCTGATACGGATACAGATCTGGTCATTTGAAAAACGGCCGTTATCACCCCAATTGCTATGATGAAAACGGCCGTTATATTGATAATTTGTTTGCGCTTCATTTCAAATCCTCTTTTTTTCGTTAGCTAGTAAACATAATAACCGTCTAGAAATAAATTCCCTTTTTACAGACGGTCAGGTCATTTGAAGCGCATCCATCCATTCCGTAACTTATTCGTGGATGCGCACATAACTCTCAATCTTAGAATGACCAGTTTGCTTCCTTTAATAATCACCTCCTCAATATTCGCCTCAAGTTTGGCAAACATATCTTTCCAAATTCGATGTATGGATCCATATCCCATAAGCGTTCATTATTGCTTCAGGTTATTTTATGACTTAAAATAATTTGATGTCAAGAACTGTTTTTTGAAACTGACGATGCAATGAAGAGCATGACAATGAACTTACCCTTGATCAGCAGTACACAAGATCTACGATACTTTAACCGACGCCGCATTTTGAAGGCACTCTATTTCAACGAGCCATTAAGCCGGCAAGATTTGAGCAGATTAACCGAATTAAGTGTTGCTACCGTCACCAATTTGCTAACAACCTGGCTGGATCAGGAGGTCATCTTAGAATCTGGCACCATACAATCCCGTGGTGGTCGTCCGCGTGTCATGCTAACCATCAACAAAGCGTATGGCGCATTTATTGGCATTGATTTGGGTGAAACATTGATCCGATTTCATTTGTTTGACTTGAAAATGAACTTGAGGCAAACAGTCACCTATTTGCTAGAAAATGAAAACATTCAACCGGCAGAAGTGATTGACAATATCGTATCTGGTTACTACGAACTGTTGACTGTTTCCGGTTATCCAGAAGAGAAAGTGATTGGCATTGGTATTGGTGTGCCAGGCGTGGTTGAGAGGAAAGGCGGGATTTCAGTATTTGCGCCCAACTGGGGGTGGCACAACGTCCCATTGATAGAAAAGTTGGAAGAAAAGATCCCGCGGCCAATTATCATGGACAACGGCGCCAAAGCGATGGGATTGGCGGAACAGTGGTTTGGCGTTGGTTCAGAAAAGCAGGATTTAGTAGCTTTGTTAGTCGGTACAGGGGTGGGGGCGGCCATCATTGCCAATGGCGAGCTGCAGCGTGGTGTGGCCAATAGTGCTGGTGAATTTGGTCATACGACACTGGCACTAAACGGCCGTTCCTGTCGTTGTGGTGGTCAAGGCTGTTTAGAAACCTACGTCGGCGCACCGGGCATCATCCAAACCTTGAGCGAAATCGCCCCGGATTCACCCCTGCTTCAAGGAAAGACCCAACCTGACATTATGGCAAACCTTGCTTCAGCCGCAGAAAGCAACGACAAAATAGCATGGGCAGTTATTGAACAAACAGCTCATTATTTTGGGGCAGGTCTTGCCAATCTCATCAACTTGTATAACCCAGAAACAATTGTGCTAGGGGGATGGTTAAGCAAAATTTTAGGACCTTTGCTGTTAGAGAAAATGGTACCCTATATTGAAAAATATAGCTTACCGCAGCCTAATGCCGTGCTGCAATTGGAATTGAGCCATCTTGGCGAACACAGCGTTGCTATGGGCGCTGCCAGTTTAATTTTGGGTGATTTCTTGCATGGTATGCGCAGTTCATGGTGTGTAAGCACAGGGTTTGTCAACCGACGCCCCGAATAACAAAGCAAAAATAGAATTGATCATTGCTCAAGCCATGATCTTGCCACGTTTAATCACGATTGCCACAGGGTTGTGACCAAAAAAGTAAGCTAGATGGCGATAATCTGCCTCTTTGAGAATGAGGATATCTGCTTGCTTGCCAGGTTCGAGGGAGCCAAATTGATGGCCAAGGCTGATGGCGTGAGCGGCGTTGAGCGTGCAGGCATTGAGCGCTTCGGTGGGGAGCAGTTTCTGGAAACGGCAGGCAATCGCCATCACCATCGGCAGGGAAAGGCAGGGAGCAGAGCCAGGATTGATGTCTGTGGCCAGCGCCAAGATCGCGCCTTCATCAATCATGGCACGGCCATTGGCATAGGCGTTCATGCCCAGGTTGAAGTTGACAGCAGGCAGCGGCGTGGCAATGGTGTTGGAATTTGCAATTACGCGGATGTTTTCGCGGCTGGTCACATCAAGGTGATCGACGGAAACGGCTCCCAACTCCACAGCCAGGGGCACACTGCCCAAATCGTTAAACTGGTCGGCGTGGATTTTGGCGCGGAAACCGGCACGGATGCCTGCTTGCAGGATGCGGCGCGTTTGCTCCACAGTGAAAGCATGGTCTTCGCAAAAAACGTCGATGAAGATGGGGGTGTTCTTCATGGCAAAGTGGGAGTTTTGATACCAGGTGGATACGGCTGGAATCATCTCGTTGATAACAAGCGATACGTAGCCTTCTGGGTTGTCTTTGTATGCGGGGGGCAGCGTGTGGGCGCCGAGGAAGGTAGGCACCAGATCACAGGGATGGGTTTTATCCAGCTTTTCTATGACCTGGAGCATCTTCAGCTCTGTATTGATGTTAAGCCCATAGCCTGTTTTGATTTCCAGCGTGGTGGTGCCTAAACGCAGCATATCATCGAGCCGCTTGTGGGCGGAGGCAGTCAGTTCAGCCACAGAAGCATCACGAGTATGCTGCATGGTACTGACAATGCCGCCGCCGGCGGCCATGATTTCCATGTAGCTGGCACCCTGAATACGCAGCTCAAACTCGTGAGCGCGGTCGCCGCCGTAGATGGTGTGGGTATGGGGATCAACGAAGCCAGGGCAGACGGCTTGGTTCGTGGCGTTGATGGTTTGCGCGGCGTGGTATTGGGCTTGGATAACGGCCGTTTCTGCCACAGCTATAATTACCCCTTCCCGTATTGCCACCGCGCCGTTCTCGATGATGCCCACATCGCGCATCGCGTCACCCCGCTTGGGGCCATCAGGACTGGCGCATGTTACCAGCTGCGATGCATTCTGAATAATAAGATCGACAGATTGCTTTTCCATAAAATATTGCTCCGCAGATTGCCGTTGATTTTGCCTCCGCACCTCTGCGCCCTTGCGTTAAAAATTATTGCGCTAACTTCTCCATAACGGCCGTTTTTATCTGACCACTATGCACCAATTTTCGTATCTTCTCGATGTAAGTCGCCAAAATGACATCCTCAGTGAGGAACGGCACCTTTTCACGGATGAGCTTGCAGGCCACGGCCGTTCCTGCACCTAACTGCGCCGCGCCATCCTCCTGCTGCCGGAAGTCGATACCCTGTGCCGCTGCCAGCATCTCAATCGCCAGAATAGTTTCTACGTGATCGATCACTTTAGCTGTATGGCGAACGGCCGTTGTGCCCATGCTCACGTGATCCTCGATGTTGGCGCTGCTGGGCACTGAATCCGAACTGGCAGGGTGCGCCAGCACTTTGTTCTCAGAAGCCAGCGAAGCGGCAGTGTATTGAGCCATCATCAGGCCATTTTCCAGACCGCCCTGAGCCGTGAGAAACATGGGCAGCACGCCACCGTTACTGTCGGCGTCAACCAGGCGGGCGACACGCCGTTCACTCATGTTGCCCAGGTCGGTAAGCGCTAGCTTCATGTAATCCATCGCCAGGGCAATGGGTTCACCGTGGAAATTGCCCGCACTGACCACGTCAATGTCGCCTGTGTCATCGTTCACAAAAATGATAGGGTTGTCGTTGACAGAGTTGAGTTCGATGTTAATCACCCATTCGGCATAGGCAATAGCATCACGTACAGCGCCATGCACCTGAGGCACGCAGCGCAGCGTGTATGGGTCTTGCACATTGTTAGGATCATCAGTGCGTAGCAGTTGGCTGCCCGCAATGAGTTGGCACAGAAAAGTGGCACAGTCGATTTGGCGGGGGTGGGGGCGCACCGCGTGAGCGCGAGCATCGTAGGCGCGGTCAGTGCCTTTGAGAGCCTCCAGGCTCATACAGGCCGCGATGTCAGCCGTGATAGCGAGATTGATGGCGCGGTGCACCAGCAAAGCACCCATGCCCACCATTTGCCCAGTGCCGTTGAGTATCCCCAGCCCTTCTTTGGCCTCAAAAATGACCGGAGATAAGCCAGCCTGATGCAGCGCAGAACGGCCGTTCATCCGTTTACCATGCATCATCGCTTCCCCCTCGCCAATCAAAACCAACGCCAGATGTGCCAGGGGAGCCAGATCGCCGCTGGCTCCCAGGGAGCCTTGGGAGGGAATCACAGGATGCACGCCCCTGTTGAGCATATTGATAAGTAGTTGAATGATGGCAGGACGCACGCCGGAATACCCCTTCGCCAGGGTGTTCAAACGCACCAGCATGATGGCACGCACGACTTGTTCGTCCAACTCCGGCCCGACACCGACGGCATGGCTGTGTACTAGATTTAACTGGAGCTGCTTGACCTGATCGGGAGAAATGATCTGGTCTTTGAAGCGGCCAAAACCGGTGGTGATGCCGTAAGCGATGCGTCCTTCAGCCACCAACTGCTCCACGGCGGCGCGTGACCGCTCGATTTTGGGTAACACAGCGGGATCTAACACCACAGAACGGCCGTTTGCCACCGCTACCACATCGTCAATTTTCAAATTCTCACCAGAAATTTTCAGAGGTTCCATAACTTCACCTAAAAATAGGGCACTGATACCGAATCCGCGTCCCCCGAAAGCCTTACTTCATCATCGGCACTTTTACGCCCCGTTCTTTGGCTACTTCAATCGCTCGTTCATATCCTGCATCCACGTGGCGCACCACGCCCATGCCCGGATCAACGGTGAGTACGCGCTCAAGCCGTGTGGCAGCTTCCGGCGTGCCATCAGCCACAATCACCTGTCCGGCATGCAGGCTGTAGCCAATGCCTACACCGCCGCCGTGGTGAAAACTTACCCAGGTGGCACCGCTGGCAGTGTTAATCAGAGCGTTCAAAATCGCCCAGTCAGCAATGGCGTCTGAGCCATCTTTCATGCCTTCCGTTTCCCGGTTTGGGCTGGCAACCGAGCCGCTGTCCAGATGGTCGCGGCCAATGACAATAGGCGCTTTGACTTTGCCCGAAGCAACCAGTTCATTGAATTTCAACCCTGCTTTGGCGCGTTCGCCATAACCCAACCAGCAGATGCGAGCTGGCAAGCCCTGGAACTCGATGTCCCGCTGTGCCATTTTTATCCAGCGCGCTAGATGTTCGTCTTCTGGGAACAGTTCCAGGATAGCTTTGTCTGTCTCGTAAATGTCTTGCGGGTCGCCAGAGAGCGCTACCCAGCGGAATGGCCCCTTGCCTTCGCAGAACAGGGGGCGAATGTAGGCTGGCACAAAGCCTGGATAGTCGAACGCCTCTTGCAACCCATTGTCGAAAGCACGTTGGCGCAAATTGTTGCCATAATCAAAGACGACTGCGCCTTTTTTCTGCCAGTCGAGCATGGTTTGTACGTGGGTGGTCATGGAGTCGATGGCTTGCTGCAAATAGGTGTCGGGGTCGCTTTCGCGCAGGGCGTCTGCTTCTGCCAGTGACAGACCCGCCGGAATATAGCCATACATGGGGTCATGCGCCGAGGTTTGGTCTGTCACCACGTCTGGCACCACCTCTAGCGCGTAGAGTTTGGGCAGAATCTCGGCGGCATTGCACACGAGCGCAATGGATTTTGGCTCTTTGGCAGCCACGGCTTGTTCGACCCAAGTCATCGCCTCTTCTAAGCTGTCGGTGAGGGCATCGACTTGCCGTAATTCGAGGCGACGCTCGGCTCGCCAGCGGTCTACTTCCACGAACAGACCTACACCACCGTTCATCGTGACGGCTAGCGGTTGAGCGCCCCCCATCTCGCCCAAACCAGCGGTAACGACAAACTTGCCTTTTAGCCCATCCCAGCCTTCTTGCCGCGCCAGGGAGCCAAAGGTTTCGTAGGTGCCTTGCAAAATGCCCTGCGTGCCGATGTAGATCCAACTGCCTGCTGTCATCTGCCCATACATCATCAGCCCTGCTTGCTCCCACTTGTCGAAGTTTTCCTGGGTGGCCCAGGCGGGCACGATGTTGGAGTTGGCGATGAGTACGCGGGGTGCATCCTGGTGTGTGCGGAACACTGCCACGGGCTTGCCAGATTGCACCAGCAATGTTTCGTCTGGTTCCAGCTCGCGCAGCGATTCCAGGATGGCGTCAAATGCTTCCCAGTTTCGCGCCGCTTTGCCGCGTCCGCCGTAGACAATGAGTTTATCGGGGTCAAAGGCTACGATGGGGTCAAGATTATTCTGGAGCAGGCGGTAGGGGGCTTCAATCAGCCAGTTTTTACAGGTTAACTTGGTGCCGCGCGGGGCGTGGATTTTTCGGGACATGGTGGGTCTCCTTTCGTGAGATTAAAGATGTGAGATTGAAGATTTCATGTACTTTGTGCGCACCCATAAATAAGCGACGGAATGGATGGATGCGCGTCCAGTGACCTTTCTCTCTGAAAAACGGGGAGTAATTTTTAGACGATCACTTTGATTTGTAATCCTTGTTTTTTACAATGACGGCCGTTCTAACTGCGCCCGGAAATCATAATGATTTTCCAGGTAGATGCCGGTGTACCAGACAGCAGGGAAGCGGACGCCATCTTTTTCAGTGGTGGTGAGGCGCTCAATGAAGAAGGCGTTGGTGCCGGGTTTGGCTTGCAGCAGGTCGGCTTGTTCAGCGGTTAATTGAATAACTTCGACGGTGTGGCTCATTTTGACCATAGGAATCTGGTGTTTGTTGACGAGCAGGGCGTGGATGGAGTGGGTGGCCAGGTCTTCGTCGAGTAAGGCGGGACAGAGGGAGTGGGCCAGGTAGCGGGTTTCGTGCAGGACGGGGTGGTTGTCGGCCAGGCGTAGGCAAACGATGTGGATAACGGGATCGGCTGGGTTGAGGTGGAGGGTGTGGGCGATGTGCGGCGGGGGCGTAACGGCCGTTTGCACCAAAACCTCTGTTTGCGGTACCCGATTCTGACGCCGCATCATCTCGTTAAAGGGCGTCAGCGAAAACAGGGAGGTGCTTTGGGTTGGCGCCTTGACAAAAGTACCCTGTCCGCGTCCGCGCCAAATCAGCCCTTCGTCCACCAGCAGCCGAATCGCTTCACGCACCGTGCCCCGGCTCATCTGATAGGTTTGGCATAGCTCTTCTTCGGTGGCAAGCTGCTCGTCAGGCTTCAGTTCACCAGAGGTAATTTGCTCGCTCAGGATTTGAGCCAGTTGATAATATTTAGGTAAGGGTGGGGCTTTGGAAATCATCAATGATCCTTTGTTTAAATGTATAGACAAATATACATTTTTGCTGGATTTTTGTCAATTGATTGGCAGCTAGGCGTGATGCGTGCGCCTTGTTTGCCTTGTCGCACCAGGTGCGTCAGTGGATTCAGGTGAGTGTAAGATGGGAAACTGGCTGGCGAGCCATTCCGTCCACGTTAACGCTTGGTAATCATCTCTTTTTACCCATTGCAATTCCCCTATTCCTCTTTTACAATACTCTCCGTTGCTCGGTCATTACCGTGATCGGGCATTTTTTGTGTAAATTTTCCAAGTGGTAAGGTGACAGGTAAAAACTATGTCTCAAGCAAGAAATGATATTCGTAACATCGCCATCATTGCCCATGTGGATCATGGCAAGACGACTTTGGTCGATGGCATGTTGCAGCAAGCCAATGTCTTTCGCCACAATCAACAAGTGACGGAGCGCGTTTTAGATTCCAATGATTTAGAGCGGGAACGCGGCATCACCATCCTGGCGAAAAACACGGGCGTTGTTTATAACGGCGTTACCATCAACATTGTCGATACGCCGGGGCACGCTGATTTTGGCGGCGAAGTAGAGCGTGTGGTCAACATGGTCGATGGCGTGCTGCTCCTGGTGGATGCTGTTGAAGGACCTATGCCCCAAACCCGCTTTGTGCTGCGCCAGGCGTTACAGCGCGGCCTTAAGGTGATTCTTGTTGTGAATAAAATTGATCGACCAGCGGCACGGCCTGAATATGCCGTTAACGCCACCTTTGACCTCTTCATCGACTTGGAAGCCAGCGAAGAACAAGCAGACTTTCCCGTCATTTACACCAAAGCGTTAGAAGGGCGGGCAGGTTATGAAGCTGACGATTTGGCCGACGATTTAGCGCCGCTTTTTGAAACCATCATTGGTTATCTGCCTGGACCTGTGGTTGACGAACATGGCTCCACGCAGCTTTTGGTGACGACGCTGGAATACAGCAACTATGTGGGCAAAATCGCTGTGGGACGGCTCACCAGTGGCACCATCAAAGAAGGGCAAACCATCGCTCACATCAATACTGAAGGTGTCATCAAAACCGGTAAAATTACAAAGACTTATCTGTTCCGCAATTTGCAGCGGGTGGCTCAGCCTGAGGTTCATGCGGGCAATATTGTGGCGGTGGCAGGCATTTTAGACGTGGGTATTGGCGATACGCTGGCTGATCCAGATGATCCACGGCCGTTACCCCCCATCACCGTTGAAGAACCCACTGTACGCATGTCTTTCAGCATCAACGACAGCCCCTTTGCTGGTAAAGAAGGCCAATACCTCACCAGCCGCCAAATTCGGGAACGATTGCTGCGTGAACTGGAGAGCAACGTGGCCTTGCGTGTGGAGGAAACTGGCGAGGCGGGCACCTTTATTGTCTCGGGACGTGGTGAACTGCATCTGGCCATTTTTATCGAGACGATGCGTCGTGAAGGCTACGAGTTTGCTGTCAGTCGTCCTGAGGTGATTTTCAAAGAGACGGATGATGGCTTGATGGAGCCGATGGAGCAACTGTTTATTGAGGTTCACACTGACTATTATGGTGCTGTTAGTGAAATGTTGGGACGGCGGCGGGGGGTGGTTGTCAATATAAAATATGGTGACGATGGTACTGTTTATGCTGAATATATTGTGCCTACCCGGGGCATGTTGGGTTTTCGGCAACCATTCCTGACCGCAACACGAGGGACGGGCATTTCTCACACCTTGTTCTATGGTTTTGAGCCGATTAAAGGTGAAATTGCCTCGCATGATTTAGGCTCGCTTGTTGCTCTGGAGTCAGGGGCGGTGAGTGCTTATGCGCTGGCAAATTTGCAGCAGCGAGGGACTTTCTTTGTGAAACCGGGCGAAGAGGTTTATGCTGGGCAAGTTGTGGGTGAAAATATTCGAAATGATGAATTGGTGGTTAATGTTTGCCGCACGAAGCATCTCACCAATCACCGTGCCTCTCCAACGGCCGTTGCTGAGCAATTAACGCCGCCACGTATCATGTCGCTGGATGATGCTATTGAGCATCTGACTGATGAGGATTTGCTTGAAGTGACACCTGATTCCTTGCGTATCCGCAAGAAAACGTTACGCCATGATATACGGCAAAAGAGGGCGAAGCGAGCGTAGGGGATTCTGGGATTTTGATAATCCCTTCATCTGCGAATGCCTGTTTTTTCGGGGGAGGGAATGGAGTCGGTTTATTCGATGAAGATTTCGACCCGCTCACCGCTTTCGTTGTCAGTGACGTCCATGACTTTACCTTGCTGACCGCTTTGGATGGCTTCCATGATTTGTTTGTATTCTGTGCCTTCCATTTCTGGTGCGAAGCGGGCACCCATTTTGATCCCGACATGGACGAGATCTATGGGAATATTGACGTTGACTTTATTGCGTCCACTGCGCATGTCGGTGATGCGGACGCGGAACCATCGTGGGGCACTGGCTCCTTTAAGTGGTTCGCTTTTGGGGCTGTGATGGTCTTGGTGGAGGGCGCGAAGCAGCTCAGCACCTTCTGCGGCTGTGATTTTGCCTGCTTCTATCATTTTTAGGATTTGCAAGCGTTCTTCTGTACTAGCCATGATTTATTCCTTGAATTTTATGGGAAGATTGGGGAGCGTGATTTCTAATCCTTAAATCCCTTAATCCCTGCTCATATTTTTGTTAAGTCGAGGCGCATGTGTGTGAGCATGCGTCTGGGTCTGAAATTTGCTTCGGTGAGTAGATGTGTTGTTAGCTCGTCGTCGTGTGGATGGTCGATGCGGACGTTACGGCGGGGGACGTAGGGCAGGCGACGCAGCATCTTGGCGAGTAACGGCCGTTCTACTTCCCCTTTCCACTTTGGATGGACTCGTAATGTCATCTGATGTGCCCGCCCCCATTCGCTCCAGAGTGAGACAGTGCCGGTGAGATAACGGCGGTCTGTGCTAATCCATGTTTCATGTCGACGGGCATTGATCACATTAGACAAACGACGCCAAAATGAAAATTGATAAGTATCTTTGGGAATCGGTTCCGGCCAGTTTAAATTGGGGTTCAATGCCAATATATCTAGCTCATAGGCCGCTTGCCCTTCGTTATGTTTCAGCTCCCGCGTGGGGACGTTGGCATGGCTTTGGATGGGTCTGACTCGACCGGCGCTGGCAATCCAGGTGGTCATGGTGCCTATTGTCTCGTAAGCTAAATCTTCATAAAGGCTGATGGCTTGGATGTTGTCTTTGTCTACCTGGAGCAAGATTTCACGGCCGTTTTGCTGACGAACGTATTTCTGGGCGGCGTCCATCAACCTCCGGGCGATACCTTGCCGTCGGTAGTGGGGATGGACAGCTACGTTGGCGATGAGGTAGCGACTTTTGATGCTGGTGTTGAGCAGGGTCACGTTGCCAATAATCTGACCCTCTTTTTCCCACACATAACCGCGAGACAGACGGTTGGCCATAGGGCTAAAGCGGAAGAGGAAAGCAGGTTGCCCTGTAACGGCCGTTTGCCCTTGCAAAATTCGCTGCCCCTCAGCATCCAAAGATTCCCCAAAGGCAAGCCGTAACAGCTCCAATACCTGGGGCACATCTTTGTTTAAATTGATGGGACGGAGGCCATTTCCTGATTGTTCAATGGCCGGTACAGTCATAACCATGGTTCTGAACGCCGAATTTTCCCCTATTTTACCTCAGAGAAAATGGGATGCGTAATCTGTCAGCTGTGAACCATGAGTGGTAAGCTGTCAGCCGTTATCTGTTCACCAACTCCCGCAAACTTAACCATGCCACATAACCAAAGCCAACCGTGCAACTGCCTAAAAAGACCGTTGGCCCCCAATTCCGTTGCGAAATTGCCAAAAGCAGTCCTGCCAACGCATAAACAGCCAGGAAAACCTCCGCGATCACAATCCAATCAAACGGCAAGCGATACTCAACCGGGTTTCCTTTTAAAAGGCCTGTTTTGGGTGTCCGCACAAACACATGCTGTCCCCCAGAAAAGGCCTGCAAAATAGCGCGGCTGTTGCTGGGAGCCAGACCAATTGCCACCACCAACAGGGTGGGAAAATGGCGCAGCCGCTTCAGCCAATCTGGGTAAAGCACCTGCTGCCCCAGCACAAACAAAAGCGGCTGCCCAATGGCAATCAGCGAAAAGACAAACAGCAGGGAGGGGAACGAATAGCCCCAGTAAATCAGCGGAATCTGCAAAAATAACAGCACCAGCAGCAGCAAATGCGTGCTGTACGCCGACATCGACACCAGGGCATACAGCCGGGCGCCCAACGAATGCTGCTGGTCAGTCAAAATGTCCCAGCCGAATTTGCCGAGGCATTGCGTAGAGCCTTTAGCCCAACGGGCTTGCTGGCTTTTATAAGCGGTGATGCTTGTGGGCAGTTCGGCAGGTGCAGTGACATCATTCAGGAAACGGAATTGCCACCCTTTGAGGATGGCTCGGGTGCTGAGATCCAAATCTTCACAGACGGTGTCATCTTGCCAGCCACCGGCATCTTCCATGCAGGTACGCCGCCAAATGCCGCCCGCTCCGTTGAATTTTGGATATATGTTGGCACGATGGCGCACAGTTTGCTCCATGGCAAAATGTTTATCCAGGGCGATGGCTTGAGCGGCTGTCAGGGCGGAATCATCTGGGTTGAGGTGTCCCCAACGTGCTTGAATCATGCCTAGCTCTGGTTCATTGGTGAAGTAAGGGATGGTTTTTTGCAAGAAGTCTGAGGTTGGCTCAAAGTCTGCGTCAAAGATGGCCACGAATTCCCCTTGTGCAGCGGGTAAAGCGGCAGCTAAGGCTCCGGCTTTGTAGCCAATGCGGTTATTCCGATGTATTAAGTCAATGTGGATGCCCTGCTTTTTATAGTGGGTCACTAAGTCGGCGGCGATGTCTGTGGTGTCATCGGTGGAATCGTCTAAGACTTGAATATGCAGTTTGTCTGCCGGGTAATCCTGAGAAACGGCCGCTTTGATGAGCCGTTCGACGACGTATTTTTCATTGAAGATGGGGAGTTGAATGGTAACGGAGGGCAGCTCAGCGGGCAGGGTGGGGCAGGGGGCTTTATCGTGGCGGTGCCGCCAATAAAGCCAGAGTGTAAACAAACCTAAAAAGCCGAACAGGGATAGGGTTGCCACTGTCAGCACGTAAATCATTCCGAGAAATTCGATCATTTGTGCCTAAAGGTCTGAATTATCACTTGTCTGATTATTTTTTAAGATGGTTTTGAGGCGTTTGTTAAATGTCCCGCGTGGCAGCATGATCCTATGTTGGCATTTCAGGCACACGAGGCCGATGTCGGCACCGACACGCACGACTTCCCAGTCGGTGCTGCCACATGGATGTTTTTTGCGTAAGCGCACGATGTCGCCTAAATGGATTTCTACGTACATAGCAGGAGATTATAAGCAAGCAAGGGAATGGGGCAACCGGCAAGGGTGATGTTTGCGCACTTATTTCGCAACTATTAAGGTGATATGATTATTGATGGGGTTAGCGTGTCGGTATTCGTCACTGTTTTATAGGCAAGGTATACTTTGCCGACTTGAATTTTTAGGACAGGAAATTATGTTTAACTTGAATGCTGCCACCATCATTGCCCGCATAGTCGTTTTGTTAGTGGCGTTTACGATTCATGAATTAGCTCATGCTGTGACTGCGGACCGTATGGGTGATCCGACGCCGCGCAGTATGGGGCGTATGACTTTGAATCCGCTCAAACATTTAGATCCGTTTGGCACGATTTTGTTGTTGATTTCTGGATTTGGATGGGCAAAGCCGGTGATGGTAAATCCTTATAATTTGAAGGGTAATCCTCGTTCTGCCATGGCTATTGTGGCCGCGGCTGGCCCGTTGTCTAACCTTGTGATGGCGGTGATTGGCTCGATACCGTTCTGGCTGGGATTAGCTGGGTTTACATTTTTCAGCAGCAGTGATATTTTACCGACATTTGATTATTTGATGTCTCAGTTTGTGTGGCTGAATGTTGTGTTGGCCATTTTTAATTTGATTCCGATTCCGCCGCTAGATGGTTTCAAGATTCTGGTGGGGATTTTGCCACCGGATATTTCTTATCAGCTGCGGCCGTTGGAGCAGTATGGCTTTATCGTTTTGATTGGTGTGATTTTTGTGCTGCCGATGATTGGCATTGATGTCCTTTACTATTTGGTTTGGATGCCGGCAAGTGTCATTACCACTACCTTGGTGGGTATTGGTTTGTGACTAACTTGTTTTATCGCCTGTGGCAGTTTCAACAGGCTGTATGGGCACCTGAACTTGGGGAGTCAAGGTTGGCTGAGGTACAGGCGATGCTCTCTGAAGCGGAGTTTGCCCTGTTTTTACGCTTTGATCGAGGGGAACGGTGGCATAGTTATCGGGTGATGCGCACGCTGCAGGAAGCGGGTCATGGTCGGCTTGAGCTATTAAAGGCGGCGCTGCTGCATGATGTGGGTAAGACGCAATCTCCTTTGTCGGTGTGGGATCGGTCGTTGATTGTGGTGGTGAAGAAACTGCTTCCGGGGAAAACGGCCGTTTGGGGTAATCACACGCAGCCAGGATGGAAACGGCCGTTTGTGGTTAAAGCCCAGCATCCTGAGTGGGGGGCGCAGCTGGCCGCAGCTGCTGGCAGCAGCGATTTAGTTGTGAATTTGATCCGCCGCCATCAGGATAACCTGACAGCAGAAGATACATCCGAGGAGGATGAATTACTCCATTTACTACAATGGGCAGATGATAAGAACTGATTGAGTGACCGTCTAAGGATTAGTCTCTGTTTTTCCTGGGTATTGGTTCCATTTGAGAGAGAAAACATGATAGCAAAAAACCTTTCAATCATTGGCTTAGGCCGTTTAGGGGCATCCATTGCCCTGGCTGTTAAAGAATCTGAATTTGACGTAGACCTGATTGGCTACGATGAGAGTCGTTCTCAAGTGCGTAAAGCGCAGGCGTTGGGGATTGTTGATAAGGTGGAGTCGAATTTGCGCAAGATTGCAGAAAACGCAGATATTTTGGTGTTGGCTGTTTCTTATGATGCGCTGCAGCGTATCATGCCTGTTATTGGCGATATGTTACAGGAGCATTGCTTGCTTCTGGATTTTTCTGAATTGAAAGGGCCGGCCTTAACATTGGCGGAGCAATACATGGTTGAGGATCGGGGCCATTACATTGGAGCCAGCCCAGTTTATGCGTCACCCTGGCTTGTTGACGGCCGTTCTGACCTGACTACGGCCAGCGGCGATGTGTTTAAGAGGAGTGTTTTCTGCATTATGCCTTCTGCTAAAGCGGATCCGGAAGCAGTGGAAACGGCCGTTAACTTTGGCTATCTTCTTGGGGCTGTCCCCTACTTTGTTGATCCCATGGAGTATGATAGTTTGCAAACCGGGATACAAACGGTGCCTGGTTTGTTAGCGGCCGCCTTGTTTAGCGCCATCACTAAATCATCGGGGTGGCGTGACATGCTTCGTTTTGCCAGTGTGCCTTTTGCCATGAGCACCCAGCCCCTTGCTGAAAATGTGGATTTGGCGCATCAGGCGCATACCAATAAAATGGCGACTTTACATTGGCTTGATCAGGTGATTGATGCATTAAATGGGTTGCGCCGCCAGATTTATGAGGGTGAAGAAGAAATTTTAGCGGCAATGGTGGACGGCATCGCTGTTGAAAGAGCAAAATGGCTGCGGGAGCGCCAGAAAAATGATTGGGTTGAAGGGGAAGTGCAAGACTTGCCGAATCCATTAGGGATTTCACGATTCTTGGGTGTATTTGGTCAACAGAAAAAAGATGAGGATGAGGATTAGCTTTTGACCCCTGAAAAAACGCCTACAACTTTATCTAAACCTGGCGACGTGGTAGCGAAAGACTTACCGCGTCGTTTTCGTGTTTTGATGGTGGTGCCTACCTCGTTTTTTAACGATTATGGCGGTCATATCCGCATTCTGGAAGAAGCGCACACCTTGCAACAGTTCGATCAGGAACTGGCTATCGTTACCTATTATAAAGGAAGCGATATGCCAGGTTTAGACATTCGGCGTACCGCTCCCCTGCCTTATCACACAGACTATGAAGTGGGTTCCTCGCGGCATAAACTGGCGTTTGATGTTTATCTGGCTGTGCAAACGCTGCTGGAGGGGTTGCGCTTCCGTCCCGATATTGTGCATGGTCATATGCACGAAGGTGCTTTGATTGGCGGGGTCTTGGCCAAACTCCTACGGGTGCCA
>PDQY01000076.1 GCA_002746795.1 Chloroflexota bacterium | reverse complement strand
GGCAGGATCGTTAACTGGTTGTAAGGCAACCACAACTTTGTTAGCTCAGTGAGATCCCCAATTTCTGGGGGCAGAGCTGTTAATTGGTTGCCATGCAAGTTCAAGTATGTCAGATTAGTGAGATCCCCAATTCCTGCTGGTATCATCGTTAAACCATCTTGCTCCAGATTTAATTCATCGACCCCACCACCAGAACAATAGACTCCCGACCAATCACAAGGGGAACTGCCAGCAGCCAACCAACCGTTAAGAGAAGCATCCGGGTTAGCGTTGTAAATTGCTACTAATGCTTCACATTCAGTTGGGGGTATTGCCGATTGTGCGGCGCAATCATAAGTTGACTGCATATAAGTCAACTCCGTTGGTGAAGCGTTAAGGGGGGTGGAAGATATGGATAAAATAATTAGCCACAGGGCAACAAACGTGGCAGTTAGCAAGGTTGTGGTTAAAAAGCGCTTTTGTAACATCAATATAGCTCCTCATTCTGGTTTGAATGTTCAGGTAATGAGCCAGCATCAAACCAGGAAAAACCACGACAAAAAACAATAGCGTCGTGGCCACACCTATAAAACCACCTTAAACTGTTGTTTTTATTAGCACCTCCGGATTATTCACAGGGATTTTTAGTTAAATTGGTAACCATCGTATTAACGAAGCTAAATATTATCCTTGATTGTAGCATATTTGAGCCACATACCTGGCTCAATGTTTACGGAGAAGTTGTTTGTGTGCCCAACTAGGCATCAAAACGGCCGATCCTTCCGCTGTGGGGAACGGCCGGCCGCTAAAGAGATGTCTAAATTAGAAATAAGTTTGCCCTTAAACCCGCTAGACTTGCCTATTAGCCAGCTAAAAACTTTTGATTTGATCTCTATGCCACCATGTAGCCTATTGGATTACATTACACTTACCAGCAAATGGTGGGTAGCAAACATAGGCGGGGGGAAGGTTTACTTCCCTGTCGGTTTAGCTTACCCTTTCCCAAGGGAGGCAACATGACTGTATTGGAGTTTAGAAGGATTCAGTTGTCAGTTGTAAAGGAATGATAAATTCAATGAGTTTGGCAGAATGTTGTACAATTTACTTAATCAAGAGACTATCTTAAAATTGGGATTTGGTTCGGAAACTACAATCTTATTTGATTTAGCTTTTTGTTTTCCAATTTATGTCATTTTTGCCAGACCCCAGTTCATGAGTACAATGAGAATTTACTAGTTCTTGTTTAACCACTACCCAGAATTTTTACGTTTTCAGCTAACGATACTCATTTTCTAGGAGGACACGATGCTTGTTGTTATTAGTGATTTGCATTTTGTGGATGGTACTTCTGGTAATCACAATTTGCCGCCTAGAGCTTTTGAGTCAGTTTTCATGTCTAGCATTGTCGGATTAGCCCAGAAAAACAAAGCGACTGAACTGAAACTCTTACTGCTCGGTGACATACCTGACCTCATCCGTTCCACCCAATGGTTTGAGGAAGCACCGGAAAACCGTCTGTGGGGTGAAAATGGGTTAGCGGACGTGCCCCATCCTCAGCCTAATAGTGTGGTAGAAGAGCGATGCTTCAAAATTTTAGGGCGATTCCCAGAGTCGAAAAAACGGGAAGATGTGCCAGAAAATACGATACTTTATCAAAATTGGGATACGTTCCTCTTTTTCAGGAACTTCCACAAGCATTTACAAAAAACGGCGGCAGAAGAATATGGTATTGCAGACTTTTCAATTCCTGTAGAAATTATTTATGTGGTGGGCAATCATGATAGACCTATCAACCTGTATCCTGCTTTACGTGATGAATTTCAAAAGCAGTTGGGTCTGGCTGTTTCGCCTACCACTGTGGATGGCGATGTGGATGGCGAATGGTGGTACAAATATGAATATTTGGACGAGGCGTATGGTGTGTTTGCCCGTCATGGACATCAATTTGATGTGTACAACTACAATGGCACAGAGGCTTACACACGCGAAGACCATTTACAAGTGCCTATCGGTGATGTCGTGGCCACCGAGATCGCAGTCAAACTTGTGGTTGTTCTAAAAAGTTTGCAGGAAACCTACCCGGAAATCACAGATGAACTGGTGGAAGCGATGCAAAATGTGGACAATGTACGTCCCTTGGGTCGTCTGATGGAGTGGTTTTATTCCAAAATGAGGGAGCAGGATGACGAACGCATCCGGGAGGCGATGGACAAGACGATTGATACTGTGATCAAAACCTTTTTTGACATTGAGTTTGTGCAAAATTGGGAAAATCCAAACACGCATGTGGATGAACTTATTCGAGCAGCTTCAGGCAAACCATTCCAAAAAGTGCTTGATTTTGTGTTGGATTACACGGATGCCAACCGCTTGATAGAGCTTTTATTGCCCATGCTAGAGAGAGACATGCAGGAAGGCGGCCTTGATGATTGCATGGAAGGTGCTTATCACGAGGAGGTTTGGCGGGAGGCGGGCAGCCAGGTTCACTACGTGCTTTATGGCCATACCCACAAGCCACTGCTGAAACCGCTTGACTGTGTGGAGGGACGAGAGGTCATTTACCTCAACACTGGCACCTGGCGTGAACGGTTGCAACGCACAATTTCGCTGGACAAAACAGCGAATTTTGTCGGTTTGAAACAAATGACGTATCTGGTTTTTTATAATGAAAATGAGGACAAGAGGAATAAAAAGCTAGGCACGATTGGTTTTGACAGTTGGACGGGAAGTCAACAAAAGCAGTATGCTAAGGCAAAGGGGAAAGGTGGTCAAAGTCAGGGCTTAGAATCTAAGATTACGGCGCGTTCGTAATGCTTTTGTGGCGGGGGGTCATTTATCTAATTCGGCGATAGCGGCACGACCGACCATCTCCAGGGCTGTGTCGCCGGAGGGGGGCTGCATGGAGCCTGCGCGTACGTCGCGGAAGTAGCGCTCAAGGGGCAGGGCTTTGGTGATACTGGTGCCTCCTGCGATTCTGAGTGCTTTGTCGGTGACTTTATTGGCTGTTTCTGTGACTATGGATTTGGCTGCGGCAATGCGTGGTAAGAAAGCTTGTCTATCTTTGTTGTTACCTGTCCATTCGCCAGCCACATCAAACAAAAGAGATTGAGCAGCTTGCAGAGCAATGTCGATTTCGCCGATTTGACGTTGAATTTTGGGGAGGGTGGCAATCGGTTTGCCCAGGGCGGAGGGAACTCGTTCTAAGGCAAATTGGATGACAGTGTTTCGGGCTGCAACGGCCGTTCCCATGTAGATACTGGCCATAATTAAAGGAAACCACACGTTGGGCTGCGGGTTTGGGGAGTCAATGAGATTTTCCAGCGGCACTACTACATCTGTCAGGGTGAGATTGTGGCTGTCACTGACGCGTAAGCTTAACGCCTCTTTCCAGGTATGCTGCCAAACCATGCCCGGCGTATCTTTCTCTACTAATAAGATGCCAATGCTGCTGCCAACTGTGGCATAGATGAGTAAGTGGGTGAGATGTTCGCCTCCAGTTACCCAGGTTTTACGCCCGTTAATCACCCAACCCGACCCATCGTCTGTGGGTTTGGCTGTTGTGGCGGGCAAGCCACCCCGCGATGGGCTGCCCATGGCAGGTTCGCTGGCTGCAGAATTGATGAGCGCCCCTTGGGCGGCGGCGGTACACAATGCTTCGTAGGCATCAGAACGCCAATTTGTTGATTCTCGTTGCAAGCCAAACAGTTGGATGGGCATACCGGCCACCATGGCGGTGGAGGCACTTCCCTGTGCTAGCTGCACTTGAGCAGCAACGCAATCTAACAGGGAATAACCATGTCCGCCGAACTGTTTGGGCACGCTTAATGCTGTGTAGCCTGTTTCTTGCAGCAAACGCACGTCTTCTACCGGTAAAGCTGCTAATTTATCAGCTTGTTCGGCTCGTGGTGCGATCTCTTTGGCGATGGTTTGAGCCAGGGAAACGGCCGTTTCGTTTGGAAGCATCTGTTTTCCTCAACTATTTGAATGCATTTCAAGGTGCATTGTATCATTAAACAAAGAAGTCGGGAACTGTGGAGAATACAAAAAAATGACAAAAGATTGTATCATTAGTGCGCATCTATCAATACGTGACGGAATTGATGGGTGGGCTGCAAGTGACCGTTCCCCAGGAAACGGGGATTTGTTTTTAGATGGTTACTTAGCGTTCTAAATGGTGACGACACCGGCGCGACCTGCGGCAGACGTAGTTCTTGTTTTGCGGTGTCGTGACCTGAAAAATCTATATTTCTGGGGGAAATATGACGAAATTACATAAACGTAAGCGATTAGAGGCGGTCATTGCTGGTGAAAAACCAGATCGGGTTCCGGTAGCCCTGTGGCGCCATTGGCCGGGAGATGACCAGGATGCGGCTGCACTTGCTGCTGCCCATCTGCGATGGCAAAAAGAATATGATTGGGATTTGCTCAAGGTGGGACCTGCTAGCAGTTATTCGGTAGATGACTGGGGGGTGGAGACTGCCTGGGTCGGTCATATCGAAGGCACTCGTGAATATCGCAAACGGGTGATTCAACAACCGGAAGATTGGGAGAAGCTGACACCGCTTGATCCCTATAAAGGTATGTTGAGCAAACAACTGGAAGCGCTGCGTCTGATTGGAGAGCAGGTTGGCGAGACAGTGCCGTTTGTGGCTACTATTTTCTCCCCGTTGTCGCAAGCGAAACATTTGGCGGATAATCCTGTGATGCTCAGTCACATGCGCAGCCATCCTGATTTGTTTAAGCAGGGACTTGAAACGATTACGGAAAGTACCCTGCGCTTTATTGAAGCGGCTAAGAAAACGGGTATTAGCGGCATTTTTTATGCGGTGCAGCATGCCCGTTATCCTTTGTTGAGCCGAGCAGAGTTTGTGGAAAACGGCCGTTCTTATGATTTGCGCGTGCTGGAGGCTGTAGACGACTTGTGGTGCAACATGGTACACATCCACAGCACTGATGTCATGTTTGATTTAGCGGCAGATTACCCGGCTCAGTTGATCAACTGGCATGACCGGGAAACGGGAATTAGCCTGGAAACCGGCTTGACCCAAATTTCAGGAGCAGCTAGTGGGGGTGTCGATCATTGGACGCTGCATCAAGAAAACCCGGCAAACACGTTGGCAGAGGCTAAAGATGCCATTGCCCAAACGCAAGGAACCCGGCTGTTATTGGGGACTGGATGTGTGGTCATGGTGACAACGCCTACCAGGAATATTCGAGCCTTGCGAGAAATGGTACTTTTGGTTTCTTAAACTTTTTAGGCAAACCCGTTATACTGATTTTTAATTCTTCTCAATTTGGAGTGTACGACATGGGAAAACTGGTGTTGGTGGTTGATGATGAAGATTTGACACGTCAGATGATTTCTATGTTTTTGTCTTTGGATGGCCTGGAAACCATTGAAGCGGAAAATGGCATAGAAGCGCTTGAGCAAGTAGCACGTTATCATCCTGATGCCATTATTTTAGATGTAATGATGCCGGAGATGGATGGCATTACTGTTTGTGAGAAATTGCGGGCAAACTCGGGAACCGCTGCTATTCCTGTTTTGATGTTGAGTGGACGCTCTCAACCAGATGCGGTAGAAGAGGGGCTGGCTGTGGGGGCTGATGTGTATATGAAAAAACCAATGGACCCCCAAGAGATGTTGGTTGTTCTGAAAGAACTTATGGGGAAACGAGCCACGGTTGATGCGTCATAAAAAAACTGACGCAAGCTGCTGCCTGGTGGGCGACTTTGTGTGCAGCCATGAATAGGTGACGGTATTGATGGCGGCGCTTGAAGTGACCTGACTATCTGTAAAAAGGGAAGTTGTTGCTAGATGGTCATTTTGGTTTAACTAATGTTTTAATTCTTCACGAACTTTTTCATCTGTTTCGTAGTTCAGGGCATGGGCAACGGCCGTTTTGGCTGCATCAGTTCCAATTTGGTGCAATGCCCAGGCGGCATGCCCTCGAATGAGTGGCTCTGGGTCTGAAAGCAGGGTGACTAGAGTGGGAACGGCCGTTTCCTTGCCCCAATTCCCCGCCGCCACACAAGCATTCCTCACTAACCGCCTCCGCTTGATGCGTTTGATGGGACTGTGGGCAAATCGAGCGGCAAACTCTTTTTCATCCAAAGTCAAAATGTCTAACAAACGAGGCGCAACATGATCCCAATTTTGGGGGTCTAGCAGCCAATCTTCTGGGTAAAATCCCGCTTCATGCGTGGTTTGCGCAAAGCGATTGAAGGGACATACTTCCTGGCATACATCACAGCCGTAAATCCAGTTTCTCATTAAAGGTCTTAATTCGCGGGGTATCCAATCTTTAAGTTCAATGGTGAGGTAGGAAATACAACGCTGGGCATCTAGCACGTATGGCGCGGGGAAAGCGCCAGTCGGGCAATCATCCTGACAGCGTTGGCAGCTGCCACAAGAGGGCATGGATAATTGACGCTTAACGGTTGACGATTGATAATTATTTGCCAGCGGTAGGGTGGTTAGGATTTCGCCGAGGAAGAAGAAGGAGCCGTGCCGGGGGTTGATCAACATGGTATTTTTGCCAGTGAACCCGAAAACGGCCGTTTCGCCATGATCTCGTTCTAAAATAGCCCCCGTGTCTACATACACCCGACTGTCTACTGTTTCATCGGTTTGGGCTTGCAGCCAGGTAGCGATTTCTTTCAGCCGTGGCGTCATCACGTCGTGGTAATCCAGGCTCCACGCATAATTGGAAATGCGTCCCCGACCAGGGTCTTGGGCGATGTGAGCGGGCAATTTGCCTGGAAAATAGTTAAGTCCCACACAAATAATGGTTTGCACACCTGGCAAAATTAAATTCAAATCTTGCCGCCGACTGATACGGTCTGGACGAGCCAGATACCCCATTTTGCCGTGTCGTTCCTGAGCCACCCACACTAAGTATGCCTCTAACCGCCGCGCCGGTTGAGCTGGCACCATGCCAAAAAAGTTAAACCCAAGCTCACGAACCTTTTTTTCTAGCTGGTGTATCAATTCATCGTTCATCATTCAACATTTATACCTTCTCTTCAGGGATTCTATCACGTCCTTCGCTTCTCCTGAATTGTGGTATAATCGCGGCGACATCATGCAGCACATTTCTTAGGAGGAAAACTTCCATGAGTGAATCACAAGTAACCATTTCGGTTGATCCCGGCTCTGCAGCTTATACGGTGACTGTAGCTGGCCGTGTTGATAGTTCTAATGCCAATGAATTAGACGAAACGTTGTCACAGTTGATCGAAGATAAAATCACAAAGCTTGTTTTGGAGTTAACCGGTGTCACTTATATGAGTAGTGCTGGTTTACGGGCTATCGTATCTGCTTTACGAGCCTCAAAGAAGAAGCGTGGCGATGTGCGTATTGCAGCACCGTCTGAACGAGTGGCGGAGGTGTTTGCTTTAGCAGGCTTGAATCCTCTTTTTGAGACCTATGATGACGTGGAAACGGCCGTTAACAGTTTCGAGTAGTGTAAATGCGCATCCATAAACAGGTGGCAGAATTGATGGATGCGCTTCGAGTGACCATTACCCCTTTACCCCCGAAAAACGGGGAGTAGTTTTTAGATGGTTATTAAGCATTCAGTTTCTCAAAATCTGACAGGTCTAACAGTTGTTTGAAAACAGTTGAGGGCAAAGCTCTTTTTGTCCTCAATATTTGATTGGGTGAGATTGGAGATTTGAGATGCGGCATATCCGCGTTCTCCAATCTCCAATTTTTGATTTTTATGAGCGACAAGCACGTCCTCAAAATATCAGGTCGTTACGATCACATTTGGCGGGTCTGTGAGTTTGTGTCTGCTGGTGCCCAGGAAGCTGGCCTGGATGAAGAGTTCATCTTTAAGGTTGAGTTGGCCTGTGATGAAGCTTGCACCAATATCATCGAACATGCTTATGGAGCAGAAGGTGTGGGAGATATTGTAGTAACGTGGGAAGCCGCCCCAGATGCTTTTACCGTCACATTGCATGATCATGGCTGCACTTTTGATCCTGAAAATGTCCCAGACCCTGTATTCATTAAACCTGATAGCACACTTAACCTAGATGAGCTGAAAGTTGGCGGATTGGGCATTCATTTTATGCGCAATTTGATGGATGAGATCCGTTATCAGTTTGATGAGAAGCAAGGTAATACTTTGATCATGGTGAAGTATATTGAGTCACGCCCATGAATGAACGACAAAATATCTGGCAAGAACAATATCCATTGGGAATCTGGTTGGTTGGTGTGCACGGCCGTTTAGACCAAGGTTTGACGCCCCAACTCAATGAAGTTTTGACAGCCTTGTTGGATAACGGCCGTTATCGCCTCATGCTCGATTTAAGTGATGTATCCTACATCAATAGTGGCGGCTTGCGCTGCCTCGTTAGCGCCTGGCGACAGGCGCGGTCAGAAAATGGTGATGTTGTTCTGTTTGGTCTTAACGAACGTATCCTTGAAGTCTTTACTATGGTTGGGTTTGATAAAGTATTCCACATTGTAGACACAAGTTTGCAGGCAGAGGCAATTTTTGAATAATTTGCCAGGCCAATATCTTTTATGCCATGTCTAGTATCATCTTACAGGTAATTGGCGGCTTTTCATTGCCGTCTTTATACATGTTTGTGCTAACGATGGCGATGACATTTATCATTCTCATCGCCATTCTTCGTTATCGCTCAGGACAAGCGTTGAGGCAGCGGGTGGCGGAGTTAGAAGCCTTGAGCGAAGCGGGGCGTGTCCTGGTTGGCGCAGAACTAGACCTTGTGAGTTTGTGTGAACTCATTGCGCGTGAATGTGGTCAGGTTATTGACAATCGCACATTTCAAATTGGGTTGCTAGACGGGAATTTTTACGACATTGTCTTTTGGACGGTTGATGGCGTTCCTCAAGAGATTCCACGCACCTTTGACCTTACGGATGACAGCGGCATTATCGGCTGGGTTCGCCAAAGCCGAAAACCTTTGTTAGTGCGTGATTTTTTGGAGGAAGCTGAGACGCTGCCAGCCAGTCCTCGGTATGTCAGTGACGACCCGCCGCGATCTGCAATTTTTATCCCTCTCATCAGCGGCGAGTCTGTTATTGGGGCGGTGGCTGCCCAAAGTGGAGAGCCCGCACATTTTTCTGAAGAGGATATGCGTCGCCTGATGATATTGGCTAATCAAGCGGCGGCCGCCATTGCTAATGGACGCATGTTTGAGCAAGAGCGGCAGCGTTCAGCGCAATTGGAACTTGTAGGCCGTATTGCCAAAAATGTATCAGGCACGGTTGATTTGCGGGATGTGTTTGAAATTGTGGTAGAGGAAATTCAAGATGCCTTTGATTTTCATATGGTCAACGTTTTCAGTCTGGATGTGCTGACTGGGGAACTGGTGCTTAAAGCGAGTGGGGGGCAGGAGGCGCTACCAGAATATGTGCGCTTGCAACCGGGACAAGGTTTGATCGGCAGTGCGTTGTCGCAGCAAGTGACCATTGTGGCTAATGATGTTGCTGAAGATCCCCGTTACCAGGAATCTGCAAATGATGAGTTTGCCATGCCGCATACCCAGGCAGAAATTGCAATTCCCATGATCGCAGACAGCGAAGTTATTGGCGTATTGGATGTGCAAAGTCCTTATCTCAATGCTTTCACACAAACGGAGAAGACGGTTTTGGAGGCTTTAGCAGCTGAAATTGCCGTGGCGATTGCCCGAGGTAAACAACTGGCATGGCAGCGAGAACAAGCGTGGCTAACAGCTGCGCAGTTACAGGTGGCTGAAACGGTTGGCCGAGGGCGCAGCCTTGAGGATATTGTCACGGCCGTTTCCCGCCTGACGCCGATGCTGTTGGGCTTGGATTTCTGTGCTATTTTGTTGTGGGATCAAGATAGGCAAGTTTACAAGGGGGTAGAAGTGTTTGGCGCATCCCCCAGTTTTACCAGGCGTTTTGCTGAAGTGCGGCTGGCTGTTGGTGATTGGGGGGCTTTGGATGCGGTGCATGTTGGTCGTGAGATGGTGTGCACCCAGAAAAAACCGCCTTGGGGGCCTTACTTGCCCCAGAAAAGGCAGCTGGATGGCGCCTTAGAACTGCATCCCATCGATACTGAAAATGAGATGTTGGGTGTCATGATCATTGATGAGTTGGCGACTACAGAGAAGCGTGCCCAATTTTCTCGACGGGAGGAGCTGCTGCAAAATATTTTAGACCAATCGGCGCGTGCTATTGAAAGTGCCAGTTTGCGTATCGCTCAGCAGGAGGAAGCCTGGGTGAATGCGGCGCTTTTGCAGACGGCTGAAGTTGTCAATAGTTTGTTTCACTTGAATGAGATTCTGGATACGATTGTGCGTTTGGTGCCGATGTTGGTTGGTGTGCCATCTGCCATTGTCTTGATTCGGGATGATGTGCGCGAAATTTTCAGGCCAGGGCCTAGTTTTGGCATTACTGAAATGGGACGTGGCTTGTTAAGTTCTTTGGCGCTTGAAGAAGCGGAGGTGATGAATACCAACAGGCAGCTAGCTGATACGGGCACGCCTAATCCTAATTATTATGCTTTTAAACCGCCTTCCTGGTTGAGCCAAGTGATGCGGGCTTCACAGGCGTATTTTTTCCCGCTCAATGCTCGTGGCAAGTTGGTGGGGGCTTTGGTTGTTGGCCTGACTGAGGAGGCGGAGCAAACGTTGTCTCTGCGTTGGATCAATATTCTCAATGGCATTGCCCATCAAGCGGCAACGGCCGTTGTCAATGATCACCTATACAAAGAGACAGCCGAGCGTGATAAATTGGCGCAAGAACTCAAGCTTGCTCATGAAATCCAGGCCAGCCTCATACCGAATGGGCGCCCAGCTATTCCCCAATGCAGTGTGGCTTGTTACTGGGCAGCTGCGCGACAGGTGAGCGGTGATTTCTATGATTTCATTCCTTTATCGGATGGCCGGTGGGGGATTGTGATTGCTGATGTGGCAGATAAAGGTGTGCCTGCTGCTTTGTTTATGGCGTTGAGCCGTACTGTGATTCGCACGGTGGCGCTCAACCGCTCAGATCCGGCAGAGGTGTTGATGCGCACTAATCAAATCTTGGATACGGATTCGCAATCGGATCTCTTTGTGACGGTGTTTTATGCGATTTGGCATCCAGAAACTCAGATGCTAACTTATGCCAATGGTGGTCATAATCCACCCATTTTGTTGAAGGAAAACGGCCGTTCTCTTTTGCTAACTGGTGAAGGGATGGCTCTGGGTGTGATCCCTGAGATTTTCGTGGCAAAAAATACAGTTCAGATCGCTTCTGGCGACACGATTATTTTTTACACTGATGGTGTTACAGAGGCGATGAATGAAGATTTTGATGAATTTGGCATGGAGCGTTTGTATCTCACGGTACGCGCCCATAGACACCAAGATGTTTCTCAAATTGTGTCTGCTATCACAGACGCCGTGAATGCTCATGCAGGTGATACGGCTCAGTTTGACGATATGACCCTGGTTGTGATGAAAGATGAGGCAACATAGAGTAATTGGTTAACTATTTGATAGTCTTTCAGCGCAAAAATGGTTAAGATTGTTTAGACTTTTTAAATGAATTCATGTGATTTTGTGGTAAATACTCGAAGCTAATTATGATTCCAGAAAAAATCGGACGTTATCAAATTGAAAGTGAACTTGGGCGGGGGGGTATGGCTACTGTGTATAAAGCGTATGACCCGCGCTTTGAAAGACGGGTGGCCATTAAGGTGTTGCCCCGTGAGTTTATGCATGACCCGGAGTTTCAGGCGCGGTTTAATCGTGAAGCGAAGACGATTGCGGCTTTAGAACATCCGGCGATTGTGCCTGTATATGATTATGGCGAGGATGATGGGCTCATCTACCTGGTGATGCGTTATATGCCGGGTGGTTCCCTGGCAGATAAGCTGGAAAATGGCCCTTTTTCCATTGAGGAATCTGCTAAGATTTTGCAGCGACTTGGTTCTGCTTTGGATAGAGCGCATAGCCAAAACATTATTCACCGGGATTTGAAGCCAGGAAATGTGCTGTTTGATCAATATGGGAATGCTTATTTGGCCGACTTTGGCATTGTGCGTGTCGCGGATTCGAACTCAAACTTAACTGCCAGTGGCAGTTTGGTAGGCACACCCATGTATATGAGCCCAGAGCAGGTATATGGCGACAAGGAGCTAGACGGCCGTTCTGATATCTACGCCCTCGGTATTATCCTCTTCCAAATGCTGACAGGCCATCTGCCATATGAAGCGGATACACCAGCTAAGCTCATGATGAAACATGTGCTGGATCCTGTGCCAGATATCTTGGCTCAACGACCGGATCTGCCCCCGCAAGCTGAACAAGTGGTGAGCAAAGCCATGGCCAAGGAACCTAAGGATCGGTTTGAGACGGCCTCCGATTTTTCTTCAGCATTGTCAACGCTTACCAGCGAAACGGCCGTTTCCGATGGTTTGCGCCAGCAATTAACCTCGATGCATGCTGACACCCTCTTGGCAGAAGAGGATTTAGTTGATACACCTGTGGATCAAGCGCCTGCTAGTTTAGCTCATGAGGTGTTTGAGGATTTTGAGGCATCTTTAGCGGCCGAAAAATCTGTGGATATAAAGGCGTCTGCTTCGAAGCGGAAAAGTTTTATTTGGGTTTGGACAGTGCTTATCGGTTTAGTTGCCTCTTGTATCTCGATTTGCGTCGTCGCTTTCTTCATGATAGGTCAGGCAGAGGATAATGATTGGTTTGATATTAGCAAAATAGGCATTGATGAACCAGTGATGCCAACCATCATCAGCTTCCCCATTCTCGATCCAGACGAAGCTGCTGCTGCCACCTTAGAGGCAGAATTAGTGCAAACGCGGGAACAGGCAGCCCTCGCTGCTACTCAGGATGCCACCTTAAATCCCAACGAAGTGACACCTGACGCTGTCGCGGATTCTGCAGAAGCGACCCGGAATAGCTTGCTGATGACACGCAATGCGGTTACCGATGGGCAGCCCGAAGAGACAACTGATTTGACGGAGGCAGATGTTTCAGCTACCAGAGTTGCTGTTGCAGAGATGCGTGACGAAACTGCGTCAGAATTCCCCGTTCCTGCTGTGTTTGGCCCGGCTAATGGCGGGTTGACCTATTCCAATGACAACGTTGTTGAGGCGGTGTACGCAGGTGTGAATTTGAGCAATTTTGTGGCTCAGGTTGATATGGTGAATCCACATTCCCTGGCAGAGGATGGTTGGGATTTTGGTTTCATTTTCCGCCAGGTAGGTGCGGATGAAGAACTGCGCTTGGTGGTGCGTTCAGATGGTTTTTGGAGCCTGAATCAGCGCAGGGCAGGCAGAGACAATATTTATCAAGAAGGAACTGCTAACCTTGAGTATTTGAATCTGGAAACAGGTGATAGCAATCGCCTCACCTTGGCTGCTTTTGACGATCTCGGACTGTTTTTCTTAAACGGGAATCTCATTTCTAGTTTGGATTTATCTGTTAATGGCAATTTTGGTGATATTGGTTTGGGTACTGACTTTTATGCCCATAACAAACAGGCTGGCCAAATAACGGTCTATGAGAATTTTACCGTTTGGCCTTTTGTGCCAGAGTTTGGTCCGCATGATGGAGAATTAGAGCTGTTAGATGATAGTTTCATTCGTATGCATGCGGCCGGTGTGCAGCTGAAAAACTTTGTTGCTGAAGTGGAATTTATTAACCCTTATGGTGAAGATGTTGGCTCTTGGGATTGGGGTTTTGCTTTTCGTGAAACGGAAGGTGAATATTGGCTGATCGTCGATTCAATGGGCGCATGGACATTGATAGACCGGCATTCTGATGCTAATTATTACCTGGGTGAAGGGAATGTGGGGAAACTTTTGCACACCGGTACGGAAGAGCCTAATAAGCTTGTTCTGATTGCTTTTGATGATCAGGGCTATTTCTTTTTGAATGGGGAGTTGGTAGCGGAACTGCCCCTTTCTGATCGTCTGGATTACGGTGATGTTGAGGTGGCGACTGCGTTCTTTGAGGGCAATGAGGTGCCTGGTTACTCAACTCTGTACAAGATGTTTATGGTGTGGCCATTGCCGTAAAGAGTAAAGATTAGGATAATTTTGAATGTAACGGCCGTTCTCGCGGCCGTTTTTGTTGTGAGCTAGTTGGTAGACTGTAGCTGTTTGCCTTCACTGGGTCATTGGTTTTTTGTCTCTGGTTTAAATACCATGCCGGCCTGACGCAGCCGTTGGATGAGGGGCATGCCCATCGCTGAGGCAGGGGTGAGAATGCCGCCTCGTTGGGGAATGTCATCAAAGGCGAGGCAGAGGGCGGATTCACTAAGCATTTTGGTGGTGGAGCCGTAGCCTGGGTCGAGGCTGTCTGCGATTTCACCGATGAGGGTGACAGCTTGTTGATTCTGGTTGTTCCTGGGGATTTTGCCTACCAATTTCACTTTGAAGAAGCCATTTTCGCGGGTTTTTGCCGATGGACCCTCACCTGAGCCGGGTAGTTTTTCTTTTACAAACTTGTGGATGGCTGGTACTGACAGAGCGTCCAAACCTAGTTTGAATAGGGCGCTGCCTCCCATCGCCGTGATGCGATTCGAGACGCGCATCGATTCGTTGTAGTAGAAATCTTTGCCGTAGCGATGGCCGAGCAGGGCGTTGCTGCGACGCACGATACGGGTGTTGATGTTGGCCATCAGGAAGGGCATTGTCCATACTTGTAGCTCTTCATCATAACGGGCACCTAATTGGTCGGCATGAGACCAATCGGCTTCACGCTCTGGCACTAAATTGAAGGGATTGGCCAGTAAGTGTGCTTTGGCTTTGTCATTTTGTGTCTGATTGAGGGTTCCCATCAGGCTGGTGATTGTGCCGCCGCTAAAACCGCCGCTGGCTGCCCACATGACCATTTGCACTTCTGAGCAGTAACGGCCATAGATGGCTTGGGCATGTTCTTGTAGAAGGAATGTGCCCAGGTCAGAAGGAATGGAATCATAACCACAGCAGTGGACGATGCGTGCCCCTGTGGCTTGTGCCAGCGCATGATACGCATCAATGTTTTGCCGCATCCAGAGCGGTTCGCCGCTCAAGTCGCAGTAATCGACGCCTTGTGCCGCACAAGTGGCTAACAGCGGTGTGCCATACAGGGTGTATGGGCCAACGGTGGTGCAAATGACCCGTGTTTGGGCTACGATGGCATCTAATGAAGCCTGGTCGTGGCTGTCGCCGATGAGGATGGGGAGGTTGGGCACTGTTAATGCAGCACGTACTTTTTCTAGTTTGTCTTGATTTCTGCCGGCAATGGCCCATTGTACGGTGTCATCTGCATGTTGCGCCAGGTATTTTGCAATGAGTTGGCCTGTGTATCCAGTGGCACCCCACAATACAATGTCGAATTTTTTGCTCATCTATTTCCTCGCGTTTTTAATGAATGGCTTGATTGTAATGGGAGTTTTAAATTGAGCAAGGGTTGAGCAATCGAAGTGCCGCACACCAGGTTCTAACCAGTAAACGGCCGTTTTTTTTGACGGCGGTGTATTCTCGGTTATTTGCCCTATTTTTGCTGTGCCGTTATGTAAACTCTTAATCTAATAATCGTTTACAGATGAATAGGCGGCGCAGACCAATCAGGGGGACAAGGGTGTGCTTGGTGCGCTCTTCGATCCATGCCCCCAATTCGATAAACCAGCTTGGTCCGGCTGGAATGAGGACTGTGGTTTCACAATGCTCAATATAAAAACCTGCATCCCAAATCATTTGTTTGAGGTGTTGGAATCGTTGAAAACGATGGGGGCCTTCGGAGTGATGAAGCCCGGTGATCGCTGCCAGGGCGTGCATTGGTTCCCAGAAGAGGTTGGGGGTGCTTAAAATGAGAGTACCATCTGGTTTGGTGACGCGACCCAGCTCTTTGATTAGTTTATCGGGACGGTCAAAGTGTTCGACGCTCTCGAGGCAGAGGGTGCTGTCGAACTCGGCGGTCTCGAAGGGAAAATCGTAGCTGGTGATATGCTGCCAGCGAACGTCTTTAAGTCCTGTGGCCAAAACGCGCTCCATGCAGATTTTTCCCATTTCAGGAGAGACATCAGCGCAAACGGCCGTTTTGACTTTGCCTGCCTTGTAAAATTCAGCGGTTCCATTTCCTGAGCGAGCCTGGAAATCGAGAAAGTGGGCGTTGTCTGGTAATTCGGCAACGCGCAGCGTATCTGTAAAACGCCGAAAATAGGAATGTGCCCCTTCGTTGATCTCATCGTAATCCGCTGCCAGATCATCAAAGAATGCTTCCACATCTGACATCGGCCAGGAACTTTGGGTCCAATACTTGATTTCGTTTTTGAGTTGATTGAATGCTCTGTTCATAGCTTAAAAGAAGAGATTAGAGATTGAGGATCGACCAATTGGCTCGCCCATCCCTAGTCCTTGATCTCCATGGTTTTAAATTTTATAGTTGCCAGCCCTTTTCGCTTAGTTGGCTTAGACATATTTTTCCATGTTTTACGCAAGGTGTCGAATAAAGGGCCGATGATAGTCAGGGGAATTTTCTCGACAATTTTTCGTGCCAAGGGCGTGCCGCATACGAGAAAAATTGAGGAGATAACCAGTTCTACAAATTGTCGTGACGCAGGTATAGCCACGGGACGGTAGCCAAATTCTGGCACGCGCTGCCCCATTTTTTTGCGCCAGGCCAGGCGGATAAAGGTGCCGCGTTTCTTGAAGTCGATCATGTGGCCGTGCATGCTTAACGCATCTGCCAACGATGTTTCTTCCAGCACGGCTAGACCGGCGTCGGCCATTTCTTGGAGCAGATGCTCCCCTTTTTCGCTGCGGGCGACTACCACAGAAAAGCCTTCCCCTTTTGCTTCAAAGCGGGGATGCCAGGCGTCGCCCACGGAGATGTCGGTTAATTCGTTGGTGAAATCTACAGAGAGTAAGGTGTGTTGGGTGATGAAGAAGGGGATGAGGTAGTTATAGTAGAATTTTTCGGCTTTGAAGACGCGGCCATCGTGCAGACGAATCATGAGATGGCCGGGCCATTCGCCATCTCGATATTTGAGTTCTGCAATGTCGTCTAGGGAGTGGACATCATGGGCACGCAGATAGCTGGCGATGGCTTCTAGGTACATGTTGGTGCCGACGTAGGGACCCAGGACGAAGTCAACTTTTTGCGCTCCGGGGTGACCGTGTCGCTGTAACTCGCGTAATGAGGCTACTTGATCAGGCAAACCTACATAGGCTAAACGGCCGTTAAACTGTGCCATCTTCCCCAAAATCGAATTGACTGGAACTGGTTGGTAAACACTTTGAGCGCTAGCCAATATCTCGTCTCGCGTGGTGGCAATGCGTGGTGCTGCCAGATAAGGGGTGGTGCTTCCTTGCTGCACGACCACAGCACCATCGATTTGCCCTGATTCAAGCAAATATAACAACGTTTGCGTAATCACGCCTCCAGAGGCACCGGCTCGCCGCACATCTTCTGGGGCAGCATAACCCACAAAGGTGCGCCGGTAACAGCCAATCAAGCCATTTTGTGGTTGTTGCCCAAACAGATACTCGTGCAGGCCAGGATAATCGACGCCTTTGCCCGGACAAGCTGCCCAAGCTTGCTCATTCAAATGCACTGTTCTGCCGCCGGGAACTGGGGCGGGCAGTGGTCCTGCTGCCGTTTGTTGCATCTGGAGATGACCTGGAGCCAGGCCAACGCAAGCACCACAGTGAGTACACAGACCAGCTTCGACGATCTCATGTTGCAGACGGTGCCAAACTGCATTGACTTGATAGTTTTCCTGTTTCAACATGTGAAGATTACCGGTTTTGTTTTGAAGATAGCTACTCCCGATAGTAATTGGGCAAACGTTTATTGATCAACTCCGCCAGCAGACCAATGGCAAATACCTGGAAGGCTGTCATCACGATGACCAGGGTGGTAATGTCTGCCAGCTGACCAAACACGAGCAAGGTCACTGCTCCCCACACAATGCCCAGAATCAGCAGCCAGAAACTAAGGGGCATAAATATTTTGGTTGGGGCAAAGTAAAGACTGATGCGCATCACCAAGCGCAGGAAATTGAGTGTATCGTGAATTGGTCTGATTTTTGATTTGCCTACGCGGGCAAAATAGTCAATGGGAACGTACTTGACCTGATATTGATTGGTCAACATGGCTAACGTAATTGTCGTGGTGAAGGAGAATTGGTTGGGTAAGATGTTGAAGAACAGCATGCACACGTCTTTTTTGAAAATACGCAATCCTGAATTGAGATCCGGGATGGTCTCATTAGCGACATAGTTGGCTATCCGTCTTAACGCCCATTTGGCTGGTTTACGAATGGTGGGAATGTTGACATTGTCACCGATGCGTGCGCCTACTACCATGTCTAAATTGTGTTCCACTAAGATGTTGACGAGGTCTGGAATGCGTTCATTGGGGTAGGTGCCATCAGCATCTGTGATGCAGATGAGTTCGTGTTGGGCTTGACGAATGCCTGTTTTGAGAGCTGCCCCGTACCCTTTGTTGACTTGGTGGCGCAGCACGGTGACGGGGTATTGTTCAGCGATAACGGCCGTTTTGTCTGCAGAGCCATCATCAACAACAATCACTTCATACTCGCCTGCTATAGCATTCAGGTGTGCTAATAATGCCGCCAATACGGAACCCAGCCCATTTTCTTCATTGTAAGCTGGAATTATAATGGAGACTGGTGCTTGTAAAACGGCCGTTGTCTGTGCCTGGTTACTTGTGATTTGTTCACTCTTCATTGCTCATCGTCCTTTTGATTCATCATCAACTGCAAGCATAACAGGCGTACCAAGTTGGTCAATGGGTTCATGGTCACCCGAAACGGCCGTTTTCCCTGATACGCCCCGCTTTGCCCAAATCAGCCCAACGCATCCCGCCATACAACATGTATCCCATCCCAAACACAGTGGCAGAAAGCCATATTGTTGTGTGCAGCACCAGAGTATAGGCAACTGCTACCCCATTCTCGATTTCATACAAACTGAGCATCGTGATAATCGGCAAATCAAAAGTACCCACAAAGCCTGGGGCAGAAGGCAAAATAGACGCCAAATTGACAATGCCCACCGTCAAAGCGATGATGACAATCCCCACATCAAAGGGAAATGCCTGCATGATAAACCAAAATTTTGCCACCTCAAATATCCAAATCAACACCGAACTGAGCAGCAAAACAAAAACAGGTTTCGGACTGCGCAAAGCGGCCAAACCTTGTAAAAAACTGCCAGCTATGTTAACAAGAGGGTCGCCCAGTTTCACTGGCAGCCAATGGGCAGTCCACTGCACAAACCGCAGCGCCTGTTTAGGTAAAAAGGCTATGAGCAAAAAGCCAGCCAATAAACCAAAGAACAAAAAGCTGGTACTCATAACCAATATTTGCATGTCTGGATCAGGCAAAGGAACCAACAACAAAGCGCCAAAAACCAACACCAACACAGAGACACCATCCAATACCCGCTCAACCAACAAAGTCGCCAAACCGCTACTCACAGGTATCTCTTCCCATTGGTTCAAAACATACACACGCAATAATTCACCAATACGAAACGGATAGATGCTGTTGCCCAGATAGCCCAACACTACAATGCCAAACAAGCGACTTCCAGCCACAACCTTAATAGGCTTGATCAGCCCTTGCCACCGCCAGGCACGAAACCCCACCGTCACAAAATAGGCCAGCACCGTGGGAACGATCCACACATAGCCTGCCCCTTGTAGACTTTGCCAAACGTCACCAAAACGAATGTCGCGCAGAGCAAGCCATAAGAACACCAGGCTGATTGCCATTCCCAGAGGGAACTGCCAACGTTTGAGCCAGGTTTTGGTGGATGAGACATTCATAACTGCTGATTGTCGGTGATAAACAAACAAGTGTCAATGTGAAAACAAGAGAGCAAGAGACAGGAGACAGAGGACAAGTCTTTCTAGACGGTCACTTTGCGCCAGCAACTATTGGGCAATTTCCACGGTAACATTCTGACGATGGATTTGATAACTGCCAGATTTGTCTAGCACCTGGGTGACAAACTGCTCCGGCACATCAACATAGGTGTGGTGGGGCTGAATGCGAATAGCGCCTATTGTTTTACCAGGAATCCGAGCGTGATAAGCAATGGTGCCGACCACGTCGTTGGGGCGGACGCCGTGCATTTTCCCTTTGTTTAAGCTAAGTCGAACCATCCCTTTCTCGCGCCCCCCATGCTTGCGGCGGTCGCCGTTAGCATGTGCCCGGTTACTCCGTTGATTTCTGCGCCTGCGCTCGCGGTAACTACGTTCCTCAAAGGCAGACACTGTATCGATTCTGGGAATGGGACGTTGTTTTTCTTCAACTCGCGCTAATTTGAGCGCCGCTGCTGCTATCGCCACCACATCATAGCCTTCGTCCAACAACGCCGTGACCATCTCTTTTTCACGATGGCAACGGTCTCGGCGCAGCCAGACTAGCATCTTTTCTACTAAACCCTCTTCACGATACTTTTGAATATCATCAATTGTTGGCAGGCTGGCTTTGGTGATTTTTTGGCGTGTTGTGTTTTCGATGCGGTGCAAACGACCTTGTTCGTGGGGGGTAAACAAGCTAATGGCCACCCCCTTTTTACCAGCACGCCCTGTCCGTCCAATACGATGCACATACACTTCTGGATCCTGTGGTAAATCATAATTAAAGACATGAGAAATGTCATCAATGTCTAAACCGCGGGCTGCCACATCTGTTGCTACTAAGACTTGAATTTGGCTGTTACGGAAACGGTGCAGAACCCGTTCGCGGGCATCCTGGCTTAAATCGCCATTCAATGCTTCGGCCTGGAAGCCGCGATTGGATAACTCGTTTGCCAATTCAGCTGTACCCACTCGTGTTTTCGCAAAAACAAGCGCCGATGTCAGATTTTCAATTTCAAACAGGCGAGTGAGCGCTGCCAATTTATCTTGTTCGTTAACGATGTAGTAGCGCTGGTCAATTGTCGCCACTGTCAGGTGTTTTCGCTTGATTGTCACATGCTGGGGGTTGTGCAGATATTTGTCCGCCAACTTACGAATGGGGTCAGGCATTGTGGCTGAGAAAAGAGCGGTTTGCTGTTCGTGGGATGTTTCGTCCAGAATGGCTTCAACATCTTCAATGAAGCCCATGCTCAACATCTCGTCTGCTTCATCTAGCACGACCATGCGCACCTGGCTTAAATCTAATGTGCCGCGCTTGATATGGTCGAGCAAGCGACCTGGTGTGCCCACCACAATGTCTACGCCTTTTTTCAAGCGGCTTATCTGCCGACCATATGGTGTGCCTCCATACACGGCTAGAACCCGGGCTTCAGTATTGGCACCATAGGCATACATCGCTTTAGATACTTGCATGGCTAATTCACGTGTCGGGGTTAATACCAGACCTTGAACTTGCCCCTGACCGGGGTTTATGTTTTGCAACATGGGCAGGGCAAAGGCGGCCGTTTTGCCTGTGCCTGTTTGTGCCTGACCAATGACATCATGCTGGGCTAGCATCAGGGGAATAATTTGTGCTTGAATAGGAGTTGGCTTGGTATAGCCTTGGTTGGTGACAGCCTGGAGTAAAGCAGGCTGCAAGTTTAACTGCGAAAAGTCAGTCATGATGCTCCTGCGCGATTTTGACGCGCGGACGGCATTTTCAAGCAATGGCGCTTGAGTTTGTTGAAGGTGCCACTGGTTGAAAATAACCGCTTGGTGTTTTGATTGAGTCTGTTGGCATTGCGCTTGCGGGCAATGCCCCATCTGCCATCCGACAGCTTAACTCAATCCAAATCATCAAGTGGAGCCTTGCTGTCGCCACGAAAATGCCTCGACATGTAGGAGGCATTTGGAGGTGTCAAAACTTGTTTTGCTAAAGTGTGGGAATCCTATGTGCGCATCCATAAATAGGTTACGGAATTGATGGATGCGCTTCAAGTGACCTTTACCCAGGAAAAACGGGAATTAATTTTTAGATGGTCACTATGAGGGAAAACCGGGAGAAGTATAGCATAGTTTTGTGAAAAATTTTATGAGAATTTGAATAG
>PDQY01000075.1 GCA_002746795.1 Chloroflexota bacterium | reverse complement strand
TGTTTTACGCGCTAAAGCACGTACTACAAACAAACCGTTCGTAGTGCGCCATGTTTACATAAACACCCTAAGTTCGTAGTGCGCACTTCAGTGCGCCATGTTTTACGCGCTAAAGCACGTACTACAAGCTAACCGTTCGTAGTGCGCACCTCAGTGCGCCATGTTTTACGCGCTAAAGCACGTACTACAAACAAACCTGCGCCATTATGCTTTATATCCACAACATCACCCTCGTCACCCCTGAAAAAACAATTCACGACGCCACCGTTGTCAGCGAAAACGGCCGTTTCACCCAAGTTGGCAGCGCAGCAGAAATAAAGCCACCCGCAGGTGCCACAACAATTGACGGTCACGGCGGCACCCTCGTGCCCGGCTTCATTGATTTGCAGCTCAACGGCGCCTTTGGCCACGATTTCACCACCCACCCCGCCACCATCTGGAACGCTGCCGCAGGCTTGCCTCGCTGGGGTGTAACCTCCTTCTTGCCCACCATCATCACCTCGCCCCGCTCCCAAATTGAAAAAGCACAAGCCGTGATGCAAAACGGCCGTCCCCCTCACTTTCAAGGCGCAGAGCCGTTAGGACTACACCTGGAAGGTCCCTTCCTCAATCCACAAAAAAAAGGAGCCCACAACCCCGCCTACATCCGCGAACCAGACTTAGCCTGGATAACAAACTGGTCACCAGAAACGGCCGTTTCACTTGTCACCTTAGCCCCAGAACAGCCCAATGCCCTGGCAGCCGTAGAAACACTGGCATCTCAAGGCATCGTGGTTAGCGCTGGCCATTCGCTGGCAACATATGACCAGGCGAGAGCCGGCTTCGCCCACGGCGTGCGCTACGGCACCCATCTCTACAACGCCATGCCGCCCCTCGGTCAGCGCGAGCCCGGCCTCATCGGCGCCTTGCTCGACAGTGACAGTATCGTCGCAGGCATCATCCCCGACGGCATACACATGCATCCAGCCATGGTCAGACTGGCCTGGACGCGCAAAGGCACCCAGCTCAACATAGTCACCGACGCCATGGCAGCCCTAGGCATGCCTCCCGGCAGCTACCCACTCAACGATTTCACCGTCACCGTCACCGAACACGACGCCAGACTGCATGATGGCACTTTGGCAGGCAGCATTTTAGACATGGAAACGGCCGTTGCCAACTTCATCCACTTCACCAACTGTACCCTAAACGAAGCCATCACCACCGTCACCACCACCCCCGCCAACCTCCTCAACCTGCCCGACCGGGGTCGCATCGCCCCCCACGCCATCGCCGACGCCGTGTTACTCACCCCAGACCTCAAAGTTGACCTGACCATTTGCGCAGGCCACATAACCTATCAAAAAAGATAAATGACAAACAACCCAAGATCAATTACCTGATCACGCCTTTCACCCGGAGCGTCTGCAGCACAACCTGCTCCCAGGGCGTGTCCGTAGTGAGCGGAATGTAGTGGATGGAACGATTGGCACAGTAAACGGCCGTTTCCGTTTGCCACTCCTGCACTCTTTGCCCATATTGCTCGAGGGTGGTGGCGTCAAGAGTAATTTCGGCATCCTGACCCGTTTCCAAATCAACCAGTTTGAGATCGCCGGTGAGGAGTGGCTCTAATTCATCAGGGCTGAGAACATGGAGTAGCCCCACTTCATAACCACGCGATTGCAAGACATTGAGACCATCTTGAAAGCCATTGGGAGAGAGCAAATCGCTGAAAACAAACAACAGCCCCGGACGGCTGGCGCGTTGCGCATATTGGCGCAGCGATTGGTTCAAATCGGTAATGCCAACCGCTTTGCCCGTCTCCAAAAATTGGAGCAAGCGCAACATGTTGTGCCGTCCCCGGAACGGCCCCCATTGTTGATTTCCCCCACTGTTGAGCAGCGTCACCGTCAGTAAATCGCCAGAGGTCAGGGCAATGTGACCCAATGCACCCGCCAGACGCAAAGCATAGGTCAGCTTGTGTTCATCGCCAGCTTCCGGCCAATCCATGCTGCCGCTGCCATCCACGAGCAAATGAACAGACAGATCTTCTTCTTCTTCAAGCAGCTTAACAAACGGCCGTTCTAACCGGGCATACACATTCCAATCCAGGCGCCGTAAATCATCACCCTTGGTGTAGTTGCGATAATCAGCAAACTCGATAGAGGTGCCACGCTTACGGCTGCGCCGGTCACCCTTCATCACCCCCACGCGCACCCGTTCAGCAACCAGATTGAGCTGTTCGAGTTTGTGAAGGGTGGTTTCGTCAAAGAGATTCATAACGATTGAGGAAGTAGATTTCTAATTAAGGGCAGCAGCGCCATCGCGCACACTCCCCTCTTCACTGCGCACGCGGAACAGATTCAATTAGATTCTTGATTATATCATCAGTGAGCACACCTTCTGCCTGACCTTCAAAATTGAGCAGGAGGCGGTGCCGTAAGGCGGCTGGAGCAACGGCCGTTACGTCATCAAAGCTGACATTCACGCGGCCATCGAGCAGAGCCGTAATTTTGGCACCTAGCACCAACGCTTGCGCCCCACGGGGGCTGGAACCGTAACGCACGTAGCTGTTAACCATCGGGGTCGGCGTATCACCAGGATGCGTAGCCACAATCAGGCGGCTGACAAAATCTGTCACATTGCTCGGCACGGGAATTTGACGGGCAAGTTGCTGCATGGCGATGATCGTTTCCCCAGAAACGGCCGTTTCTGCTTCAGCCATTACTTTTCCCGTCGTGCGCGTCAAAATCTCCGTCAACTCATCGGGAGAGGGAAAACCAACATTGATTTTGAACAAAAAACGGTCTAACTGAGCTTCTGGCAGCGGATAGGTACCTTCTTGCTCGATGGGGTTCTGCGTAGCCAGCACAAAAAACGGCTCCGGCAGCGAATACGTATGATTCGACACCGTGACAGTATGTTCCTGCATTGCTTCCAGCAGGGCTGACTGAGTTTTAGGCGTAGCCCGGTTAATTTCATCCGCCAGAATTAAGTTAGCAAAAACTGGACCTTGCTGGAAACGAAACTGACGCTGTCCAGCACCCGTATCTTCCATGATATCCGTGCCAGTGATGTCAGCGGGCATCAAGTCTGGTGTGAACTGGATGCGGCTAAAATCAAGGCTCATCGCCTGAGCAAAAGTCCGTACAAGCATCGTCTTACCCAGCCCGGGCACACCTTCCAGCAGCACATGACCACCACTCAACACACCAATCAGCGTGTGCCTGACAACGTCCCGCTGTCCAACAACAACTTTGGCGACCTCAACTTCAATATTCGCCGCAATTTCACGAAATTCCGTTACGGATAAATCAGCAACCACTGCAACTGAATCTGTCATACAAACACCTTTGTGACTGGGTATCCCAGGTCATTTTTAACAATTGACCTGGATCCACAATAAAATCAACCCTGCTTAATTTGCTTTCGTAAATGTGCCACAAAAAACTAACTAACTGTTTGAGCAAAAAGGGTGCAGATGATTATGGCTCCAAAGAAGAGAAATAATCTCGGATGTAGCCTTTCATGCCCAAAGGAATGTAATCATCGACAAGTGCTTCAGAAGCCGCATGGCGATAATCACCGAATACCTGATCGTAGGGAACCGTGGCGCCTTCGTTGCCAAATTCGGTAGGCGTTTCGCTGAGGAGGGCACCGCAGCTAGCTGGATCGGCGATGCATTCAGAGGGCAGTTCAATTTGCACGCCTTCTTCGCCACTGAGATCGCGGAACTCTGGCACAAAGACGCTTTCAGCATGCCCACCACCTTTGCTGATACCACCAGAGCCTAACTCGCCTTGACCTTGTCCTTGACCCTGACCTTGTCCTTGTCCTTGTCCTTGACCCTGACCTTGTCCCTGTCCCTGTCCTTGTCCTTGTCCTTGCCCTTGACCCTGTCCTTGCCCTTGGCCTTGTCCCTGCCCTTGACCCTGCTGCCCTTGACCCTGCTGCCCTTGACTAGATTGGTTGCCTTGCGCGGTTTGGGTTCCTGTTTGCCCCTGGTTTGGTTGTCCGGCCTGAGCCACAGATTGGCGACCCTGAGCCAGCTGCCCAGCGGCGTTTTGGGCTTGCTGGGAGGCGACGTTTTGTTGGGCACGCTGCCGCAATGTACCTGAAGCGTCACGCAGCGCTTGCTGGGCGGCAGCAGCATCTCCGTTTTGCAGCGCCTGAGCCGTTTCGGCCAACTGTTGTGCCAGTTCATCATCAACGCCAGACAACGCGGCGGCCGCTTCCATCAAATCCTGAGCCAATTCAGCCTGTTCTTCCGGGCTGAGCTGCGAGAGATTAGCTGCCAATTGGGTAGCAGCAGTGGCAGCGCTCAGCAGATCACCATTTTGCAGGCTTTTGCCTAACTGTTGCCCAGCACTGTTTTCTGCCAATGGCTGCCCCACTTCTTGTAGGCGCTGCCGGAGTTCGTCTATGCCGTTGTCGGCAGCCAGCTGGTGCAGGTCTGCCTCTGCCTCGGAGAGGGTGGCGATGGCTTGCTCTTGAGAAGCATCGCCGGCCTGAAGTCCTTCCAGTGCGCTTTCAACGGGTTCAAGCAACTCTTCTTTTTGCTCTTCGCTCAGGATCGGATTCTCAAGGATTTCTTCTTGAATGTTTTCCAATGCTTCAATTTGGTCGGCAATGGCCTCTTCAACGGCGCGTCCTTTTTTGAGGACGTTTTCCTGGGGATTAGGCAGGTAAACTGCCAAAATCAGCAAGGCGACCGAAATGAGCAGGAAGACCCAATCGCGGCGGTCAAGGCGATAGGGTAAATCTCGTGGGGTATCGATATGGCGGGCAGCGGACAGTGTATCTGCAAGCTGCGCTTGGGCGATGTCGGCGGGGACAATCAGAGCCCCATCGTGGATTTCAACGGCCGTTATCGCTCGTTCCTTGAGCCCAAATTGTTTGTCGGCAAAGGCGGCCTGCTCGCGCACTGAGCGTCGTCGCGCCAGGAGAGCCACCAAGCCAACCAACAGCCCCCCGAGACCCAACCCTACCGCCGCGTAGGCCACTTGTTGATTATCTAAAAACGGCCGTAAGCGAGATACTGTCGCCACCACCACGGCCAACATCAAGCCAGCCAGCAAGGCGCGTGGCACCCACAACAAGCCATCTCGTCGTTGAGAACGGCGGTGCCATGCGTTGAGCTGTTGTAGCAATGTTTGGAAAGATGGTTTTGTCATCGCTTCAAATTAAAGCACAAAGATTAAAGATTGTGAGCCGTGCAGCTTTTCAATCTGTAATCTTTACTGGTTCGCAATCTGGCGCACTTTGCGCACACTCATCCAGTATAAAAGCAAAGCCAACAGAATATAAACAATCAGGAAGATCCACCATGGTGAGGGGAACCAAAAGGTTGTACCGCCAAAAGCTTGGTTGAAAAAGAACAAGGAATCTTCTTCAATCAAAACCATGTCGCTGGCAAGGAGTGCCCCTGGCAAATTAACTGAGGCAAGCAATAAGGAGCCATACAGTATCAACACCTCCTGCACCCAACTCGAGGACATACTGGCGAAAAACAAGTCGGAAAATATACCAGCTATCATCACGCCGAAGGGAATGCCAACCACAAAAAACAGAATGCCAGCAAAGGTTATGAAGCTGGCAGATTGCGTGCTGCGCATGAGGCTAGAGCAATAGAGACCCCACAGCGTAAAGGTCACGGCTCCCGTAAAAATGATCGCCTGCGATATAACTAATTCCAGTCCAGAAACGCCGCCCAACAAAAAGGCCACACTTTGCAAAGGAATGGAGGCCAACAAGAGCAGAAAAACGTAGCTCAGGGCAGAAATCAGCTTCCCTGTGACCAAATTCTTACCCGTGAGCAGGGTGGTTCGCAGCAAATCAAATGTTTGACGCTCTTTCTCGCCACTGACAGCACCGACGGTAAACGATGGTCCCACAAAAACAACCATGAACACTTCAACCGCCAAGACGCCAGCAAAGACAGCTTTCCCCGCATCCCGAGTATTGGGTCCAAACATGGTGCCCGCAGAAGCTGCGAAGCCGGCATAAATGAGGGTGACAAGGATGCTCAAAGCCAACAAGTAGACAGTCAACACCACAAAAGCTCGGCGGCCCCGCATGCGGCTACGCAGTTCTTTCATAGTCACTGGGTTTTGGCGCAGAGATTGGAAGCGTTTTTTCTTTGGTTTTGTTTGTGTCAATTCAGTCATAACTTTAATGGTTGCGGGTAGCGAGCAGTAAGTGGCGGTTAAACTTGCCACCTGCAACTTGCAACACGCTCTGAAATCATTCCGTTCTCAAAATCTTTGCTTGCCGATACAGTCCCAGCCAAACGGCCGTTATCAGCAAACTATAAATCACAATAGGCATCAGCATAGGCAGCAGCATAGCGGCTAACCCATCCAGTTCAGCAAACCAAACCACCGCCAACCATATATAGCTGCTGTTAAAAATTTTCATCAAAACAATGATGCTGTACGCCGCTACCAGCGCCACTATGGCAGTGCGAGCTAGCGTGGAAACATAGACGCCCACACAAGCAGCAAAGATAATTTCCACCCAGGGGTGCAGCATGACTACCAGCCCCATCACGCCTGCCAACCATATCAAATTGTTGCCAAACACCGGCTGCGCAAAAGCGACGATGCCTCCTTTCAGCAATGTCAGGGCAAACAAACCAAGCCAGATGCGCAGCCGTGACAGCGACCCAAACACTTTTGCCAGAAAAATCGAGCGCATGGACAGTGGCGTAGTGCGCAAAATGTCCCAGGTGCCCGCCGCACGTTCCTTGCTGATAGTGGGTGCGGTGAGGACGGGTACCATAATTTGCACGTAAAGGGTAACGGCCGTTATCAGAAATCCAGGTAAGCAGGTAAGACAAGTCTCAGCAAACAGATTGTTATTGACAGCAAACAGCGCTGGATTGATAATGCTGCTGCACAGACCCGATGAAATCGCACCTATGACGATAAACGGCGAAAAACGGGCGAGCTGCTGGTAAAACGAGTTAGGTGTGCCCCAGGAGGCACCCGTCTCCCGCAAATACACCGGATTTCGCTTCAATGCCTGCCACTGTCGGTACGGGTTCAAGGCTGTATCCTCCGAGTGGCAGCGTGGCAGAATGGCAACATGATAGAGGAACCAGGCACAACATGATCAAAAAAGTCGGCATTCATCTATCTTTTATTCCTAATTGACAATGCCCTGCGTAACATGCAGGAATACATCTTCCAAGTCGCCAGTTTCTTCCTGGAAGGCAAACAGTGGAATACCCTGAGCCACAATATCCGCAAGCAATTTTTGCAGTGCAGCATCATCGCCGCCAAAGTTAATACGGACAGTATCGATGGGCAGATTCAGTTCAATGCCAGGTGTGATTTGATGCACATCTTCATAGCCCACCAGGAACTCTTGCAAGGGCAAGGTATCGCCAAGCACGCGCATCTGAATGAGGCGGTGGGCGCTGAGCTGCTCCCTCATCTTAGTCATGTCGCCATACGTAAGGAGCCGCCCCGCTTCTACAATGCCAATGCTAGTGCAAATATCGGCCACCTCAGACAAAATATGAGATGAGAAGAAGATGGTTTTGCCCATGTTCTTCAGTTCGAGCAGCAGTTCACGCATTTCAATGCGGGCGCGGGGGTCAAGACCACTGGCTGGCTCATCCAAAATGAGAACTTGCGGATCATGGGTCAAAGTTCGTGCCAGACACAGGCGCTGTTTCATGCCTCGGCTTAAGCTCTCAACATACGCCTCTTTTTTGTGTCCTAAATCAACCAATGCCAGCAAATCATCAATCATGCCTGCCCGCGTTTGTGGAGGAATGTCGTAGCAGGCTGCAAAAAAGTCGAGATATTCCCACACTTTCATATCATCATACACGCCAAAGAAATCTGGCATGTAGCCGATGGCACGGCGCACGCCGCGTGGATCGTCGCTCACAGAGCAGCCCGCCACCCACGCTTTGCCCGCAGTCGGTTTGAGCAGGGTGGTGATAATGCGCATGGTGGTGGTTTTGCCCGCACCGTTAGGGCCAATAAACCCAAACACGCCTCCCTCTTCGATGGTCAGATTGAGATCGTCGAGGGCGGTGAGCGCCCCATATTTTTTTGTAAGTCCTTGAATTTCGATAATAGTTGACATAATTTCGATTTACGATTAACGATTGATTTGGTCAGGTGCTTGTCAAAAATTGACACTTAACCATTGACACTTATTCTAGATTACCGCTGAGGCTTGGGAAAAACTGGTTAATATACAGATCTTGCTGCCCTGTATTTTGCAGGCGCAAACGGACGGTGTTCTCTTCGTCCAGGAACCGGTGTGGGTCAGGAACGGCCGTTTGCCCCCAATCAGCATCGTCTAAATCAAGCCACTCTTTCGCTTGCCAATCCCACAAACGCACGGACGGGCTAGGCATATTATTGGACTGCTCGTCCAGGCTATCTAAATGCACTTCGATGTCTGTGACAGTCAGGCCAGCCAATTCACGCCAGGGTGTAAATTCAACTTCCATCCAGGATGAACCTGGCATATAGAAATCCGTCGCCGATTCACCATACATGTTATTGCTGCCCAAGATTGTCCAGTTGAGCAAAGTTAACGGAACCACTATCTGGGTTTCTTGCAATTGACCTCGCAGGGGAACCTCAAGCAGATACAATGTGGTGGCAGAGGAACTAAAGGGGTAATCCTGAACGGCCGTTTCTAATTGTGCTTCATCTGTCCAGGCGGTCAACATTAAACTGTTGTTAGGGGGAACGGTATAACCAGACAGGTATTCTTCCTCCAAGGCCTGTAATAATTGATACTTAGACAAAGCCACTGGTTCAGAGTAAAAATCTTCCGTTCCCACAATAGCGGCAGCATTTTGCATCAAAGCCGAACCGTAACCAGAGGGATTGATGGAAACCAAACCTGATTCATTGGTAGAACCCACAGTTTCTGAGGCAGAACGCTCTTGCCCAGGATCTAAATCACCTAATTCCAAAACATGGGGACCAACAAACAGCACCACATTTTCTAGCATTTGCTCACTGTCATTGCGAATAGTGACTGCTAATTCAATCTTGCCATCTTGTGTTATCAGAGAGGCTTGGCCAGTCAGGGGCGGCGCCGTTCTAATACTTTCTGCCACAAACGTTTCTAAACCGCTGACATCTACCCGCACATCCGTTAGAATCACTTCACTGTCACGGGTGATCGCTGCTAAAGATGGATTTTCACTGTAATCCGTTAAGGGTTGAACCATGCTATCTGCCGGGAGTACCACATTATAACTTTGGCGGCGGGGAGAATAAAGGCCAAGCAAGGTGTTCACACGCATATCTTCGCTGCCCACCTCTCCCGTAACCACAGACACCTGGTTAATGATGGTGTCATTGCCTTTCAATTGAAAGCCGGTCAGGTAAGCTAACCCTGTAAAAATCAAAACCATGACGGGAATCGTCACCCATGCCAGTTCGCGCCGATTTTTGCGCCTAAGCACCCAATAGTTGACCGGCCCCATAACGATGACATAAACGAGTAAATAAGCAATTAATTGCAGCACATGAGGCATTGCCAGGACAGGCAAACTAGAAACAGCTTCTACAGCCGACCAACCATTTTGAAAACCACTCGCCCATGGTAACAAAGTCGGGAGAGAGTTAGCCACTTCTGCCCACACTATTTCTGAACCTGACCAGTCGAGTAATGGTGCCAAACTGGGATCGAGCGCTAAAAAGAAGACATTTCCTTTGCCAAACGGCCGTTTGGCCAACAAAGGCAAGCCATCTTCATGTAGCAGCATTTCTCCATTGGTTAAGCTGCTTTTGGTCACAAGATAGGGACCTGGGTCACGGAAAGGCTCGCCAGTGAATGTGTGCAAGGCTGGCAAATCCGCCATCATCTCGCTGCTCGTAATAGCCACAGGCAAGATGTCTGACAAAGATGCAGCCGTTTTTTGCCAACCTGCGCCACCAGCCACAACAATTTGCCCCCCCGTGTGGAGCCATTTCTCCAGGGCATCACGCTGCCCGGCATTCAATTGACCGGTATCGACATCATGTAATACCAGTACGTCTAGCCCATTCCACGCAGGCGGTAAATCAGGCAAATCTTCTAGTTGAAAATAGGCCACGGCAGCGTTGCTGCGATCACCTGTCACATCTTCCAGATAATCGAGGTTGCCTGGCATCGGCGTCACCACACCATAAAGTAAATCTCCTTGTGCTTGTTGGCTGAGGGGATTTGAGGTACTTTTTAGGAGAGAACGGCCGTTTTCATCCAACAATTCTACGGTCAGATCCAAAATGAACCCACCCGGATAGACATACATGGGCACCCGTTTGTTAGATTGGGTCGGTAGAGAAACAGGCGTACTGTAAACCACTCGAGGCCCTGATCCAAAGTCACCCTGAATGATACGGAGTTCTCCTTCAATCAAGGCACCCTCATTCGTCAGCGTCACAAAAACAGGCAGCAAGCCATTTTCTTTGTAATAGCCATCAAAGCCAGCCTGAACATCCATCGTCAGGCCGCCCGTATTTTGAGCCGCCACAGGAAAGGCAGACAGCACAAACATGGCGATTAACACAACAAGAATCAAACGAGAAAGAGATTTCAAAGTCATATTCAACACTGATTTCATAATGCCGCACTTCTCCTTTTACAGAAGAAACACCGTCCATTACAATTTTATGACACAAGTGGCTACAATCATAGTAACCGTCTAAAACTTACTCTCTGCTTTTCAGGAGTAAAGGTCACTTGAAGCGCATCCATCCATGCCGTAACTTATTTATGAATGCACACATCGTTCCATCAGAGATCATCGGTAAGCGATAATCCATTATCAGTTAACTGTTCACTGATACCCGGCTAGTTTAACTGATTCTGGGAACAATGAGAAACACAAAGCCCACACTTTTCATAAGGTATTCATGAGTAGACATTGGGATTCCTGAGTAGGTGATTAAGCAAACGGCCGTTTTCATGACATCTAAGTCAGAAATTTGTTTCAATTCAATAGGAACAGATCACGTTCTTTTTTATACTAAATTGAAATTTATTTGGCGAGAGGTAAAATTTAGCCTCTGCCCCCAATTGATCTATACTTTAATGTATCTTTAAGAAGGAATTTTCAGATGGAAGAACAAGAAGTAAACACAACAAATGGAACGAGTGGCAACTTTTTACGCGGTATTGTCCTGATGCTCCTCATCATCTTTTTGGTGGTGGTAGCGATAGCGTATGGTGTCATCACCAGTATCAATAAAGTAGATCAAGGTATCGTCACCCCCGTTGAAGATTTAGTGCGCAGCCTCATTGTGCCCGCCACCCCAGTCTACATCCCCAGTCCCACCACAATCGTCAACCAAATCAACGACCTGTCGCGGTTAGAAACAGCTTCAATTGAATTAGAGAAAGTCGTCAGCGCCGAGCGCAATACAGATGCCCTATGGGGTATTTTAGGCGAATCGATGGTCTTTGTGGCTCGTGGCAAAGTGATTGCCGGGGTAGATTTCGCAGAAATGACAGTTGATGACATCCAGGTCTATGGGCCAGACACAGTGATGATCCACCTGCCAGCCGCCAAAACCTTTGACGATCTGCCTGCCCTGGACACCGAACTTTCATATGTTGCCAACCGCAATACCGGCTTGTTAGCTCGTCCAGAAAGAGACTTAGAAACTGAGGTGCGCCAACTGGCAGAAACAGAAATCCGCATGGCCGCCAAGGAAAGCGGCTTGGTCGATTTGGCCAACACCAACGCCCAAGATTATATGCGTGACTTTTTGATGGGTTTGGGCTTTGAAAATGTGACATTCACGGAAGAGACCCCACCCGCACCAGAGGAAGAATACATTCAAGAAGTGCCAAAAGGCTACGTGTTGGTAACCATCACGCCGGAGTCTCCATGAGCCGTGACCGGAACACTGGTCACGGCAGCCATGTCAGCCAGCCGCCGTTAACCTTTATACTTCAATCTTCCGTTCTAAAGCGGCCAATGCCCTCTCGAGCTGCGCCTGGCGCAAACTTGTAGTGACATCACCACGGGTGCGCTCCAGCACCGCCCGCACCGTATCCGTGCGCCGCCGCAGACCGCCAGTAATCGAATCATTGAAGTCAAAAGTGACCAGAAGGCTGTAGACATTGTCCATCATATCGAGCAGCCGTTCCGCTTCATCACTGTGGCCATGGCGGATAATGTCGAGAATGCGCCGACGTTGTTCGGTGGCTGCTTCCGCCAGGCCATTAAGCCAGGTGTTATTTTCAGCCCCCAGTTCTTCTGGTGTGGGTAACGGCCGTTCTCGAATCATAGCGTAGGTCAAATGAGCTTCTACATACTCCTTGATAGCATCTTGAGTATAGCCAGCATAATACAGCATCGGATAGTCAGCCACACCTGCCACCATCGTCTCTTTCGCCTCACCCAATTCAACCAGCAGCGCATCAGCCGTTTCCCATTCACTACGATGCATCGCCCGAATCGAACGCGCACACAAACTAATGAGCGTCCGCGACCGCTGATACGCCTGATCCCGGGCGGCGTTCACCTGTTCAAACTGCTCTCGAATCTCTTCCGCTAAAGTTTCAAGCGTATCCATATCATATCCTTTTTTGAGGTTGGAGCTGGGAAACGAGAGATGATACCACCGGGAACCATCGCCAATCTCCACCCTCCTTTACCATTCACTCCGCATGATCCCCGCCATCTTTGCCATCTTTGCCATCTTCCTCCGCTTCGCCGGGTGGAAAACGGAAGAACTGGTCAGCAATCGACATCGGCATACGAATCTCACCAAATTGACGTTCATAGTTAGAGATATTTTGCGCTAAAGCGTGCTGCAGCATTTTAGCATGCATCGGCGACATGATGACCCGTGCCTTAACCTGGCCTCGATTAGAACGCGGTAGAACTTGGGCAAAATCTAAAACTAATTCAGCAGGAGTGTGGCTAATAAAGGCCACATTCGCATACACGGCCTCTACTTCCTTGGGAATATCAATACTGATACGTTTTCCCTGTCGCTTCTGTGGCTGCTCCGGCTTTTGTGATTCGCTCATGGATAAACTCCTCAATCATTTTCTTACGTGACCGCCTAAAAATTACGCCCCGTTTTTCACGGGTAAAGGCCACTTGCAGCGCATCCATCAATTCCATCACGCATTTACAGATGCGCACTTCAGGTAATCATACCCGGAAGCCAGTCAATGTGCGAAATGAAACACCTGCAACGACAAAAATCCCTGCTCCTCCCTGGTCAATGCTCAAATTAGCAATCCCCACAGAAACAAAGATCCTCACCAGCTATCTCTCACCAAGCCATCCTGTGTTACAATGGGCATGTGTCTAGCGAAGCTGTAACCGAGGGAGATCGAGTCGATGGTAAATTTTGAGATGGTTGACCATACAGCAGATTGGGCGATTCGCGTCTGGGGACAAGACCTGGCCGATTTACTCCGCCAGGCCGCCCTGGGGATGAACAGCTTGATGGTAGGGCAAGCCACGTATCCTGAGTTTGTCAAAAAGCATCTAGCTTCAAAAAGCTCAGCCAGCAACATCACACGCACCCTCACGCTAGACGCCTTCGACAGAGAAACCCTCTTAGTCGATTGGCTCACGGAACTTGCTTACTTCGCAGAAATGGAACAACTCATCTTTCCAGTCATCGAATTGACCCATGTCACGCCAACCCATTTGAATGCCAAAATTCAGGGCAGCCCGGTGGCAGCCCTGGTCAAACACATCAAAGCTGTCACTTACCACAACTTGGCAATCAGCGAAACAGATACCGGCTTAGAAGTCACTATCGTTTTTGATGTGTAGGGATTGTTTTGATGACCAAAAAGCTCCAAGACAAAGGGACAAAGGTAACCCAATTCGTTGTGCCGTTCACTTCTGGTGCCTTTGCCATCAATTTGAGGTCAAATTAGGCGGTAATTATGGAACGCAAAGCCTGCAAACGCATTGCTCCCTTCATTTATGAGATTCCAGCAGAGTATCGTGGCGATATGCGCGTACCTGCCCGATTTTATGCCGACAGCAAACTGCTCGACATGGCTCTCGGCGATAAAAGCCTCGATCAACTCGTTAACAGCGCCACCATGCCCGGCATCGTCAAATATGCCCTGGCCATGCCCGATATTCATCAAGGCTACGGCTTCCCCATTGGCGGCGTCATCGCCACAAAATTGCCTGATGGGGTCATTTCTCCTGGTGGCGTGGGCTACGACATCAACTGCGGGGTCAGGCTGTTAGCCACCCACCTAGACCAGGAAGAAATCGCGCCTCACCTGAGCGAATTAGCTACTGTGTTGCAGATGAATTGCCCCAGTGGTGTGGGCAAAGGAGGCAAGATTCGTCTCCAGAAACGTGAGTTGGATCGACTGGTGGAACAAGGGGGGCAATGGGCGCTCCAGAATGGGTATGCCACTGAAATGGATTTGGAACGCACGGAGGAAAACGGCCGTTTACCTGGAGCAGACGCCTCCAAAGTCAGTGAACGCGCCAAAAAGCGCGGCCTCGACCAAATCGGCACCCTGGGCGCGGGCAATCACTTCATCGAAGTAGACGTAGTCGATGAAATCTTTCATGAGCAAGCAGCGCAGCGCATGGGATTATTCCCCGGCCAAATTGTGGTGCAAATTCATTGCGGCTCACGCGGCTTTGGTCACCAAGTTTGCACAGATTATGTCAGGCAGTTCCAGCAATCAGGACATCCGCACGGCATCCAGCTGCCAGACCGTGAGTTGGTCTGTGCGCCACTCAGCAGTGTTGAAGGACAAGATTATCTGGCTGCCATGAAAGCGGCTGCCAATTACGCCTTCGTCAACCGGCAAGTACTCACCTACCTCATCCGCCACAGCTTTGAGCAGGTGTTAGCTGGCACCAGGCTGCGCTCCACCATCTACCAGATTTACGACATCGCCCATAACATGGCAAAAATCGAAACACACGAAGTGGATGGCAAGCAAATGACATTGTGCGTACATCGTAAGGGTGCCACCCGCGCCTTTGGTCCAGGGTCTCCCGTGCTGCCAGCAGCATACCGTGACATCGGCCAGCCCGTATTGGTGCCGGGTTCCATGGGGACTGCCAGTTGGGTGCTGGTCGGCACGGAGCAGTCGATGGCGCAGAGTTTTGGCTCCACCTGTCACGGAGCCGGGCGCACCATGAGCCGCCGCCAGGCAAAACGTGCCATTCGCGGTCAGAAACTGCGCCAGGAACTAGAGGCCACTGGCATCCATGTGCGTGCAGGCAGTATGCCTGGTCTTGCGGAGGAAGCCCCCACCGCCTACAAAGATGTGGATCGCATCATCGAAGTGGTGCATGGGGCTGGCATTGCCCAAAAAGTGGCCAGACTTGTCCCGACAGCCGTGGTTAAGGGATAGTTTAGAAACGGTGAATGAGACGTGATGCACGATGAGTATGGCATGATTCATCATGTTACAGTTTGCAGGAGAGTGTTGTGAAATTAAACCAGAGTAATATGGGATTAGTCATTGTTGCATTTGTATTGGGCGTGATTCTAACTTTGGGAGGCATGACTTTACTGAAACAAACAAATCCAGCGCCCATTGTCATTGTGCCCCCAGAACCAACCGCAACGGCCGTTCCCACTGACACACCGGGTCCCATCCACGTCTACGTAAACGGTGCCGTGGTGCATCCAGATGTCTACACATTTTCATCTGGCGACCTGGCAAAAGATGCCATCGAACAAGCAGGGGGTTTTCACGCGGAAGCAAACCATTCTATGGTCAACCTGGCACAGCCACTCACACATGGCATGCAGTTGTATGTCCCCTTCATCGATGACCAAAACGCTACCCAAACGCCCCTTCTCATCGGGACTGCAGAAGAAGAAAATGGGCGGAGTGAGCAAATCAATCTACAATTAGATGATCTGATTAACATCAACAGTGCTGATGCTGCACAACTGGAAACGCTGCCCGGCATTGGAGCCAGCACAGCAGAAAAAATCATTGCCTTTCGGGATGAAAACGGCCGTTTCGCTGCCATTGAAGAAATCATGAACGTCCCCGGCATTGGCCAAGGCAAATTTGACCAACTGAGCACCCTTATTACGGTTGAGGACAACTAGACAACGACCAAAGCCCAGTCACCCAAACCCAATTTCGTTCACCGTCATTGGTCATTCGTCAAAAAAATATGACACGCGATAACTTTCTCAATATGGCTGCCGCCCGAATCATGAACATTCCCTTCTCATTGTTCATGCGGAAGCCCTTCACGCCGCCGCAAAAAGCTATCATCCTTCAGCCCTGCTGCCTGAGCCAGGTGATGCTCACCACACCGCTGTTAGCCGCCTTGAGCAATGCCTTCCCCCACACCCGGTTTGATTGGCTGGTCAGCGAATGGGCGCGACCTGCCATTGCCGGCAATCCACGCCTCACAGAATTAGTGAATGCGGGCACCATTACCATGAAAAACAGCAGCACTACCCTGCTGCACGAATTAGCCCAGCAGCTGCGCGAAGAAGCGTACGACACCTGCATCGTTCCCAGCCGTTCTGGTGTCATGTCTCTCTTACCCTGGCGAGCTGGTATCCCACAACGCATTGGGCTTCATGTAAACGGGCGTGGCTTTGCCCATACTCTCGCTATCAAACCCGATGGCACCACCCAACATGCCTCTGAGTTATATTTAACAATCGCCCAAGCAATGGGAGTTGACCTGACAGCAGGCAAGCCCGTGGGTATGGAATTTTATCCTTCAGACCTGGCTCGTACCCGCATCACCCGACGTTTGGTTGAAGATTTAGACTGGCTGGCGGATCAACCGCTGATGATTCTGCATCCGGGGGGCGCCAGCAATCCGTTAACCACAGATCCGCAGAAACAATGGCCGCGTGAGCGTTTTGTACGTTTGGGTAATTACCTGTCCCGAAAATTCGATGCCCGTATTGTGTTAGTTGGCGCTGAATCAGAGAAGGCATTAGTAACGGCCGTTTCTGGCATGATGTCTATTTCCCCCGTCGATTTATCCGGGCAGCTCACGCTGGGAGAGTTAGGCGCGTTATGCGAAGTGGCCGACTTATACGTGGGCAACGATACCGGCCCCACTCACGTCGCTGCGGCTGTAGGCTGCCCCACGTTAGCTATCTTCGGCCCCAGCAACCCAGCTTACTCAAAACCATATGGCACCAAAGGCAAAGTAGCTGTTTTATGGCAAGAATGGGATAAGAAACGGCCGTTTTCCTGGAGGCACAGCGCTTCCCTCGAAGATGCCATTGCCGCCATAAGCACCCTGATCAATTAACCCACTCTCCCTGCGCTGACAAAAACCCAAAACTTTGATTGATAGGCTCAGAGCGCACACCCTCGCACCCTCTCGTCATCACCCTCTTGACACTCATGACGCACTGTGTTATATTCCTTCATGATGCAGTGCGTCATAATTTTAAGTTAAAAAAAACTTGCCGCCCTTTTTTACATAGGCAATGAAAAAGAGAACCCCGGAGGTTTATCATGGCTAGAGAAGCAACAATTGAAGTAGAAATCGAAGAAACAGACATTAATTTACAATCCGCCGTTGTAGACAATGTCCACAAAGTATTCCTCGTAGGCTTGGGTGCCGCCGCAATGGCACAAGACGAACTAATCAACTTCATCGACAAACTTGTAACACAAGGTGAACAAACAGAACAAAAAGCCCGAGACACCATTAACAACATAGTTGAATGCCGCAAGAAAAACGTGGAAGATGCCAAGAAAAACGTAGAAGATGTCAACAAAAAGGCTGAAGAAGAAATGGCAAGCCGGATGCAAAGCACATTGAACCGCTTCAACATCCCCAGCCGCAGAGAGATCAAAGCACTCAACGAAAAAATCACAGTTTTATCTAACAAAATCGACGATCTGAATAAAGAAACTGCCAAATAAAAGACTGTCTCGTATTGCGATTCGACAATGCCTACTGCTTCATTATGTCAATCGCAATAGTTAAACAGTCTGGCACCATCATACCCTGGCAATGATTGTTGCCAGACTGTACTAGTCTACAAGAGGTGAGATAATGGCCAAAATTGAAATCATAGAAGAAGAACTCAACGAAGAACCCAATACGCTGTTGGATACAGTTCGCCGTGTATTGATGGCAGGTGTTGGTGTCGTCGTTTTAGCACAAGAAGAAGTTGAAGAGTTTGTCAATAAGCTCATCGAACGCGGAGAAATCGCCGAAAAAGATGGGCGGAAACTCATTAACGACGTTTTTGAAAATCGCAAACAACAAGCCCAAGAAACCAAACAAGCCACGCAAGAAGAAATCGACAAACGGCTTGAAAGAATTTTAGACCGCTTGAATGTCCCGACCCGTGGTGACATTGACATGCTCAATGCCAAAGTAACCGAACTCACAGAAAAGGTCGAAGAACTAAAAAAGAACATCTGACCGTCTAAGAAGTAATCCCCGTTTTTCATGGGTAAAAAGGTCATTTGAAGCGCACCCATCAATGCCGTAACTTATTGGCAGAGGCGCATCTGGTATAAAGTGACGCCCACAGTGCTATCCGGCAACAATTTATTGTCCAGACATTCCCACCGCTTAAGGGAATATAAATGTGGCAACCAGTTACACACCACTCTGGGGCCAACGAGCTTAGAGGGAGAAAACGTATGTTTTCTCCCTCTGTTTATTTTTGCATCCAGGCTGGTTCTGCTTATAATCTTTCTTATGACGCACTGCTTCATAAGAAAGATAAGATTGCTCAAGGAGTTGGCTCAATGCCTCTAATCAAAAGATATCCCAATCGTAAACTCTACAATACCGAAGCCAAAAAATACATCACGCTTGATGGCATTGCCAAACTCATCCGCGACGGCGAAGAAGTCCAGGTTGTTGACCATACCACAGATGAAGATTTAACGGCCGTTACCCTGACACAAATCATTTTCGAGCAAGAGAAGAAGAAAAGCGGCTTCCTCCCCACCTCTGTGCTGACAGGATTGGTGCAATCTGGCGGGCAAACCCTTAATTCGCTGCGCAAAAGCCTTACTTCGCCATTAGATTTGCTCAATCATGTCGATCTTGAAATCGAAAAACGGCTTGGCGGTCTTGTGGAACGAGGTGAACTGGCCAGAGAAGAGGCCAGCAAACTCCGTGCCAAATTGCTCAATGATCCCGTGCGCACCACCACAGAAATCAACAGTGCCACCCTGGATGATATTGAACAAATTGTTCGCGCCAGAGGCATCCCCACAAAAGATGAAGTTGATGCATTGATCACACAGCTAAATGCCCTTACACATAAAATCGACTCGCTAAACACCAAAACGAAATCTACTGAGGAATAATACACTTATGAAACTCCAGGGAAATCATTTCCTTCCTGTGCCAGCTACAACCCTCTGGGCGCTTATCAAAAACCCAGTCACATTAACAGCCATTATGCCCGGCTGCACGGGACTTGTCCCCATTGCTGAGAACCAATACCAGGGTGAGCTAATCATTCCTGTAGGACCCATGGCTGGCACCTACGCAGGCAATCTCACCCTGTCACATATCCTTGAAAATGAGAGTTTAGCCTTCACCTTCACGGCACAAAGTGAAACCGGTTCTATCAGTGGCAACGGCCGTTTACAATTGCAAGCACAAGCCAATGGCACCCAACTCACCTATGAAGGCGAAGCCAAAGTTGGCGGGCAGCTGACAAACTTTGCCACCCCCTTGCTGGAGACCACCGCCCGTTCCCTCATCCGTCAAAGTTCAGAAAACCTAAACCAGATTGTGCAGCCAGACATCACTTCCATCCCCATGCCCCTGCTAAAAAGCCAGCTCAAACCCACCGCTGCAAACAACCAATTCGGCAATCAACAAACTACCATTCTCATTATCATCGCCCTGGCCGCCATCATCCTATTCACTTTGCTATACTTCTTTAACCACAAACCACCCGACAATTCATAATTCATCCCTCATCCTTTATGAAAGAGCTAATTCCTCACATCGACAGCTGGCTCAGCCACGGTATAACCAACATCGCCCTCGCCACAGTTATTCAAACATGGGGGTCTGCCCCACGCAAAGCAGGAGCGAAAATGGCCATGACCGCTGATGGCCAGGTCTGTGGTTCCGTGAGCGGCGGCTGCCTTGAAGGAACCATCGTTGAATTGGGGAAAGAGGTGCTGGAGACGGCAATCCCCCAACTGCACCACTTTGGCGTAGCTGACGAGACCGCCTGGGAAGTCGGCCTGTCGTGTGGCGGCACGATTGATATCTTTGTGGAGCAGCTTGATTTGGCGGCCTACCAACTCTTGCGCGACATCACTCTGCAAGACCAGGCAGGAACGGCCGTTACCCTCATCCGTGGAGCAGAAAACCAAGTAGGCAAAAAGTGGCTGCAAGCGCAAAACGGCCGTTCTCTCAACCAACTACCGCCATCCCTCAATCTCCCAAGCTCCAAGCTCCCCCAAACCACCCAGCGCCAGCCACTGTCAGACGAGCTAGAAATCTTCGTGGAGCAGTTCCGCCCAGCTCCCACATTGATCATGGTAGGTGGCGTTCACATTGCAGTAGCGCTCACCAGCATGGCAAAAACACTCGGCTTCCGCACCATCGTCATCGATCCGCGCCGGGCATTTGGCAGCGACGACCGCTTCCCCCACGCCGACCATCTGCTCACGCTCTGGCCACAAAAAGCGTTTGCTAAGCTAGAAATTACACCGGAAACGGCCGTTGCTCTGCTCACCCACGACCCCAAAATTGACGATCCTGCTCTCGAAATCGTGCTGCCCAGTTCAGCCTTCTACATCGGTGCCCTCGGCAGCCGCAAAACCCATGCCAAACGAATCACCCGCCTACAACAAAAAGGCATAGACGCCGCCCAAATCAGCCGCATCCACGCCCCCATCGGTCTCAACCTGCACGCACAAACTCCAGAAGAAATTGCCCTCTCCGTCATGGCCCAAGTCATCCAAGCTTACCGTAACCCCTGTTGAGAACAGCGATAACCGCTTGCCGAGAACGTTACGATACGCGCAAATGATTCAGCTTCATCTGCCAGCAGCAAGCGCACCATGAGATTGGCATCAGGACAAATTATCAAAGAGCTGCCTACCGCTCACCCTGCATACCCATTCGGATTTTGGGATTGCCAGCGCCAGGCATCGGCGCACATTTCTTCCAGCCCCATTTCTGCTTTCCAACCCAGCTCATCCCAGGCTTTTTGCGGTGCAGCATAAGCCGCCACCACATCCCCTGCCCGTCTTCCCACTATTTCATACGGGATATTCTCACCAGTGGCTTTCATAAAAGCATGAACCATTTCTAACACAGAAAACCCAGTGCCTGTGCCAAAATTGTATGCTACCGCGCCGGGATTGTCGGCCAATTTGTCCAACGCTTTGAGATGACCCACCGCCAGGTCGATCACGTGAATGTAGTCACGGATACATGTGCCATCTGGCGTGGGATAATCGTCACCAAATATACGCAATTTCTCCAATTTACCCACAGCTACCTGGGTCATGAATGGCACCAAATTGTTGGGAACGCCATTGGGATCTTCGCCAATACGACCACTTTTATGCGCCCCTACGGGATTAAAATAACGCAGCAAAATGACATTCCATTCGGGATCAGAGTCGTATAAATCCTGGAGCATCATCTCGATGATCCATTTGGTGCGCCCGTAAGGGCTGTAAGCCACAGTGGGGAAATCTTCGGTGATGGGCACCGTTGCTGGTTCGCCGTAAACGGTACAGGAGGAACTAAACACCATATTTTTGACACCATGTCGCACCATCACTTTGCACAAAACGGCCGTTCCCGCCACATTGTTCTCATAATACAGCAGCGGCTTTTCCACCGACTCCCCCACAGATTTTAATCCAGCAAAATGAATCACAGCCTCAATTTCATGTTCATTAAATATTGCATCCAACCCATCTTCATCCAACAAGTTCGTTTTGTAAAATGAGATATTTTTACCAGTCAATTCTTCTACACGTCGTAAGGCCACTTCACAACTATTTGAAAGGTTATCAACCACCACAACCTCATGGCCTACATTCAACA
>PDQY01000074.1 GCA_002746795.1 Chloroflexota bacterium | reverse complement strand
TGCTTTGCCGTTGGCTTGACCATTGTTTTTGCGCGTCACTGGACGGCCGTTCGCCACAGCAGGGAAAGAGTGATATGAAGCTGACGGCCGTGGCTTGGGGTTAGTTCAAGTAGCACGGTCTGAAAGACCGGCCACAGCAGGGGGGGGAAATATTGACTGTGAGGCGGCGCAAGTGATTGCCCCAGAGCAAAGATGCAGAGTGGCAAGGTGCTGTGTCCCCTGCCACTCTGCTGTTGTGTTACTTTGTTCTCGCCCTATTTTTGAGGGAAACGGGTCAATATGGATGCTGCATCTGGCATTGGCATACGCGCCCCGGTTTTGATCGCTTTGGGCACGCGGAGATTGCGTTGGCCACCGCCAAGTTGATAAATGTACAGCTTATCTTTGCGCTTGATGCTGGTTGGCACCAGGCCTAAGCCTAGTAAGTAGCCTTCGCGGTCGATGGCGCAGCTAGTGACGGTGCCTATAACTTTGCCGCGCCAATCCATAATGGGATCTCCAGTTTCTGGTCGGCGCACGCCTTTTTCATCCATGCGGAAACGCACTACTTTGCGCTTGCGGGCTTCTTGTTCCGTAATAAAAGCATCCCGACCAATGAAAAACGGTTTCCACAACTTCACGTAGCTGCCAAAACCGGCATCGGCAGGATTGAGATTATGCTCACCAGCTAATTCATGCCCGTACAGTGGTAGGCCAGCTTCGGTGCGGGTGCTGTCTCGAGCGGCCAGGCCACAAGGTTTGACGCCAAATGGCTCACCAGCGGCCAGAATGGCTTGCCACAAGGCTGGTGATTGGTCGGGGTGGACAAATATCTCAAAGGCGATTCGTTCGCCTGTGTAGCCGGTGCGAGAAATGATGACATCAAACTCGCCTAAGGTTCCTTGAGTGACGCCCGCCCAGCGTAGTTTTTTGAGCCGTTGGGCAAATGCTGGATCTTCACACATGGCCAGCACGATGTCGAGTGCTTTGGGGCCTTGCAGGGGCATATCTACGCGGCATTCGTCGCCATGGGCTGGGTCACGCAGATCTCTTAGGGTAACGGGATGCTGGATGCGAGAGAACGGCCGTTTCTCATCAATCATCACCTGCCCTTCATTGACTGCATTCAACCAGGCCCAATCCTTATCATTGTTGGAGGCATTCACAACCAGCAAGAAACGTTCTTCACTCAGGCGGTAGACCATGAGATCGTCTACCACACTGCCATCTGGGAACATGAAGTAGGTGTAGTGTGATTGTCCCACCCGCAGTGCCCTGACATCGTTGGTGGTGACGGTGTTGAGAAATTCAACAACATGTTCGCCTGAGGCATCGAACACACCCATATGTGTGGCGTCGAAGAGGCCAGCTGCCTGGCGTACGGCTGCATGTTCTTCGCTTACTGAACTGTACCATACAGGCATCTCGTAACCACCAAAGGGGATCATGCGCCCGCCCAATTCCACATGAGTATCGTAAAGTTTGGTGCGTTTCATGGGGGGATCTTCGGGTTCTTCCCAGGAGAAGGCAGGCAAGGCTTCGCTACCCTCACGTTTTTCGGAGCCAATGAAGAATGGCTTTGTATCGGCGAAGGCTTCGGCCTTTTCCTTTTTGCCCAAGGTGTGGGCTAACTCTAAAACGCCCCCCATAACAGCCTCAGCCCCTTTCTCTAGCAAGTTTTCAGGAGCAATCATTTTGATGGCAACGGGACCGGGTAACAGAGCATACAAGTCTGAAAATTCAACGTAGCCATCGGAAAGGTCTGAGAGCCAAACGGCCGTTTTCCGAGCATCCTCTACATCGGTAAAGAGCAAGTGATATAGATTCACATCATTTCTAAACAGGATGGCTTCTAAATCTAGATCGGGGCCATAAATGTGAGTTGATTGCGTCTCGTCTACTGCCAGCGATAACACATCACTAGTCAGCGCATAATTGAGTAAGGCTTGCGCGGATTTCCCCCGAATTTCCACTATTCGCGCTCCGGCTTCTGTCTTGACATGGCGCAGCTTACGCACTATATCCCGGGCGCTGTTTAGGGCGATGGGATCCACTTTAGCGCGACGCTCAACCTTGCCGCCTAAGAGCTGGTAGCTGTACGGTTGGCATGATTTCAATGTGCCAGCGATTGCTTCTGCCAATAAATCAACTTCTTCTTCACCAAAGCCTAGCTGGCTGATCCAAACTGTGCCTAAGCGCAAGCCGGTTGGATTCAACGCTCCTTTGTCGCCAGGAATGGTGTTGCGGTTCACCACAATGCCTGCCACATCTAAAATGCGCGCCGCCATGTCGCCTGATAGTTTTGATTTGCCTCGAGTAACGCTTTTGGTGTCAATCAACAACGTGTGGTTTTCTGAGGGACCGCCGACTGTACGTATGCCAGCTTCTTCTAACTTGAGGCTAAGCTGACGGGCATTATCTAAAATACGCTGCTGTAGTGCGCGGAAGGTGTCTGTATGGGCGAGTTTCAAGGCAACTGCCAGAGCTGCCATGGTGTTGAGGTGTGGTCCACCTTGTTCCCCTGGGAAGACAGCACTGTCGATTTTTTGGGCTATGTCGCGCTTGTGGGTCATGAGCATAGCCCCTCTGGGGCCGCAGAGGCTCTTGTGTGTGGTTGTCATGACTACATCGGCAATGCCAATGGGGCTGGGATGCAAACCCGCTGCCACCAGGCCAGAAATGTGAGAAATATCAGCTAAGAGGTAGGCGTTAACTTTGTCGGCGATGTCGCGGAAACGCTGCCAATCAACGATTTTGCTGTAGGCAGAGAAGCCAGCGACGATGATATGTGGTTTATTTGCCAGGGCTTGTGCTTCAATGGCCTCATAGTCTAGTTCGTTGGTTTCAGTATTGACGAAGTAGGGTACGCCTTTATATTGTTTGCCGGAACGGTTAACTCGGGAACCGTGGGATAGATGACCGCCATCGTTGAGATTAAGCCCCATGATGGTGTCGCCCGGTTGTAAGAGTGCGGTGTAGACGGCTGAGTTTGCAGGTGCGCCACTGAGCGGCTGCACGTTCACATAGAGTTTGCTGGCGCTGATGCCATTGGCGGCGAATAGTTCGGCAGCTCGGCGGCGGGTGAGCGCTTCCAAAATGTCAGCATATTCCACACCTTTGTAGTAACGGGGGTCACTGTTGCGTCGGTATAATGCCAGCTCATAATCGACATCAAGAATGCGTTTTTCGGTATGTCGCCTCCCAGCTTCGCGTGGGTATCCTTCAGCATAGATGTTGCCAAATTGACTGGACATCGCTTCACGAACAGCTGCGGGGGCTTCACTCTCGGAAGCGATTAGAATAATGCTGTTGTCTTGGCGCTGATTTTCGCGCTTTAGTAATTTGTCTAGCTCGGGATCGGTCTGTGTTAAGGAATCCCGAAAAATGAAATCGTTGGGCATGTTATTCTCCTTGAATGTTTAACCGCAGAGAGGCGCGGAGAATGCAAAGAAAATGGCGTTCTTCGCGGCGTAAGCGGCTGTTTAAATTGGGAAATTGCAGTGGGTTGAACTGAAAGGGATTTTATCAGAATTTTTGAGATCGGGTAACAGCAGTTGTCTTGTGATAAAATCTGCTTCATCATGATCATTTCTGTCGATTTTAAGGAAACTTCAAGCCAGAATGTTGTGAAAACCCTCTCAGAAATGCGTAATTTTTTTCATATTTGGGAACTGAGATTGGGTATGGCTCGTGTGCATGAGGTGATTGGTGTTGGCGTTTTTTTTCATTGTCTCCCGTGGGGGAATTTGGCTGTAAGTAGGCTGGATCATGTCTAAACGATTGTCACGTTTTTTCTTTGCTGATAGGGCGCAGGTGGTGGCTCGGGCGTTGTTGGGAAAACGATTGGTGCATCAGGTAAACGGCCGTTCCCTCAGTGGCATGGTTGTGGAAACAGAGGCGTATTGTGATGCTGATGTGCCGGATCTTGCCTGCCATGGTGACCGGGCGAACCAGGGACGGCCTACGCCGCGAACAGCCGTTATGTTTGGCCCTCCTGGCTATGCTTATGTTTACTTTACCTACGGCGTGCATTGGATGTTCAATGTGGTCACGGGGCAGGAGGGAAAAGCGAATGCTGTGTTGATTCGTGCCTTGCAGCCTGTGACAGGCATGGATGTGATGACGGTGAACAGAAACGGCCGTTCCCCAGCAGAATTAACCAATGGTCCGGCCAAGCTGACTCAAGCTCTGGCCATCGATAACTCTTTAAATGGGGCAAACCTTTGTTCTTCCGATGGGCTGATATGGTTTGAAGATGCGCCAGCTGTCGAGCCAGCACAAGTGCAAACAGGGCCTCGTATTGGCCTGGGGAAAACGCCAGAACCCTGGTTTTCCATGCCCTGGCGTTACTGGCTGGCTCATAATCCATACGTTTCAAAATAAACACAAAACCGCGCAGAGCGTCAGGGGAAAACTTGATGATCTGGCGGTGAGGAATCCAGGAGAAAGTATGAAATTACTTGAAGGTAAAAAAGCACTCATCTTTGGTATTGCCAATAAACATTCTATTGCCTGGGGGATCGCCCAGGCGTTTCATGAACAAGGGGCAGAAGTTGGTTTTAGCTATGCCATCCCTCAATTAGAAAAACGGGTCACCCCGCTGGCTGCGCAGCTTGGCGCTACCTTTGTCGAAATGTGCGATGTCAGTTCTGATGAGCAAATTGCAGCCACATTTGCCAAGGCAGCCGAACATTTTGGCGAAATTGATATTTTTGTGCATGCTATCGGTTTTGCTTTGAGAGAGGAGCTAACTGGTCGTTATGCTGATACGTCGCGGGAAGGGTTCCGGGTGGCGATGGACATTAGTGTCTACAGTTTTGTGGCACTGAGCCGAGAAGCAGCTAAGTTGATGCCTAATGGGGGCAGCATTCTCACGCTGACTTACTATGGCGCTGAAAAAGTGGTGCCCCATTACAATGTGATGGGTGTTGCCAAAGCGGCTTTGGAAGCCAGCACCCGCTATCTGGCGGCTGATTTAGGTTTAGCAGGTATCCGCGTTAATGCCATTTCTGCTGGCCCGATCAAAACGTTGGCGGCGGGCGGTGTATCCGGTTTCCGCAAGATGTTGAAATACACGGGTGAAAGAACTCCGCTGCGTCGTAATGTGAATCAAGACGAGGTGGGGCAAACTGCTTTGTGGCTGGGCAGCGATATGAGCAGTGGCGTGACGGGGGAGGTCGTCTATGTGGATGCCGGCTACCATATTCTGGGGATGCCAGAACCACCGGAGAATTGGGCCTGATTTTATGGCGGAGGACAAGCTACACGGGAACGGCCGTTGTCGTTTTAATCTTGTTTAACACCAGGCTGGTTCGCACTTTGTCCATGCCTGGGAGCGGGCTTAATGTTTCCAGAATAAACTCCTCTAAATGTTTGCGATTGCGAATCACAATTTTGAGCAGGTAATCATATTCACCTGTAATGTGATACGCCTCCAACACCTCAGGAATATCTTGCATGACCTGCATAAAGTTCTCGAGAAATTCAGGTTTATGCCGCACCAAGGTGATTTGGATAAAGCAAAGCATATCATAGCCGACCGTTTCTGGATTTAAGATGGTGGCATATTGGTCGATGATGCCTGCTTTTTCTAGTTTGCGTACACGTTTTTGCAAGCCTGGCGGTGATAATTCAACCCGGCGAGCTAACTCTGCATTGGTGATACGTGCATTGTTTTGTAGATGATTAAGTAGTTCTCGGTCAATGGCGTCTAAATTTTGTTCCATTTTTGCTTTCCCTGGTAAAGAAGGTGAGTAAATTTTAACGAATTGGTGCAGATATGTAAAACAAAACGGGAACGCGGCAGCTGCCCGGCACTGCTCTATTAGTTGGGGTCGGTCAAGTGAAAATTATGGCATCTGATGATATAAATATGCCTCAGAGAAAATTATAGTGAGCATTTAGGTGAAAAGGGATAGGCATGTCATTGAATCACAAAGAATTAGAAAGCTATCTGACTACGAATTTACCCTACTATTTAAGCTTGTTAGAAGAATGGGTTGCTATCAACAGTTTTACGGCAAATCGAGAAGGCGTTGACGAATTGGGCAGGGTAACGGCCGTTGCCTTTGCGCAGCTTGGCTTTGAGGCTGATTTTGTCCGTTCACAGACTAGTGAATTTGGCCATCACCTGGTTCTAACCCGACCTGGAAAAACAGAGACCACCATTGGCCTTGTATCCCATTTAGATACCGTATTCCCCCGTGACGAAGAAATCCGCAATCACTTCTTTTGGCGGGAAGAGGATGATCGTATTTATGGTCCTGGCACGGTTGATATTAAAGGGGGGACGCTCATCATCTACATGATGATGTCTGCCTTACAAGAGTTAGCTCCAGAACAGTTCGAGGCCGTGACCTGGATCATATTACTTGATGCCTCTGAGGAAGTAGATGGTACTGATTTTAGCAGCTTATGTGTGCAGCGCATGGGCTCAGAAACAGTGGCTTGTTTGATCTTTGAAGGCGGCGCTCTGTCTGACAATCAGGCAAAAGTGGTGGTGGCACGCAAGGGAATGGCAATCTACCACGTTGAGGTTGAGGGGAAAGCAGCTCATGCTGGTGGAGCCCATAAGCGTGGTGCCAATGCGATTGTGCAAATGGCAGAGGTTGTGCAGCGAGTGTGTTCGTTTACTGATTATGAGCAAGATTTGACATTTAATGTCGGCGCCATTGCAGGAGGAACTGTGTCCAACCGGGTGCCGCATTTTGCTTCAGCTAGTGTGGAAATGCGTGCCTTCAACCCTGAAGTGTATGACCAGGGTGTATCTCGTATGTTGGCGTTAAACGATTTATCAACTGTACACAGCGCTAATGGTCAATTTTCTTGTTCAGTGGCTGTGAATTTGTTGCGAGAAACAAAACCCTGGCCGAGAAATCCAGACACAGACCGCTTGTTTGCTATTTGGCAAGAAGCTGGTGCAGCTGTTGGCCTTGAGGTGGTTCCTGAAGAAAGGGGGGGCTTGAGTGATGGGAATTATTTCTGGGATCTGATTCCCAGTATTGATGGCTTGGGGGCTGCTGGGGGCAATGCTCATTGTTCAGAACAAAGCGAAGATGGGAGTAAAGAGCAAGAATACTGCCTGTCAACAGCTTTTGTGCCCAAGACAATGATGAATATAACGGCCGTTCTCAAGCTAATTGCCTATAGCTAAAAAAGGAAAAATTTGTTAACATAAGTTTTGTAATTATAGAATTGTAGTGTGCGTATCTTATTGAAGGAAAAAGAGCCGTGATTGATCTGATAGACCGCATCCAAGCTTACCTGCATCATGAATATCAAGACCAAGAATTTCTGGAAGCATTCCCCTTTACTGTGTACTTTGGTCAAGGAGACGCTAAGCCAGAATTTAATCTAGCGCTTCCTGCACAACGCCATATCAAAGATGATGATTTGCTCCGCATGGAGGACGCCTTCCGCCAGCGACATCTGTCACCCCGTGTGCAATTTGTAGACGCTTACGCTCCCGCATTGAGAACCCTGCTTATCGACAATGGATATGAGCTGGTTTCTGAGGGGACGGTGTTAGTGTGTACACCTGAATCGTTTCGGCCTGCTCCTGACATGCCTGGCTTGACCACTTTGGTGCTTTCTGGTGACGCCTCTCTGGATGATTTGGTGGCCGGCTTAAAACAAACCAACCAGCTTGGTTTTGACCCCTTTGCCACGCGCATGCTGGATACTGATGTTGAGCTGTTCCGTAAAACGCTTGTCACTGGTCAAGCCTTTGTCTTGCGCCTGCACAAGAAACCGGTGTCGGCCGGGATGTTTATGGAGATTTTCGATGGCTTAACGCAACTGGTTGGCCTGGCTGTGCTGGAAGAGGATCACCGTCAGGGATTTGCGGCTTATCTTACTGGCTACATGACAAAATATGCCTTTTCACGCCATGTAGATACGGTATTTTTGGTGACAACTGTTGATGGTGCCGAGAATGTTTATCGTCGTATCGGTTTCAAGCCATCTTCTACATTGTTGACGTTTGCCAAGGAGTTTTAGCGGGATTAACCACATGGATTGGGAAAAACTATTAGGTGATTGCGTTGATTTTACGCAGCGTTTGATCCAAACGCCTAGCATGTCTTTGCATGAAGCAGCTCTTGCCCAGTTAATCTCAACTGAAATGCAAAAGCTGGGCTTTGATGAAGTGTGGCTGGATGAGGTGGGGAATGTAAACGGCCGTTATTATGGCCAGGATCGCTCTTTGCCCACCCTCGTTCTCAATAGCCACACCGACCACGTTGACCCGGGCGATCCCACTTTATGGTCTTCACCGCCTTATGCGGGAGAAATTGTTGGTGACCATATCGTCGGGCGCGGCGCGTGTGATATCAAAGGACCGTTAGCGGTGCAGGTCTACAGCATCGCTGCCCTTATTCGCCATGGCGAACGGCCGTTACGCGACGTGGTGTTCTCCGGCGTGGTTCAGGAGGAGATTGGCGGGGCGGGTGCCAAGCATTGGGTGGAAAATGTGGATTACCAGGTTGCCTTGGTGGTGTTGGGAGAACCATCGAGCAACGATCTGGCTGTGGGTCACCGGGGGATTTTGCAGATGTGGCTGACGCTAAACGGCCGTTCTGCCCATGCGAGTATGCCCGAAAAAGGGCGTAATCCCAACTACAAACTGGCACAGTTCCTTAATTTGCTCCATGAGCGTAAGGGGGAATTGCGCACCCATCCGCTGTTGGGACCGACGACAGTGGTGCCTACAATCATCGATGTTGATACCACAAGCCCCAACGTGACGCCTGCCTGGATACGGGTTCTGCTTGATTTCCGCACTGCCAGCGAGAGCAGCAACAGCCTGTCTGCGTTCGTGTCGGAACTGGTTGGCGATTGGCCCCACACTATCACCGACGCCTGGTGTGCGCCAGGCACCCCGTTGCCAGACTCCGATGAGTTGATTTATGGCTATTACACGCCGCCAGACTCAGAGATTGTCACTTGTGTGAAAACGGCCGTTGCCCGGGGCATGAATCGTGAACCAGAGCTTATCAGCTACCAATTCGCCACCGATGGTCGCCATTTTGTGCCACACGGCATTCCCATCATTGGCTACTCACCAGCTGATGCCTCCCAGGCACACACCGCCGATGAGCATATCAGGATCACCATGATGGCTGAAGCCTTGCGCGGCTATGTGCAGCTGCTGCGAGAGTTTTAAAGGGTAAAAGTATCTGACATTTGGGGTTAGCCACCATGATCGCTGGGCGCCATGCCGTCCAATCCCGTTTTAATTGTTGATTTCCCTCTTGGAACAGCTCAAATAAGTGGACGCATAACAAACGACCAAGATCAAGCTGTTGCCATTCGTCTTGGTCGTTTGTCATGCATTTGGGGTCAAGAAAATAAGCGCCAGATTTGCGCCACAAAAAAGGTAATGATGAACCCTAAAACCAGGGGTAGTAAGCTGGAAACGATTGTCCAGCGTTTGCTGCCTGTTTCTTTGTAGATGGTGTAAATGGTGGTGGAACAAGGATTGTGGATGAGCGAGAAAAGCATGACATTAACGGCCGTTAACAGCGTCCAGCCCCCAGTCACCAGCAACTCTCGAATCGCTTCCTCAGAATCCAGTTCAAACATCACCCCGGCACCGGAACCAGGATCAGGAGAGGTAGCCCCCAAGGCCAACACGGTCAGCATCAAAATAGTGGGAATCACAATCTCATTAGCCGGGATGGCCACAATGTAAGCCAGGAAAACGATACCCGTCATGCCAAAAATAAGGGCTGTTGGCTCCATAAAATTGATCAAATGGACAGCAATTGTTGTGCCATTGATAGAGATATTTGAAATGAGCCAAATCACAGCACCCGCTGGCAAGGCAAACACAATCGCACGCCATAGCACAAATAAAGTGCGGTCAATGAGGGAAGTGTATAGGGTTTGCCAGAAACGTGGCGGGCGATACGGGGGCAGTTCGAGGCTAAATGTAGATACCTCACCGCGCAAGACTGAACGGGACAATCCCCAAGAAAGCACAAAACTAAGTAAGACACCCAAGATGGCGATGCCCACCACAGCTAGTGCCGAAATAAACCCTGCCAAATAAGCGGGAGCCAACGTGCCAATGAAAATCGTTGCTAGAAGAATTTGTGTGGGCCAACGGCCGTTACACAAGGCAAAATTATTTGTGATAATGGCAATCAGTCGTTCTCGTGGGCTGTCAATAACACGAGTGGCTATCACACCAGCGGCATTACAGCCAAAACCCATCATCATACTAAGCGACTGCTTGCCATGGGCGCCCGCTTTGCGATACACATTGTCCAGATTAAACGCGACCCGGGGCAAATAGCCAAAATCCTCCAGCATGGTAAACAACGGAAAGAAAATTGCCATAGGCGGCAGCATCACACTGATAACCCATGCTGTGGCCAAATACATGCCATCAATAAGAAAACCACTAAGCCACCAGGGTAAGTTAATGGCACTGGCCGCATTGTGCAATATAGGCATCAGCCACTCAACCAAGAGCGTATATAGCATTTGAGATGGCACATTTGCACCTTCAATCGTCAGCCAAAACACAATAGTGAAAAGCAAAATCATTAAGGGGAATCCCCAGATTCGGCTTGTAACAATACGGTCAATGGTGCGATCTAGATCAAAACGGGGTTTCTCATCTGGACGAGTGACCGCACGCTCTGTTAAGCGAGAGGCATCCGTGTAGATGTCTAGCATCAACTTATCGTGGAAACCCTGGCCGATTTGCCAACGCAGTGACTCAGCATGAGCCAAAATATCTTTAGAGGTTACTTCGTTAGATGTTACAGTTGTCATCATAATGTCCTTTGCTTGCTTTATCGGGTTTCTAGCTGAACGTCCAAATCCTGCGCAGCACTTTCTTCCTGACTGCCCAAATTGCCCAATGCGCCAGACTGTATCACTTCTGCAATGCGCTGATCACCATCGAGTAAACGCAGCGCTACCCAACGCGAATTGGAGACGCCAGGGAAAGCTGCTCTGATTTCAGCCGATAAGTCATCAATCGCATGTTTGATAGCCGGGGATTCAGTTTGAATGCGGTGGGGTTTGCACACGAATTCCCCAGTTGCCACTTCGTGTATAGCTTGGAGTAATTCAGGTAAGCCTTCTTTGTGACGAGCTGCAGTAGGTACGACTGGCACGCCTAAATCCCGAGCCAAGCGCCGATGATCAACAGTCAGCCCATGTCGTTTGGCTTCATCCATCAAGTTTAAGCAGATGATAGCCCGGTCGGTGATTTCTAATACTTGTAGGGCTAGATTGAGATTGCGTTCCAGGCGGTTGGCATCAGCCACGATGATGGTCACATCGGGTTGCCCAAACAAGATGAAATCGCGGGCGACCTCCTCATCTAAACTGGTGGAGAGCAGGGAATATGTACCGGGTAAATCGACCATTTTGTAACGGTTGTTTGCATAGCTGAAACCGCCTTCTGCCCGGGTGACTGTTTTTCCAGGCCAATTGCCAGTGTGTTGGCGTAAGCCTGTTAGCGCGTTAAAAACAGTACTCTTGCCCGTATTAGGATTGCCTGCCAGCGCGATCACATAATCCCAATCTGTCATGTCTACGCCCAGTTTTAGCAAATTGCTTGAGTGATGGGCAGGACAAGTGGCACAGGCAGGAGATGCTAGTGCTGACGGATTATTCTTTGGGGATTGGAGATTAGTTATTTTTCCATCCTTCATGATTTACTCCTTTGACGAGTTCAGGACAACGTCTTCGTTCTTTTGGTATTTTTTTTAACTTGGATGAGGCTGGCTTGTTCAGAGCGTAAGGCGATTAAGGCATCACGGATGATGTAGGCCGTGGGTTCGCCGCTGGGGCTGGACATTTCAGCCTTGATGACGGCTCCGGGGAGAATGCCTAAATCCATGAAACGACGTCGTTCTGCACCGCGACATTTTTGAGAAAGAGTCACAACTTCGGCTGTTTCCCCTATTTGCAAGCTGCTTAACTGGCCGCTGTTTGGTATTTGTTTATCTTCTTTATCTGGCTCTGGCACTGCTGCCACTTCTACCACGGAAATGTTTGCTGCCACAATGGGAGCTAAGATGTGTTCATCCCCATTGGCCCAGAATCGGATATAGGTTGGTGTTTTTTCCATCACCCTTACGGACATTCCTGGGCATAGATCTTCAGCAATTAACTGTGCATAAACAATGTCTGGCTCATCTTCTAGGTGAACGATTTGAGCAGATGATTGTGCCGGTAATTCTGTCAGAGGCTGCCCGTTATGAAAAACAATATCTCCGCTTGACGTGGGGATAGGATCACCATGGGGATCGTGAGTGGGATTGCCAAGCTGATTGGCTAGAGCATTGATTTGCTCTCGGGAGAGGGAATGTTCATGCCTTTCTGCTTGGCTGTGCCATTCTGTTTCGTCGTATCCTGTTTCTTCGGCCAGATAATGTTCGTAGAGGCGGTGGGCGCGAATTATATGTAGGGCGGTGTCTTGTCCTGCTGTGGTTAGCTGAATGCTTTCACCTGAGAGGTTGAGCAGCCTGTTTGCTTCCATTTTGCTTAGCAGTTCTGCTGTGTCATCTAAGCTCAGGTGCAGTATGCCGGCAATGCTTTCCAGAGTAGGGCGTCGCCCTTTTGCCTCGAATTTATAAATGTGTTTGAGAGCATCTTCGCTGTGCACTCGTTCGCTGAGATGGCCTGTTTTTTGCCAGCGTGCGAGGATGCCTTTTTCTGGCCAGAAGATAACGGCCGTTATGCCAATCAGAAATATTCCAAAGAGTAATGCGATTAGAGGATTGTATGTCATATGCTCTCCGATATTGATTTTGGTATACCAAAAAATTTATTTTTATATTAGCGATCTTACAGCAAATGAGTAATAAGTCAAACTGTTCCGTATCGCCAGGCATTGTGCCCGTAAAGCGACCCACCACGTGCCGCTATCCTCCAGCAAACCAGCAAACTTGCAAACTGAAAAACTATGATTATAATCCTCTGGCTTAGGAACGAAGCTTAAATAATAAGAAGGCTATTTCCTTCCCGTACCTTGAAACTGACGAGGCAATTCTATGTTTTATTTCATTTCATCGTCAGTCCTTAACATTGTTGATACCCATTTAACTGTTATGGGCGGGTGACCGAGTGGCTGAAGGTGCAGCACTGGAAATGCTGTGTGCGGTTTACCGTACCGTGGGTTCGAATCCCACCCCGTCCGCCAGGTGAAGGCGTGGATTTAATCCACGCCTTTTTTTTGTGAAATCTGTTTTGTGAATTGCTTAACGGCCGTTACAATTAAGGGAATCCTGGGCAAGAAACGATGAATTTTTCAGATGTATTTTCAATCATTCCTCTAGGGGCAATAGTAGCGTATACTTTTCTTTTGATTGCGCCATCAATTCGTCGTAGTCAACAAGAGAGTGCGCTGCGATGGTTCCTGGCTTTTTTGGGCGCGTCGATTTTTTGGGAGTTTCTCCACTTTTTTGTGCCATACAGCTCGCTGCCCACCAATTTACCCAGCAAAGTATTGTTAATTGGGACGACATTTTTAGGAATGACAACGGCCGTTTATGTGCAGTGGCCAAATCGAAGAAACTGGTTTATTTTGGGCAGCATAGCGATTGCGGCGGCAGTGGCCATTGATGTCTTTGTGCCTGATCGTGTTGTGGTGCCCCTAAATTTGTCATGGGCAACTATTACCGTGAGCAGCCTGGTTTCATTTTTAATATGGTTTGCTTTAAGCGGAACCATCTTATTGCGGACATGGTTAGACTATAAACGGGCAGAATTCCCCTGGCATGCCAACCGGCTGTTGTTTTGGTACCTGGTTTTGTTTGTCATCTTCTTGGGGGAAGCCTTTATATTTTCCAACCTGACCGGGTTGGCGTTAGCCGGCCAGATCATTCGTTTCTTAGGCGTGATTGGATTGGCCTACGCCATTTCCTCTCATAGAATTTTCGATGTGCGCACTCATGTTCGTCGGGTCATTGCCTTTATCATCGTATTGTTGATATCTGCCCTACCTTTGACAGTATTGATTATACTGGTGCAGCAGATTGCAAAAAATCAATTTAGAGCATCTGTGACGGTTACGATTTTAGCCATTGTCATCAGTTTTCTGATTTACCAGCCATTTCGTGAATTTATCGAGCGGATCACTTATCGTTACCTTTTTGGAGAAGGCTTCGACCCTAACCTCGTTGTCCGAAATTATAGCCAGGCCATTTCCAGAACTTTGGATGTAGGGCAGCTATCAAAATTGATTATGGAGATTTTGCGCGATCAGTTTGATACCAATCGAGGCGCGTTGTTGTTGATAACGGAACAAGCCAGCCTGTATCAGATTGAACCGGTTCCTGGCATGGGAGAAATTCCGCGCCGACGGGTAGAAATCTCCAAAGAGCACCCCCTATTTCTGGCAGTGGCTCAACAGCACCAACCAATTTTGCAATACGAGATAGATTTTAATCCCGAATTTGACTATGTTGATGATCTAACACGTGAGTGGCTTCATAGCATGTCTATGGAAGTATACGTACCGGTTAGCGGGGGGGACACCATGGATGGCCTGTTTGCCATTGGCCCTAAACGTTCTGGTGTCCCCTATCAACCCGGGGAATTAGAACTGATACAAATATTGGCTGATCAAACCGTGGTGGCCGTGCAAAATGCGCGTTTATACAGTGAGCTTGGCGAACAAAATGAGCAAATTAACAAACTGAATGTCAATCTTGTTCAGCAGAATGAAAGATTAGAGGTGATGGATCAAGTTAAATCTGACTTTATTACCATTGCCTCCCATGAATTACGCACCCCATTAACCCAGGTCAAAGGATATGCAGACATCCTTTCAGCGATGAATGAGGAAAATATACTCTCCCAGGAGCAGACACGGGAAATTATTGGTCATATCAATCGAGCTACAGTGCGTTTGGAATCACTCATTTCTGCTATGTTAGACGCCAGCCAAATAGATGTTGAAGGGATGCAGCTAAATTTCATGGAAACACACATTGAAACCATCGTGCGCCTGGCGATGGAACCACTCAATCAAGCGCTCCGAGAACGGCGTATCACTTTTTCAACCTATGGCTTAGAGGATCTGCCTACGATTCAAGCAGATTTCAAACGATTGGTACAAACGTTTACAAATTTACTGGGGAATGCCTTGAAATATACACCGGATCATGGCAGTATCTCAGTTGAAGGGGTTGTCGTGCCAAGTGATAAGGGGGATGAATTTATTGAGATTATTATCTCTGATTCAGGGATAGGTATTGAGCCAAAATATCACGAGTTAATTTTTGAGAAATTTTTCCGCATTGGTGATCCGCAATTACACTCTACAGGCAGTACGAAATTTAAGGGGGCTGGGCCAGGTTTAGGCTTACCGATTGCTAGAGGTGTGATTGAGGCACATGATGGCCGTATTTGGGTGGAATCTGATGGTGAAGATGAAGCCCGGTTGCCTGGCAGCCGGTTCCATCTGATGCTGCCTGTATGTTCTGACGCAGCCAAGAAGCAGTTAGAGATGATAAAATCTCAAGAACGGCCGTCTTGGTTGATTGGTTAGCGAGATAACACTTTCCTTGAAGTGGGCGGCAGGTAAGGAGAGACGATGAGACAAAACACGGAAGGGTATCGTTAGTTTCAAGGAACGTTAAGGAAACGGTTTCGTCGTGTTATTTAATTCCCGTTCCTAAGTAACAAGGCAAGGAGGTGCAGTATGCCACCAGAAAGTCGTAGACGTGCTTTAGTTTTATCAGGCGGTGGAGGCCGCGGTGCTTATCATGTTGGGGTGTTGCGATTCCTTGAAGAACATGAATGGTTTCCAGATATTGTTGTGGGCACATCCATTGGCGCCGTCAATGGTGCTGCAATTGCCTCTGGTCATACCGCTTACTCGCTGTGGTCTTTATGGCAGCGGTTGCGCACCCGCGATGTGCAAAAAGCCAACTTGAATCCTACGGACAGCATCTTCCTATTAGATACGTCTCCGCTTCGTGATACATTGCAGAATGAGGGGTGGGTCAACTTTGACCGGATCAATTCTGACGAGGCTGCTGTTCACCTGCGCGTGACCGCCACTGAGGTCAACACAGGGCATTTGCATGTTTTTGGCAATACACCGGATATTTATCCTAGCCGCATGCAGTTAGAGCCATTGGAATTGGATCATATCATCGCCAGTTGCTCGATTCCGATTGTGTACCCAGCCACAAAATTACGTGATAATTTGTATTGGGATGGGGCGACTGTGGCCAATACACCAATGGGACCAGCCATCGATGCTGGTGCTGAAGAAATTGTGGTGGTCATCATGACTCCGTGGGAAGAGGATGAGGAAATTGAAACGGAGACGCCCCGAAACGTGCTGACTGCGGCCAGTACTATGCTGGAATGGGCTTTGTTGGCCTCGTTTCAGGCAGATTTGAAGCTGTTTAGGCGGATAAATGACATGATCCGTTTGCAAATTGAGAATGCTCGTTTGCGGGCGGCCAATGATCTCTTGATACGACAGGCTCGTGGGGAGAAGATTGAGCTGGTTGATGAGAACAAGAATGGTATTCCCGATATTTTAGAGGAGCGTTATCATCAACTGCCTGACCCTGTTATAGTGGCTCCGAAAAAACTGATACCTGTGGAGCGAATTATTCGCTACACACAAGATGGTCACGAAAAGCTGTACAACATGGGGTATGAAGATGCCCAGCGTGCTTGGCATGCTGCTGGACGTGTGGTTGAAGGTGGGGTGGGGTAATATAAAAGCGGGGAATATCTGCCTTATTCCTGCACCCACTCTAGCGCGTTTGCCTTGTTTAGATCCGCTTCATTGATTTCTGCGCGGTAGTGGGCACTTGTGGGGCAGCCACAGGCGGCGCAAACCATGAGTTCTGTGGTTGTCACCTGACGCACCTGGATGCCAGCCGCGGTTAGCCCTGCTTCTGCCTCTTTTTCGCTTTTGTATTTGATGCCATCATCTGCATCTTCGCATTGTATGCCCACTGGGAAGACAATCCATACCGTTGTTTCTGTTTTGCCACCCGGATATGGATCAGGGGTAGGGATGGTTTGGGGGGCAGGATACCCTGGGGGATATGGGGTCGCGGTTGGTGGGGTGGCTAAGGCTCCTGGGTAAGGCTCAAAACTGTTACTCGATTCGGTGTTGTTTGGCCCTGGCGGAGGATTTTGCTCCGAGTTTTCAGGGGAATTAGGGGATTCTGTATTAGTTGGGGGAGATGAGTTGCAGGCTGTGATAAAGATCATGATGAACATAAGTATCAGTAGTAGGCTCTTTTTCATGGCAATTTCTCCATTTTGATTCAAGCAGGGGGTCATTTTACCTCATCTCGTTATGGCTTCCATGAAAATAAAATTATGATTGCACAAATATGAGGGTGAACGCTTTATGTTTTCCTTTAGTTCGTGGTAGAATGCCGCGCGAATAGAGCGTGTATGATATCAAGCCGTTGTTGCCATGGCCCATTCTGGTTCTGATACCAATGGCAGTCAATGGTATATAACCTATTCAAGGAACGGGAAGGGAACGACTTTATCGGTTTATTTAATTTCCGTTCTTGAGCAACAGATTACAGTGGGGGATCAAGTTCTTGCTGAACTTATTCTCCTTGGGGAAAACATTATGCGAAAGGGGAACTGGAGTTTAATCGGGTTTATTTTACTCTTGGCATTAGCGGCATTTGCTTGTGATTTGCCTGGCTCTGGAGAAGATGAACCCGCAGTCACGCCAACGGCCGTTGGCGATACCATGTTTTTCAATATCCCTGTATTTACGCATCAACTGGCAGCCGGTGAATCTGTGCCTGGCACCGGGCTGATGTATAAAAATAAACAAGGGGATGCATATGAGGTGGTGATTGATGGCCAACCCACCTTGAAACGCGCCGGTGATTCTTTTTATTGGAGTGGGGTGTTAGCTCCAGGTGTGTTTGCCAACTTTAACTTGCGTTTAACCACAAGTTTTGGGGGGGACATGCCAGTGGCAGGGTCTGTGGAGATCATGATCTTAAACCCTAATCCTGTTGAGCAAACGGCCGTTCCCAATCATGAAAACGGTCGCCATTACTCAAATATTGTTGCTGATTACACTGTGCCTGTCGGCTATGCCATTCCTGGCACCACTTTGACCTATGACGGCATTGAGAAACGGGGGCAAGGGGGAGAACTGACCGACTTTGCCCGCTTGAGTGGCACCACCGGGTATCCTTACCTCGCCTTTGGTGATTCCCTGGTGTGGACAGGCAAACTTCTTGATAATGTTTACATCAGGTATAATCTCCGTGTTACGAGTCTAAAAGAAGAATCTATCCGTTTAACGGGCACAGCTGAGTTATGGATAATCCCCCAACCGTAGCCTGTTGAGGCATTGTTGTTGCAATATCAATGGATGAAGTCATGAAAATGCCCGCACCCAATCTAAAACTGTTGTTGGAGCCATTGGTGGAGAAAAATCCATTTACCACGATGGCAAAATCGCACGGAAATGGGCATATCGTATCTTTTCAAGAAGCTAAAAAGATGCTGCCCGAGCCTGTGCTGTCAGAACATGGTGGTTTTGTGGAAATGTATTGGCGTGCCTGGGAAATTGCGTGGGCAAATCTGCGGCGCCCCCACAATGACAACCAATTCCTTTCTCCCTACATAACGGCCGTTAATCGCCCACTTGTATCGCTCTGGGAAAGTAATTTCGCGGCACTCTATGGTATGTATGGTCGTCGTGCCTTCAACTTTATGGGTGCCCTGGATAATTTTTACGCCCATCAACAAAAAGATGGTTTTATCACGAAAGAAATCAGCACAGAAAATGGGGCTGACCTGTTCCTGGCCTACACCCCCAATGCGACCGCCCCTAATTTTACAGCTTGGGTAGAATGGCGTTATTATCGAGCCACAGGGGATAACGGCCGTTTAGCAGACGTGTTTTGGCCGTTGATGGCCTATCATCGCTGGTGTCGGAGAAATCGCACCTGGCCGAATGGTTTGTATTGGGCGACCGGCGAGAGCAGCAATCTTTATAACCAACCGCGTGTGCCAGACAGCCAGTATCATCATCGTCATTGGACGTGGGTGGATGCCAATATGCAGGCCATCCTAAACTGCCGTGTTTTAGAACAGTTTGCCATTCAACTGGAGCAAAAAGAACTCGTGCAAGAACTGGCTGATGAACGCGCCGAATTGATCCGCATGGTCAATGATTGCCTTTGGGATGAAGAGGCCAGTTTTTACAAAGACATCGACGCCATGGGGCGGTTTAGCAAAGTAAAGAGTGCCAGCGCCTATTGGGGCTTGTTAGACAAAGACATCATTCCCGGCAAACGGTTAGCAGCGTTCATCAGGCACTTGCGCGAATCTTGGGCGTTCAAATTAAATCATTGCATTCCATCCTTGTCCGCAGACAGTGAAGGCTATAACTCATCTACAGGCCATGGATACCGTGGTGGCGTATGGCCACCTTTGAACTATATCGTGATCATAGGGCTCAACAACGTTGGCCAAACCACTTTAGCCCATCGAATCGCGGTAAATCATTTAGAAAATATGTGGGCAGTCTACCAGCATACCGACACATTTTGGGAAAATTATGCGCCAGAAGCCGCCCAGCAGGGAGAGCCAGCTGAGAAGGATTTTGTAGGCCCTTCTGGCGTGTCTCCCATTTCTTTGCTATTAGAAAATGTGATAGGTGTGCGTGCGGATTGGCCTTTGCGTCGGGTGACCTGGGATCGGCTGCTCGACTCTTCACAAACGTATGGTGTGAAAAATTATCCATTCGGCCCTGATGGCACGTTTGATATTGTGGGTGATAGTAAAAAAGTAATCGTCACCACAGATGTGTCCTTTACCCTCACGATTGAGAACCATGGCTTTACCATCCAAACGGCCGTTCCCTCAGGCACCAGCGAGATCGATCTAACCTGAATTTATGGATCAGATCACGATTGCTACCATCAACTTACGGAATCGGGCAGACCGTTGGCGAGAAAGGCGTCATTTGCTCGTGAATCAAATTTTCGACGCCGAGCCAGACCTTGTCAGCTTGCAAGAAGTGTATTTTCCTATTCGCCAGGGACAGTGGCTGCGGAACCAAATCAATGTTCGTTTAAAGCAAACTGGAAAACGGCCGTATCAACTCATATTGTGCCGGAAAAAGCACCTGATTGAAGGATATTACGAAGGCATTGGTGTTCTGACAAAACTCCCCGTACGCTACCATGATTCACTAAACTTAGGCTATGGTGGCCGGGTGGCGCTGCGTGTTAATGTTGAGCTGCCATCCAGCCAAACCTTGGACTTTGTCGCAGTTCATTTGCACCATAACCTCCATGATACTGAAATCCGACATGAGCAAGTCATGCGCATGACAGGTTGGCTCCACGAACCCGGGCATGCGCCCCATCAAGTGGTGGCTGGAGACTTTAATGAGGTGCCTTCAGGGCGAGCGATTTACCGGATGAAGCAAAGCTATAAGTCGGCATATGAGTTGGTGCATGACAGCGAGCCATTAGCCACTTTCCCCACTGCTTTGACCTTGATACCAGATGGCAGCGGTGGCATGGAAACAGATTTAGAAGCAAACTGTTTAGACTATATTTTTGTTTCATCTGCCATTCGTGTGAATGCAGCCACGCTGTTTTGCGCGAAACCGTCGCTTGAGAATCCATTTCTTTATCCTTCAGACCATGTTGGACTGTTAGTAACCATTCAGTGGGCATTTTAAGCTGTCTACGTGTATAAAAAGGATGACAAACATAACAAAAGGGAAAAGATGAAACCCACATTTACAATCATTGCCCCGGTTTTTAATGAAGAACCGGTCTTACATGAACTTTATAAACGAGTTTCTGGTGTGATGGATCAGTTGGAGGAGCCTTGGGAGCTTGTCTTGGTGGATGATGGCAGCAAGGATCGTTCACCTGAGATGATTGCTGAACTTCATGAGAAAGATAACCGCGTAAAAGGCATTAGTTTTTCGCGGAATTTTGGTTTTCAAGAGGCAGTGACTGCTGGGTTGGACCATTCTTCTGGTGATGCGGTGATCCTAACCGATGCGGATTTACAGGATCCGCCAGAAGTGATTCCTGAGATGATTGCCAAGTGGCGTGAAGGTTATGATGTGGTGTACGGTGTGCGCACAGAACGGGAAGGTGAGACCTGGTTCAAGCTTATCACGGCCAAAATGTTCTATCGTATCATTCACCGCATTACCAGCGTTAATATTCCCTTGGATACGGGTGATTTTCGCTTGATGGATCGGCGGGTTGTCGATGCCATTGGGCAGATGCGAGAAAGGAATCGGTTTTTGCGTGGCATGGTGCCTTGGGTGGGTTATAAACAGACGGGGGTCTATTTTAAACGTGATCCGCGTTTTGCCGGGGAGGCAAAGTATAGTTCATTCCGGCGCATGTTCCGCTTTGCGATGAATGCGATCACCGGTTTTTCTTATGTCCCCTTGCAGTTAGCGACTTATTTAGGTTTTATTATCGCGGGTCTGACTGCTTTGGCGATTATCCTGGTGATTTTCTTGCGCATTTTCTCTGTTCATGCGTTGGCGGGGCAGGCGACAACGCTGGTTGCTGTGCTGTTTTTGGGCGGGGTGCAGCTCATTAGCCTGGGAATCATCGGTGAATATCTGGGGCGAATTTATGATGAGGTGAAAGGACGGCCGTTATACCTGATCCAGAAACAATGGGGCTGGGAGGAAACAGAGGGCGACCGCCAATCATCGTGAGGGCGTTTGTGGGGTGGGGGCATCGTTGTCTAAAAATCCGGCAAGGCAATCTTGACCTGCCTCACGGCCACAATCCATTTTTGAGCCAGTTGGCTTAGTTGAGAAAATTAGTTAGCGCCTGTAATTGAATCTCGAAAGTTGCGCCCTGGCCTAAGCCTGGGCTGCTGGCTGTGATCTTGCCTTCGTGGGTATCGACAATCGCTTTGGCAATCGCTAAACCCAGCCCGGCGCCACCGCGATCCCGACTGCGAGCCCTGTCGGTGCGGTAGAAGCGATCAAACACATGAGGTAAATGCTCTGGTTCAATGCCGTGCCCGTTGTCTCGAATGATGATGTGCAGGGTGTCTCCCCGTTGTTCGACTGTCACCCAGATTTCTCCGCCAGATGGCGTGTGGCGCAAGGCATTGATGAGCAAATTAGTGATGGTTTGCTGAATTCGTCCTGGATCTACCTGAGCATACGGGGTGGAACCAAGCAGTTCAATTTGCAGTTTTATATTTTGGGCAGAGGCGGCTGGCTTCAGAGAAACGGCCGTTTCCTTGACCAGGTCAGCCATATCCATCGTTTGCTTGTACAGCACCATCTGATGCGCTTCTGCTTGAGACAAGTCGTATAAATCATCGACCAAAGTAGTCAACAGGCAGGTCTGGTCTGATAAACGGACAATTTCTTCTTTGTTCAGGGGGTAGACATCATCTAAAATTGCTTGTAGATTGCCCTGGATGACATGCAGTGGATTGCGTAACTCGTGCGCCACGTCAGCCAGCAAGTTACGTCTGAGGAGTTCATTTTGTTCCAACCGTTCAGCCATTTCATTGAAGCGTTTCGCCACTGCCTGCACTTCTGCGGTGCCGCACACCTCAACACGCTGCTCCAGGTTG
>PDQY01000073.1 GCA_002746795.1 Chloroflexota bacterium | reverse complement strand
TCATATTTCTGTTCTAAGGCTAAAACCATGGTTTCAGCCATACAGGCGTAAGCCATTTTCGGAGGAAAGCCAAAATTAAATCCGAAATCAACTGGACCTGGCACCTCCACCATGCCCCCCTCAATCACCAAAACATCTGGTCGCTGTTCTGCAACTTGGCGCGAAATATCCCTGGGGCGAGCAACATCACAAACGATAGCACCTGGACGAAGATGTTTTGCTTCAATGATAGATTCGACAGCACTGGTTACGGTGATGATGAGATGTGCTTCATGAAGCTGCGCCATATCAGAAGAGAGGATAACATCTTGGCATCCCCGTTTTCGGGCGCTGGCAGCAACTTCATTCAATTTCTCCTGTCGGCGTCCAATTAACAGCAACTGGCGCACATCAGGGGCAAGCATATTTGCACAAACAGAACCGATGGCACCCGTGGCGCCAATGATAGCCACCTTAGCGGATTCCAGGAAGGTTCCCATGATTTGAGCCGCCTCACGAATGGCACGCACCGCCATGGCAACCGTCAGGCTGTCTCCGGTGGTTACCGGTATGTCTAAATTTTGGGATATGGTGATTCCCCCATCACCAACAACAGAGGTAAAGGCGCCTAGCCCCAATAGACGTGCGCCCAATTTTTCAGCATATTGACCCGTTTGAATGATTTTTTTGTAGACAACAGCAGGTGGGAGGGTGACCATGCGGGTTGGCGTGAGCGGACAGGCCACAAACCAACCTTTTAGAGAACGGCCGTTTGCTTTAGAACATATCCCTTTAATTTCAGAAATAAAAACAGGGGGAAAGAATAGAGACAAATAGTCAATCAACCAGGCTGGCAGCTTCCCTAAAGTTGGGTATTTCCTACTGACATCCCTTTTGGGGTCAATTGGATGAATAATAAATGCAAACGAATCTTCCATACCTCAAGTTTAATCTGACTGTATGCCTTGCTTCAATAGGTGATCTGTCCTTGATTTATGTTGAAGATTCAACGTTCCTGACGTGGGTAAAGGCGTGGATAAGGGTACTTTTCTTCGTAGGGATGATGATCACTCTCTTCCCAAGAAACATTATTAGTGATGAACTTTCTCTTATCTGAAGCAAGTAACACAACATCAGATTCTATCGTTCGGGCAGCATAAATAACAAGACCAGAACTTAAGCGGCAATGATGACCAACACAGCCTCCTAAAACCAGCATATTAGTCTTTTCCAGTTTTCCTTTTTTGTCAAAAGTGCGCAACGGGCCCCCTAAAATATTAAAATCCGTAAAAGTTGTCCCTGCACCCACAAAAGAATCTCGACCAATGACACACATTTGCAAACACGTATTTTGCGCGACCATCGAGTTTTCCATCATCGAAGTCATAAAAAGCGAGGTTCTGAATGGCAAAAAACAGCCATCACTGACCACACTCAACATGAGTTGACAGCCTTGAGAGACCGTCACATTGCTGCCGATGATACAATTGTCAATCACAGCGCCCGCACCAACATTGACATTATCACCAATAGTTGTAGGACCATGAATAACGGCCGATGGATCAATACTCACATTTTTCCCAACCTTAACCATTTCAGAATTAGAAAGAACGTGTTGTTGCTCCCAAATTGATTTAAACAGAAGCTTTAACTTAAGTTTCCAATCAGTATTAATCCGATTCTCAAAAATGACACCTCTCGCAAAAGCACCAAATAAAATATCAGTGATAAATAAATGCACCCAATTCTCAATTAACACAAACGCCTTACGCGGGAGCTGATAAACCAAATCACCAAACTCAGTGGCCATATAAGGTGGCACATGATAATAGCCTCGCTCAAAAGGCTCCGTATCAATCACCAAAGGCTTCGCTTCCACACTTTGAGATAAACCTTGTGGCAAATACCACATATCGGTCAGCAAAAGATCACCTTGAGCAAAAAAAGAATGACTTAACGCAAGAACATGCGCACTGATAGCTGGATCATCAGCCCGAAATGCCAGCCGTACAGGGCGTTTCCCCTCTTTAGCGCGAGCCATAAATTCCGCTATCAACGGTTCATTAAAGAATAAATTATCTCTGTGTACAAGACATTCTATTTGCTTATCCTCAAACTTATAAGCCGTTTGCCAATCCGGGTATTCACGTTCGTCATCCGTATAAGGGGTTAGCAGATCCCTTTGCCAAAGCCACAAAGGTTTATTCTGAACCCGTAAATCCCGTGCGGGCTCATTAAAAGGAGCAATTTGAACTCTGTCGGTAAGAATTATTCGGCGCATAGAACCTATATAATTGGTTTCTTTGAAATGGTAATTAAGCAGACATCATCTCCGGCGGCAACACAAGAAACCTCTTCCACGCGGAAGCGTCTACCTTTACTCACCCAGGCAAGAGCCTGTTCCAACAAGCCAACAGCTAAATGGCAGCAGGGTTGAGGCGAAGTTCGCCCCCAACATACCGGGCATCTTTCAATAATCCAAAGATAACCACGATGATCTTCCCCTAAACGGACGCGTTGATCACTAAACTTGTTAAAAGTCTGGGCAAATACATCTAATCCAATTTTGAGCTTGATACCTAAAGGAAGGGTACGAATGGCAAGATCACCGATTCCTAATACAGGCACAAATTCTTTTAGTGCCAATTCCCAGGTTTCTCGGCCTGCCCGCATGGATAGGCCACGCCCTCCGCGCACCCCATAAATTTCCTCAACCGCCTGTTGCAAAGCGCCAAAATCCGTAAAAGGAAAGCCTAATTCTAAATTATTGGAAGGATAGTTGTTGACCAGTTTTTCAAGATGGGCAAAGTTTAAAATAGCATTGACCCCATGTCTCCCCATGATTTCTTCCATGGCAGTGAGGACAATACGCCCCATCTTGTTGGGGTAAAAGAATTCTTCATCCGTCATTATGGGTGCCGTTTCAGTCACGAAATTCTTCTGCTGTGGTTACTTAGAACAGAAATTAAATAGTACGACGTCAGTCTTTATCCGTTATTGGTTCATTGCCCGTTATTTAGGAATGATGTTAACGCATTTAAGAATAGCTCTGGTTCATCTATCATAGGAAAATGGCGTGATCGGTTCATCATAGATACAGTAGCATTAGGCCTGCCTTCACTCAGTAAATCGGCATTTGAAGGTGAGACAATATTGTCGTGTTTGCCATAAATCCCTAAGGTGGGAATGTTCAGTTGGGGTAAGTCTTGGCGTAAATCTGTTTCTCGCAAGTCACCAATACTTCGGAAAAACGACTCCATGGTTGTGCGTTGCACATCTCTAAAGATCATAGTGCGTACTTCTTTAGAATCTTTTGCCAACAGTATCCGCATAATCGTATTGAGAAGAAACGGATAGTGCCATATCAGTTTGGCGATAGCTCCATATCCTGCTAACCGGAGGAAGGGATTGAGAGATGTGCCTAGAACGGGCGAGCCAACCACTGCAACTTTATTCACGCGATTGGGATGAGAGAGCGCAATTTGTAAGGCAACAGTTCCACCCATTGAGTGACCAAACACCGGCGCTTCGATAATGCCCAGGCTGTCCATGAACTGGTTAACCATTTCAACATAGCTGTTGATTTGGAATGAATCGGAGGAGGTTCTTGTGCTTTTACCAGAGTCGCCAAAGCCCCAAAAGTCAAGAGCGTATACACGATAAGCTCTTGTTTTTGCTAAAGCGATCATAGAATCACGCCAAACATCCCACGAGTTGATCCAACCGTGAAGAAGGATAATTGGCTGTCCGCGGCCAATTGATTCGTAATGTAATAAACCTTGTTCTGTTACAATTGAACTCACGTGAGCCCCTATATTGCCTTTTGATTTGTGGATTAGATAATTGGCAAATTTTAATGGATAAAGCACCATTAAGTTTGCTATTAGCTAATTTGCAGCTTGATTTTAAAACTTACCTGGGCGTATTTCGTTAGATGATAGTAGCATCTGCGCCATTGGTAGACTGTGAAAAGCTAGTTAAGGTGCTGTAAATGAACCGTTAAACAGACTGTCCAGCGGCTGCTTCCGCCTTATCAATTTCTTCCAGAATAGAATAAAGAAGTTCGAGCAAGACATTTTTGACTGTTTCTTTGTCAGTGGCCACACAGGGCAATATCTTTACTTCGGGGCGCAGACGTAAAATAATGCGTAGATCTTCGGGCTCCCAGGCATCCTCCACATCTTGTTTGTTGGCAGCAACAACGTATGGGGTAGCCGCGTAGCTTTCAAATGTTTCTAAGACGCGCTTAGCTTCACGGAAGGTTTCTGGTTTTGTGCTGTCTACCATGACCACAAACCCCAGCATCCCTTGGGATAAAATATCCCACATGAAATCAAAGCGTCTTTGCCCCGGGGTGCCAAACAGGTAAAGAACTAGGTCATCGCCAACTGTAATCCGGCCAAAGTCCATGGCAACGGTTGTTGCATCTTTGACTTTTTCCGCACTGCTGCTAATCGTCCGTTCAGTAGAAACTACATCGATTTCACTAATTGAACCAATGAATTGAGTTTTTCCCGCTGAAAACGGGCCAGTGATAACCATTTTAACTGCTTGCATAAGAATAAAACCCTTTTGTGGATGGGTGTATAAATGATGGCTTGCCAATAAATGATGATTGCTTATTTAAGTCTATAAACCACGGATACGATCAATAAGCCGTGTAACCATGTGACGCTTTACTGCGGTTGATTCAGGATCTGCTTTCCCTTGTTCTTTTAAGATTTTTTGTCTGGCAGCACTTGGTGGTGGAGGTGCTTGTGGTTTGGGGCGTGGCGGTTTGATGATTTCAACTAAACCAGCCTGCAGCATACCATAGACAATTCTTCTGATCTCGAAGTCGCTAAGATTGTTTGCCCGGGCTATTTGTCGTATTGAGTTTCGTGGATTGACAAAAGAAACGACGCGCCATTCTTCGACGGTTAAGTTGATGTTTTGCAGACGGGCATCTGGGCGCTCTGTAAAACGGAGGCGAATATCGAGATTGGGAAGTTCTTCTTGCAGGATTTCCCATTCTTTAAGACGCCGACTTCCTTCCATAATGACGCTTTCAAGATCGATGGGGATGGTGATGTGGCCGGGAGAGGGGAGTGCATTTGCCTCAAATCTAAACAATCCTTCTGCCCATGTAAAGAGTTTATAGACGGTATCTAAAACGTTTTGGCGAACGCTTTTAATGATGTCACTTTGGGTGATGTGGCCACGTTGGATAAGCATGTGACCTAGTTGTTTGTCGCTGGTTCCTTTTGCGCGAACCTGAATGATTCTAGCCTGGTCTTTTGATAGCTTGCCGGCATTGTGTAGGATTTGTGCCAAATGATTTTCGTCTTCAGTACCCATGAAGGCGTAGATTAGCTTTCCTTCACGAAAGGACATTTGGGCGGCATTCCCGTTATTTTGAATGGAGAGTGTGCCGGTCTTACGAGCCAGATTTATCAGGTTTAGTAATTGTGTTGTCGAGAAATCGCGCAGGTTGCCTTTTAGGGCCATAGCTTATATTCCTGCTTGTTAAATATGATATGTTTCCCAATCGTTGTTGTTGTATTGGAAAACCTGTAAATAAGTAAAGTTTTTTATTTAATTTTTGCCGAGTTCTTAAATCAAGCCAGGGAAACAGACCTGTTTCTCCTGGGGTGGTTAACTTGAGCATTATACTAGTTGAAAATAGGCTAGTCAAACTTACTATTGTCCTGGCGAGCTATGGTTATGTCTGGTATTTTGTTTGCCTGGGATTTTTGGATGGCTTGAAAAAAGAGGTTTTAATTTAGCACTTGTTGTCCATAATCAAGATGGGTACAATACTAGCTCGTGATTGATTCCCCTATTTGCATGGGGCGGTGGCGAAATGGCAGACGCAGCGGACTTAAAATCCGCCGGAGGATAACTCCGTGTGGGTTCGACTCCCACCCGCCCTACACTTTATGGCTCGGAAACGAGCCTTTTTTATTTTATGTGTAACGGTGCGGTCACTATGCAGCGAGATGAGGGCTGAGCCTGTTGAGGCTTGCTGCTGCCTTTGACTTTTGACAAGGTTTTGGCTGGGGCTGCACCTGTGTTGTTCTGTTTATTTGATGATTTGCGGATGATGGATTTGAGAGATGTGGTCGGGTCGTTTTTGGCAACGGCCGTTTCTGATGCTAATCTTCTGACGAGTGCGGAGAACTTGGTTGTTGGTGTTTCGGGGGGGGCAGATTCGCTTGCCTTGCTTCATGTCTTGACCCAACTCGTGCAGCCTTCCCGCCTGGTTGTGGCTCATTTGAATCATCAATACCGGGAAACGGCCGTTGCTGAGATGGCGTTTGTGAGCCAGGTAGCAGGTGATTGGGGGTGCCAATTTGCAGCGAAAACGGTTGACGTGGCCGCTGCTGCTGCCCAACATGGCACCTCTGTGGAAGAAGCGGGGCGAACCGCTCGTTATGATTTCTTTGGTGCGGTGGCGCAGCAATACAGGACAACCTACATTTTTGTGGGGCACCATGCAGATGATCAAGCGGAAACCGTGTTGATGAACTTGCTGCGCGGCACCGGTTTGCCTGGATTGCGGGGAATGCTGCCCGTGACCGCCTTGACCCAGGGTGATGCTGTTCAGGTTCTTCGCCCATTTCTCACAATAAATCGGCGTGATATTGATTGGTATTGTTCGGCAAATCGCTTGACTCCTGTGTATGATGAAACCAATGTAGATCCCTCATTTTTTCGTAATCGTATTCGCCAGGAATTGTTGCCGCTGTTAGAAAGTTATAACAGTGGTATTCAGCGGCACTTACGCCAGTTGGCTGAGATGGTGAGGGCTGATGTGGCGGTGTTAGATCAACTTGTTGCCGATACCTGGATGGAGATGGTTCAAGAGGTGGACGCTTCAGAAATTGTCATAGACCGGGCTGCCTGGATGTCACTGCCTGTCGGTTTAAAGAGACGAGTTTTGCGCCAGGCTGTGTTTGCGAAACGGCCGTTTCTGCAGGATGTCTCATTTCAGGTGATTGAACAAGCCAGATTACTTGCCGAGAAAAACCAAACAGGCCAGAAAGTTGACTTACCGGCCGGATTGTGGCTCGTGATTCACTATGAGCGGATAATCATCGCGGAAACACCAGAGCTGCGCTTAGAAGATTGGCCGCAGTTGAGCCAGGATTCCCCTCTTCCGTTACCAATTCCGGGTAAGGTTAAACTAGAGGCTGGCTGGTGGCTGGAGACGAGCCTTGTTGAAGAAGCTGATCTTAAGGCACTCAAGAACCAGGCCACAGCCTGGCAAGTGTTTGTTGCCTATCCTCCCGGTCAGGATTGGGTGGTGCGCCCAAGAAGAGCAGGAGAACGATTTCAGCCATTGGGCATGAACGGCCGTTCAGCCAAAGTAAAAGAAGTAATGATCAACCGTAAACTGGGGGCTGCCTGGCGAAAAGATTGGCCGATTGTGGCCAACCAGACACATCTAGTCTGGTTAGTTGGCCACATGATAGATGAAAGAATAAAAATAAATATCGGTAAAAATGAACAAATTATCCAATTGAGATGCTTTAAAGGTTGACTTGCTTGTTTGCCGTGGCTATACTACGCAACCGTTGTGCTGCGGGGCGTAGCTCAGCTTGGTAGAGCGCTCGGTTTGGGTCCGAGAGGCCATCAGTTCAAATCTGGTCGCCCCGACTTTCTTGGCATATTGCGACAGTGGTGTAGGGGTAACACAACAGCCTTCCAAGCTGTTATCACGGGTTCGAATCCCGTCTGTCGCTTCTCAATTTCCGATTTAGGATTTCAGATTGACGATTGGAATACGTGATACCCACAATCGAAAATCATAAATCAATCATCGTAAGTGAGTAGGGGCCTATAGCTCAATGGCAGAGCAAGCGGCTCATAACCGCTGGGTTCTTGGTTCGAGTCCAAGTAGGCCCATTTTTTTATCCCTCCCCTTTTTAGCTCAATTGATAATCATGATGGACCACAAAGTTGGCTCAAATCGAGCAAACTGATACGCAGCTGCCACTCAGTTTGCCGGTAAAGTTTGCTTGCCTAATGGTATCCAGGGCGTTTCCTGGGTGATACGCTCATCCAGGATGGGAACCGGTCGGTTGGTGAAGGCATCATAGAGGCGCAAGGTCGCGCCGATGGTTTGGCCTGGGTGAGCATTTTCGTTCACAGTGAGGAAGTGAGGCGAGCGGATTTCAGAGCCAGCAATCCACTTGAGCGTGGGCAGGGCGCCCATGGCGGGAATGGAGTCATTTTGCTCAGTCCAGGCCCAATGGTAGCCATCATCTTCATAGCCGATGAGGCGGGTGGAAATGACGAGATCTTTGGTGATGGGACGGGAGGCAGCTAAATATTGTGGCAGCAGGAGGGGGGATGCGGTGCTTGAGAGCGTCTCACCCGTCCAAACCACACCTTGCCCCAGCGGCACATAAAATTGTGCAGTGTGGTTGGGGGGCGTCCATGTTTTTTCACGAAGCCCCCACGCTTTTATGACAGGGGGAACAGTGCTTTCCTGTAGCAGAGGATCAACTTCTGTAACATGCCCCTCATCCGTTTGCCAATGGAGATAAAGTACATGGGCAGGTGGGGGAGAATGGTTCCAATCGTAGCCAATGAGGGTGCGAGTTTTGTCGGCTAGAGGCATGCTGACGGGATTTTGCGTATGCGGCGCCCACCGCATAGCCTTGACGGGCAGGGTGGCAATCATGGTGCGGGATTCACCCTGCTCTGACAACAGGGGCTGGCTGTTGTAAGCACCGATAGTTATCGCGTAGTCACCAGGGCGTGTGCCGGGGCGTGGGGTGAGCCGCAGTTGGGTGAGGGTGATGCCTTGAGTTTGGGGTGTGACGACAAGGTCTTGTTGGGCGTAGGTTTGGTTGTCGTAGCCGATGAGGTGAGTGAAGAGGGAGATAGGGGTCTGGGGAGCTGAGTCTTGCTCTTGGCGAAGGAGGGGCTGCCAGGCGAGGGTGAGGGTGGTTTCTTCTGTGATTTCAACGGCCGTTTTCCCCACTTTATAGCCTAATATCTCAAGCGTATCTCCCAGAACCAGGCTGAGTGGCGTAAAGGAGTCGGGCAGGGTGGTGCGCGGTTCTTGGCGGAAGAGGTAGGCGTCGCCGTAGGGTTCGGCGGGAGGCAGGCTGGCGTAAGCATTCTCCTGGTAGTGGGTGCTGATGACAGCACGGCCGTTATCCAGTTCTTCTTGAATGCGTGTGGCCCAGTCAACGCCGTAATCAGCCGTGCGCGGATAGACAAACTCCACGGTGACATCGGGGCGCTGATTTTCCACCTCTTGCAGATACCAGAGCGGTGTGACCCAATGCCAGTCAGCGAGGATGATGCTGTGGGGCGGGGCGTCGTTGAGCATGGGAGCAACGGTGTGGCGGACGGTGAAATCGCTGAGATAGTCGTAACTGGGGTAGTGGCGGCTGCTCTGACGAACGGCCGTTACCAGCAACATAGCCGCCAATGAATAGGAAACGGCCGTTAACCAACGCTGTTTCATCGAATACGAGACGAGGAACCCCACGCCATATCCTAGACCAATGACCGCTGGCACGTAAGCTGGCAGCATGTATTCCACCGTTTGCGGTGCCCGGTATGTGGCGGTGATGAACAGGTGGATGGCAAACGAGCCGCCCAGCAACAGCGCCAATAATCGGTCACGCCAAAGCATGAGCAAAAGGCTGAAAATCATACCCAGCAGCAGCCCCTCCTGCGTCAAGCCCAGAAAGCTGCTGTCAAATTGGAATTGCATCACGTTGCCCATGATACGCAGCCGCTGCCAGAGTAAGGCGGGTTCAGTGTAGTGGAAAAAATCGCCGCTAAAGCCGAGACCAAGGGCGTGGTGGATGAAGCCGTTGACTGTGGCTAAATCAGGGGTGGCTCCCGGCACATTTGCGTTGGCGCGGAGGGGCAAATAGAGCAAGGGCAAGAAGCCAAGCCCTCCAGCCAGAATCGGTTTGAGCCAGCGACGCGGTGTTTTGAGTAATGACGGATCGACCAGCACCACAAACAGCCCAAAGACCAGTGCCATGAAGGCCAGGGAGAGATGATGTGCTACCCCGAAGCCTATGGCCAAAGCAAATACATTCAAGAAGCGATCTGCCCGTTTGCGATTGTTTGACTGGGTGGCTCTGCGAAAACTAATCAGGGCGAAGATGGCGAGGGCGACGAACAGTGCCGTCAGGCTGCGGATATTGGCGGTGGTGGCTTGTGCCCAATAGGTGGTGGCAAAGGCCAGCGTGAGGGTGGCAGCTGCTGTGCCTGACCAGCTTTTTGTCAGCCGGTATACTGCTGCCATGACAATCAAGAGGGTGGCGGTGCTGGTGACAGCGGAGAGCCAGTTGACACGGTAAGCAGGGGTGGCTCCGAAGGGGAGTTTGGTGAAAAGATGCCCCAGCAGGGTATAAAATGGAAAGCCGGGAGGGTGGTTGACGCCAAGCGTGGCGGCGACCAGCTGGTATTCGCCATTATCAGCGGGCAGTAAATCAGGGGCGAGGGTGACGGTGTAGAGGGTGAGGCAGGCGAGGGCGCTGGTGACGAAAACGGCCGTTTTGAACCAGCGTGCCTGCAACCAAGCCCACTGAACTTGATATGACAGCAAGAAGATGATGATGACAACGGCCGTTACCGTCCATGCTGCTGTCCAATCAAGCTGTGGATAGAGGACGTACGCCGCAAGTAGCCACAATGGCCATAATTCTTTTGCCGAAAACGGCCGTAAGTTCCAGATGCAGAGGGTGGTAATGACAGCGATGATGGCTAAAATGACGATCCAGGAAATAGAAACGGCCGTGTAAAGGGCCAACCCTTCACTGAGCAGCCGGCTGATAAAAAGTGACAATACGAAAATGGGCGCGTAGCCTTCACTAAGATGACGCATGGCGTCGATTATATCGCAGACAAAGGTCTAGGGGCACTCTCTGTGGGTGCAGCATCTTTCACCTATGCTAAAATCACCTGCATGTCTGAACCAACTTTCTTTGTGGGCGATGTACCCGTTTATGGCGATGTCATTTTGTCGCCGATGGCGGGTTACTCTGATGTGCCGTATCGGGCGTTGTGCCGTTCCTATGGGTCTGCCATGCATTACACTGAGTTTGTGCCAGTTGATTCGCTTCTAGGCAGACGTATTCATGAGCGTTACTATCGTCGCCTGGACAAGAAGCCGGGCGAAAAGCCAATGGTCTTTCAAATTTTTGGCAACGATGCCCAGAATTTGCTGGCTGGCGCTCAACGCCTTGAGGCGCTCGAACCAGACATCATCGACATCAACATGGGCTGCTCTACCCGTAAGGTGAGCGGGCGCGGGGCGGGTGTGGGCATGATGCCCCAACCAGAACTGGTCGCTGAAACTTTTCGGCTGCTCACCACGCATCTCTCGGTGCCGGTGACAGGCAAAATTCGCCTGGGTTGGGAAGAGAGCCGGAAAAACTACTTGGAAATTGCACATATTATGGAAGATAACGGGGCGGCGCTCATCGCCATGCATGCCCGCACCAAAACGCAGAAATATGGCGGTAAGGCGGATTGGGATGCCATTGCTGAACTGCAAGCGGCAGTCAGCGTGCCTGTTATTGGCAATGGCGATGTGCAAACACCGGCTGATATCGACCGCATGAAGGCGCACACGGGTTGTGACGCTGTTATGATTGGGCGGGCTGCGATGGGCAATCCCTGGATTTTTGCCCGAATTCCCAACGATGATGTTTCTTATGGTGAGGTGGTAACGGCCGTTCGCTTTCATTTGTCTGAAATGGTGGCGTACTATGGCGAAACAGATGGGGTGATCTTGTTCCGCAAACATTTGAAGCGGTATCTTCGGCCGTTTGCCTTTACACAGTCGTTTTTGCCGGAGATGTTGGCGGTGCAGACGCAGGCTGAGTTGGAGGATGTGCTGGAGAGGAGCGGAGAGATGGCTGCCATTTGGGACAAAGCATCATCGTTGTGTTGATGCAGCTTCTTGTTTCGTTTGGTGCCTGGGTGCCAGGCGCGTTTAAGTTTAGATGTGAGGATGAACGGTCTCAGGCGCCATCATTTTTTACGGCTTTATGCTGTTCGGAGAGGGTTTGTTCAGCGGGCTGGGGCTTGTCTTTTCCTTGATGAAAAGCGGTCAAGGGTGTTTGGCTATGTGGTGCGGTCTAGCACCCGCTTTAGTTGTGTTTCAAAGCTGCTGTCTGGTGTGAAAGCGAGATTGAGACGGTGGATAACGGCCGTTCTCGCCTCAAGATAAGCTTGCAACAATGCCCGCAAGTGGGCAGCGGTTTTCTTTGTATTAGAAGAATAACTGGCCTGTAGCAGAGCCTGATGAGCTGGATCTTCTGGTGGCAGCACATGGAGCAGCTGGGGCAGCGTATAATGCAGCACTTCTACGTAAATTGTGAACGGCTTATCATAATTGCCGCGTATCACCTGGCGGTAGGTGTCCCAAAACATCACCCAAAAACGCTCGTCGATAGCTTCTAGCTCTTTGGCTGTCATGTGGGGGCGCTGCCAATAAGTTTGCGCACATTGCGCCTGATACTGTTCTGCCCAGCCCTCATGATCCTTGAGAATACGAATGTCCCGGTCCCAGGGATTGGGCAGCAGCTGCTCTTTCACTTCATACCGGTAATCGACCTTGCTGCCGTTGCTGTAGAGCGCGACATGGAAAAACGGCCGTATATGTTCCCCATCAAACGATTTACAAGGTACATATGGCGTTACCGACTTCACAAACTCGCGCCGATTATTCCAGGCAAACTCCCGGTGCAGTTCATCTGAGAACACCAGCACCACATCCAAATCAGAATAGCTATCATTGGTGCGCCGACCATAAGAGCCAGCCATAAAACAAATCTCAATATCAGATTCAGCGGCAACGCGCTGTTGCAAACGGACAATGACGCGGTCTTGTTCAAACATGAGAAAAATAGAGGTTGGAGATTAACGATTAAAGACACATCTCGTTTTCGATCTTTGATCGTCAATGGTTCTTAAACGAAACACCCTATCACAGTTAGCAAATAAACAGTGGCCAATCCTAAAGCCAGACCGGCGATCACTTGCCAGACGGTATGTCGTTTCAGGTAAAGACGGATAACACAGACTAGAATGACGAAAGGAAGTACGATCAAACTATATGCCCAGCCAAACACCAGGCCTGCCAATAAGAAGGTGGCCATGATGCCGGTGGCGTGCATGCTAATCAACCAGAAGGCATTGATAACGCCTAAAGTTGCCAGCTCAATCATGTTGAAAATGGTGAGGCAGCGCAGCAGTTCTGGGCCATCAAAAAAAGTGATGAGCAGAAAAGCAATCCCTGCGGATAGCACCGCAGAAATATAGGGAACGTGACGCTCGCCGGTGTCGCTCATGTGCAGCTCGGTAATGTAGCCTGTTTTGAGCAGATACAGCACGAGGAGAATGGGCAGCAGCGAGACAAAAAAGCCATACGCTGCTGCCCAGAGTAGACCATGCCAAGACGGCCGTTCATACAAAGCAAATACCAGCCCCAAAATGGCAAACAAGACCGGAGGGCTGACAATGTTAGAGAATAAACGAGCCGCCTTCACTGTGCCCGTGCGATGTTCTTCGTAATGGTCGAGTGGCTTGGCCATGAAGTGAAAATGAAGATTAAAGCGCAAAGCTTAAAGCATACAGCTTGCCTAATCCTCAATCGTCAATCAATTACGTGCCTTCTTCCCACGAGTTCAGATACTTGATCTGTTCTTCAGTGAGGGTGTCAATACCGATATCCATCGATTTCAGTTTGATGCTGGCAATTTCTTGATCAACTTCTTCTGGGACGGTGTAAACTTTGTTTTCCAGCGTGCCTTTGTTGTCCAAGATATACTTGGCTGCCATTGCCTGACCAGCAAAGCTCATATCCATGACGGCGGCGGGATGACCTTCAGCAGCAGCCAGATTGATGAGGCGACCTTCGCCCAATAAGTTGAGCTTGCGCCCATCTTCCATGGTGAATTGTTCCACGAATGGACGCACCAGTTTTGGCTCGCCCACAGCCAGTTCACGTAAAGCCGGCTTGTTGATTTCCAGATCAAAGTGACCAGAGTTAGCCAGCAGTGCCCCATCTTTCATGATTTCCATGTGATGTTTGTCGAAGACGTTGATGTCGCCGGTGGCGGTGACAAAGATGTCGCCTTGAGGAGCAGCTTCCATCATGGGCATGACACGGAATCCATCCATGACAGCTTCCAATGCTTTCAGCGGATCAACCTCAGTGACGATGACGTTAGCCCCTAAGCCTTTGGCGCGCATAGCGATACCACGGCTGCACCACCCATATCCACCGACAACGACGGTACGACCGGCAATCAAAATATTGGTGGCGCGGATAATGCCATCTAGGGTGGATTGACCGGTGCCATAGCGATTGTCGAAGAGGTGCTTGGTCATGGCATCGTTGACAGCCATCATGGGGAATGCCAAGGCATTGTCATTGGCCATTGCCCGCAACCGCACGATACCAGTGGTGGTTTCTTCAGTCCCCCCCATCACGTTGTCCAGCACGTCACGACGGGATTTGTGCAGGGTGCTGACCAGGTCTGCGCCATCATCCATGATGATATGGGGTTTGTGATCCAACACGGCGTTGATGTGTTGGTGGTATTGTGCGGTGCTTTCACCTTTGATGGCGTAAACGGGGATTTCGTAGTAGCTGACGAGCGCAGCAGCGACGTCATCTTGGGTGCTGAGTGGATTGCTAGCCGATAGAACTATATCGGCTCCCCCACTTTGCAGTGTGATCATCAGGTTAGCTGTTTCGGTGGTCACGTGCATGGTGGCACCTACCCGGATACCAGTAAACGGCCGTTCTTTGCCAAATTTTTCACGAATACCGCGCAAAACAGCCATTTCATTTTCAGCCCATTCCATGCGGTGGCGTCCGCCTGGTGCTAAGTCGGGATTTTTAATATCAAATTCCATTTGTAATTGTTCTCCTTAAAGTAAGTGACAATGTGGCAGAGGCGCACAGTAGCAAAGCGGGGTGGTAACGAGATATGGTGATACTTTGCAGCTTTGCAACCTTGCCACTTTTTTTATTTTAAAATATCCAACGCGCCCTCATCGTCGAAATGTTCACGATAGCGAGCGACAAATTCTTGTGGTGTGAAGGCATGATTTTGGGTGCCTACATGTTCTAAAACGTATGTGGCGGCTAGAGCGCCCATACGGCCAATAACAGGTTGGGGCAGTTCTAATTCCATACCGCGCATCATCCCGGCACGGAACGCATCACCCACGCCGGTGGGTTCCTTAACTGTTTGTGGTGGCACGACAGGAATGTGGTAATCCTCGCCATTCATCCAGAGCAAAGCTCCTTCCTTACCTTTGGTTATCAATAACCCGCTAACCTGATCCCGGATGTCGTTATCAGACAAGCCAGTTTTCTCTTTGATGAGATTGTATTCGTAATCATTGACGGTGAGCATGTAAGCGCCTTTAAGGCTGGCGGCTAAATCTTCACCCTTGAGGCGTGCCGTTTGTTGGCTGGGATCGTAAATGAACGGGATGCCCAATTGACGACATTCTTCTGCGTGATTATGCATAGCGTCGGGGTCGTTGGGGGAGATAATGGCTAATTCCGCATCTGGCGCATAGTGGGCAAAGGTCAACTCTTTGGCATAAGCCATGGCGCCTGTATAAAAAGTGGCAATTTGGTTTTGATCATCGTCCGTGCTGACAAAAAAGGAAGCGGTGAAATCATCTTCAATGGCTACAATAGCTGCCGTGTCTACTCCAACTGCTTCTAACGAGGCGCGATACTCTTTGAAATCTTGACCGGCTGTGGCCATCACTTTGGGGCTACTGCCAAGCAAAGCAAGTGTATAGGCGATGTTGGGAGCGGTGCCACCAGGATGCTTTTTCATAGAGTCAACCAAAAAACTGAGGCTGATTTTGTCTAATTGATCAGCCATAAATGCGTCACTGAACTTGCCTGGGAAGTGCATCAAATAATCAAATGCGATGGAGCCTGTGATTACAATATTCATGATGGGTGTTTCCCTTTCCTCATATGGTGCAATACGTGATGCATAACAAAGATTCATGACGTATCACCAGTCGAGAATTACGTGGTTTAAGGTTTTGCGATTTTGTTTTTATGTATGTCATTCTTCTTGGGTCTGACGTCCTTTTTCAAAACAGGCGTTAAACCCAATCGGTCGCGCAGCATGATGAGCAAAGCCTTTAATCCATCAGATGATTTGATTTTTTTGCCTTCTGCATACGTGCGCGGATTATAGCTAATGGGAATCTCTAAAATATCGTGGCCTGAGAGGAGGATTTTGTCAGGGAGTTCAAAATCTAGGTTAAAGTCAGTTGTGGTTAAGTTGAGAGATTGAACCACATCCCGGCGTACCATTTTGGTAGCCGTAGCCACGTCGGTGAGCTTGCCCCCAAAGAGGATGTTGGTCACTGTGGTGAGAAGGCGCACACCGAGATAAGCGTGAGCGTATTCATATTGTACATCCCCGCCTAACACGCGGGAGCCAAATAAAGCGGCAGCCTTGGTTTCTTCGACCCTGGCGCAGAAGCGGGGATGTTCGGCGGGGTCATATTCAAAGTCGGCATCCTGGATGATCATGTAATCGCCGGTCATATTGTTGATGCCGGTGCGAATGGACATGCCTTTGCCCATGTTTTGCTCATGGAAGATGATGCGGATTTCTGGATCGTCAATTTGTTGCAGAATTTCTCGGGTGCCATCGGTAGAATGGTTGTCTACGACGATGATTTCACGCTCCCAATTAAGTCCCAGATCTACCGCTTGGGTTCGGTTGATGACGGCTTCGATGCTTGTTTTTTCGTTGTAGCAGCAAATAATGACAGATAGTTTCATGCGGTTTCAACAACGAGGAGTGAGGGTGTTTCGTCAACTCTCACTCCTTTGATTTCTTTGTGGAAATTGCGGGCAAAGCCAACGAATAATTATAGCATAGGAGAAGGGAATGGGGAAACGGCCGTTTCCCACGATCATCTCACATTAACCTTAAAGGCACGCGCAGGCATAGCCAATCTTTACTTTCCTCAAAAAATCGTATATACTTGTGTCATTCTCGGTTTACACATTGCATATCATCATTGCCTGCATTTCACCATTATGGATTATGGAGGCTCCTCATGTTAGCCGTCCCCCGTACCATTCGTATAGCTGCCTATGGGTTACTCTTAGGTTTATTCTTACAATTCTTTGCCGTCGCTACTAACGTTGATGCCCAACCCAGTGACCCAGGCTCAAACTCGCCCGTTGAGTCGCCTGGACAACAAGAACAACCCCACATGCCACCACAGGCAAACCGCCCTTATGATTCTTCATTATTATCGTTAACTATAGATATTCCTCATGGAACTTGGTCTAGTGGCGATGAAATACCGCTAACCATAACCTTGTCCAATACGGGGGATAAACCGTTATCAGGCATCAGATTGCAATTACCAACACACACAAACTTGTTATATATTGATAGCCCTGACTTGCCCGACACACTGGTTAGAAACGCCACTCTACCTTTAGCCGATATGGGTGCAGGCGAAACCCAAACCGTGAAAGTGCTAGCTCGTATTAGCGGGTTGCCGCGCCTAGAGAGCATCAAAATACCAATCCAGGTAAACGCGGTCGAATCTGAACCAGTGACAACACAAATTAACATTCCCCTAACATCCCGTAAAACAGAACAAGCTGATTTGGCTAACACCGGCAGTCGGGTACAAGTCAACCGTGGGCGTATTGAGTTTAACTTTCCTCCAGGATGGCATAAGCAAAATGCCCAGCTATCTTTTGAGATGCAAGAACAGCGTCAACTACTCCCAGATGAAAGAGACCTTATTCTAGAGTTTGAAGTCGAGATTCAGGCTCAAGGCAAGCCCGTAGAGACCTTTGATGCGCCCGTTGCCGTTTCCGTGAAAATTGACGATTTAGTAGATTTATCCCAGCTCCCAATTGATAAGCTGCGGGTGCGTACACGAGAGGATGAAACTGCGCCCTGGACAAACGTACCGACAACATATGATGCGACCACCGGAACCCTGCAATTCGATACCACCCATTTTTCCACCTATCAGGTTGGTGCTGTCGCAGAACCCTGGGAAATGACTTACACACCGCCCGGCGTTTCAGCCTATACTGGCGCGGCCAACTACAGCTACGCCATTCCCTTACCACCCGGGATTGGTGGACTAGCTCCTAGCCTAACCCTCGCCTACAGCAGTCGGGGCGTAGATGGTATGCGATTCCCTGTAATGACCTCTGGGTTAGGGGCTGGTTGGTCCATGACCCAGGTAGAAATTATCAATGGCAATGCTACAAGAATGTATGAAGACCAGTATGGGGGATGTGGTTGTCACAACTTTGACAATACCCTGTTCACACTAGTACTTAATGGTGCAACTTATCGTCTGCAACCTTTTAGCGGAGTAGGGCGATACGGTCGCTACACGGCTACAGGCGACCCTAGTTTATACATCGAATATAGAGCAGACGCGCCTAATAATGTAACGGGAGAATATTGGATAGTACGCACTGCTGATGGCACGACATTTCGCTTTGGCTATAACGAAGATGCCGAACAAGTTGTCGCACCAATGTCTGTTCATAATATTGGGCAGATACGCAATCCTGGTTTCGCAGTCGCCAGTTGGAAACTAGATAGCGTTACTGATTTGCATAATCGCCAGGTGCGTTATACCTATGGCACAGGCTGTGGCTGGCATTTTGTACAGGCAGATGGGTGCCGACGTTTTAGCACATCCACCCATATTCCTGAAAGCTACACATTTGGTTCACCGCCACCAGCCCAACCAACTCGTAAATTCCGCACCGAAGCAGATGTAGTTGTGGCCAAAATCGAATACAATTTTGTAAATAATGCCCCTAAAACTGAGGTGAGTTTTACTTATAGCTCTAGAAACTGGGAGCCAGTCCGTACATCAGCTTATATGATAGCTGGTCATTACCGCCCCGAAAGGATACTGGTTAAACATGCCAATCAAATTATCAATGCCTATGATTTTACCTATATTGAACACTCCCATCGGCAGACTGCGATGGATGTTTCCACCCAATTCTGGCAGCTAACAAGCATTACTCCCTATGGGTTAGGCTTCGACCCAAGCACAGGCACAGGTCCCCAAATGCCAGTGCAGACCTTTGCCTACGAACAAAATGCGACAGGATGTGGCGATAACATTAATGGAGTAAACCATTGTGTCGCGCTTTTGACAAAAGTAGAAAATGGTTATGGCGCCACTACCCGATTTGTGTATAGCCGATGGGGAGGAAGTAAATGGTTTCATGTTACCGATGTGTATACCTGGGATGGCGTTGAGCACGTGTACAATGGCAACAATAATGCCGCTGCCACACGCATCCATTATAGCCGCACGGGCTATACAGCTTGCTATGACAAAGATGGACATGGCTGTCGGACGCCATCGGCAACGGCCAGCGAGGCATTGGTGGGCTTTTCTGGAGTAACAATAAATGTCCAATCGCCAAACGGCAGCGGTGGGTGGACAACCAAAAGCCGGCAAGAACAAAAATTTAGAATTGATAATTATTGGCTTAATGGGAAAAATACAGAAAGCAGTCAACTGGATCCGACTAATAATGCTGTGATGACGAAAGAAGTTTTGACTTGGGCATTATCAGGTAGAGACGCCCGTCTTACCCAGCGAGATAACTATGTTTATGATGGTTCAATATCATTGCACACATACGAAACATACAGCTATTATGATGGCACAGGACATTATGGCGGTTTACGTCGGACGACTGAGTATGATGAATACAATACTGTATATCGGTGTGTCGAACAAAAATATACTCACCAGACAGATGGTAATATTTGGTTAGTTAATCGCCCGTTGCGTCAAACAATGTATGCTGGTAATTGTGGCTCTAACAAAGAAACAGAAACGCTTTATCGCTATGATGGAAGCGTTTCTCCAACCGACAACAATTTGAACGGCAAAGGACAATTAGAATGGACATTAAGTTGGGATGGAGTTAACTACATTTCTGAACATCGAGAATATTATCCAACTGGTAGTGCTCAAGCGGGTTTATTACGAAAAGTAGAAACTTTTAATGATTACAGTACGACCAGCGCCTATGCGACCGACGTGCGTCAGATTGTTGAAATCATGTCCTATAGTAACATTGGGTTGCCCTTGTCCACAGAAACTAGCGGTAGCAATATCCTCACCCAATCACAGACTTTAACTTATAATAATAGTCTCCCCTGGCTTATCAATTCAGTGACTGATGCCAATAACCTTACGACAAATTATACCTATGACTCTTTTGGCCGTTTGCAATCAGTCATCAATCCAGGGGATACAGTTGCCAGTCCTTCTGTGCGCTATGTATATTCCGATGCTGAATCTCCCTGGTTCCTTAGCCCTATGTTGATGGAAACGTATTACAAGGATGGGCTTTTACAAAACGTACGTCAATTCTATGATGGGTTTGGCCGTTTGGTACAAGAACAAAACAAGAATTTTGCTGTAGATGGTGTGGGATTGCAAGATATCATTACAACCTATAGTTACGATGCGCTTGGTAACTTAGATTGCCAGACAGTTCCCTATCCCGTTACACCATATGTATGGAATGGTAATTCTCCCTTCCATACTGAATCTTGCTTTAGCAAACCCCATACAACAACAACTTACGACACATTAGGACGACCAACTTTAGTCACTGCGCCTGATGGGAACAGCACCCGTTATTATTACGCTACCAAGGATAAAAATGCGCTAAATGCTTCCATCACGAATGATTATAATGACGTTCCTGATTACCGAGATGGCTCTGCTTCCATGCCTGATGGCCCCTATAACGTTATTTCGTCAGTTGATGCGAATAATCATGCCATGACACAAATCTATAATGCCAAAGGTGAAATGGTTTATGTAACAGAATATGAGGGAACCAGTTATCCCTGGACAAAATATGCAACCACCACTTATGGTTATGATTTGTCAGGGAACTTAGCACGAGTAATTGATGCAGTTGGTAATATGACCACCATAAATTATGACGCGCTGGGTCGCAAAACCAGCATGGCCGACCCCGATATGGGTCAGTGGCAATATGAATACGACACTGCTGGTAATTTGACGCGCCAGGAAGATAACAATGATCAAGTTATCTGTTTTTACTATGATGGCCTGAATCGACTTGAGCGCAAAACTTCCCTGAACAGCGCGAATGAAGCCTGTCCAATCAGTAAAGACCTAGCTCCGACAAGCGGAGCCAACCATCTGGCTTCTTATGTTTACGACGAAGCCGCCAACGGCATAGGCCAGATATCCACTGTGCGATGGGGGCCAGCGCCGCAGCACAACTATGATGCTTTTACTTATGACAGCCTGGGACGTATGAAGAAGCAAACTCGAATCCTGGATGGGCGACCTTATACCATGGAAACGTTAGCGTTCGATGCGCTAAACCGCCCGCTTCGCGTTCGGTATCCTAACAATGAAATTGTCGTCATGACATACGACCACGAAGGAGAGAACAGTTTAGCTGCTGGCTCAAATACATTAGTAAAGAACGTGTCATACAATGCACGTAGTCAAATCACACAACTCAACTTGGGAAACTTAGTGGCAACTACCTTTGATTACGCTAATGCCGATGGCAATTACCGGTTAGATACTTTGAGCCACATATCTGCATTAGGCGGCACAACCACCAGTGAAGAAACCATTGGCGAAGTGGGGGTAATCAACGACACGTTGACCCATACACCACAAACAATCGTCCTGCAACGCGCCTACGACAATCCGGTTGTTTTTGTGCAGCCGGTCTCGTTAGACGGTAGTGACACATCCGTTGTCCGTATTACTAACGTACAAAGCGACCGCTTTACCCTTGATGTACACGAGCCGCCCAATCAGGATGGGGCGCATACGAGTGAGGCCGTAAGCTACTTAGTATTAGAAGCTGGGTCATGGAGCTTGCCTGATGGAACGCTGCTAGAAGTAGGAACAACCAGAACGAACGCGACTGTGGAAGCAGCGGAAGAAACATGGGAAACGATTGTCTTTGCCCAAGATTTTGCCTCATCGCCAGTAACGATGAGTCAGGTACAAAGCAACAATGACTCTCATTGGTTTAAGACGCGACAACATAATATATCAGCTGCAGGCTTTAATGTGGTACTGGAAGAGGATGAAGTGCAAACCACATTTCATGACAGCGAAACCATTGGCTGGCTGGCAATCGAAGCTGGGCAAGGCACTTGGAATGGACATTTGTATGAAGCGACTCAAACAGATGCTATTACGCACGACTGGTATCAGATTAACTTCAGCCAATCATTTACACAGCCGCCCCATTTTATAGGTGGGTTGAGCAGCCGTGATGGTGCTGACCCGGGTGACTTGCGTTATGATCGCACCAGCTTAACATCTAGCGGCGTGCCAGTGAAGATAGAGGAAGACACGACTCCAGACAGCAAAACAGAACATACGACAGAACAAGCTGATTTTTTGGCAATCCAAGGAGATGGATTATTGACGGCTCTTGTGCAGGTTATTAATCCATTATTATTCCAAACATCGTATAGTTATGATGCTGTAGGGAATATCATCTCTATTACCGACAATATGGGCGATGACCAAACGTTTGGTTATGATGACCTTAACCGTTTAGTCACTGCTTCAACCCCTGTACCTTTTAATGTATCAGCCTATGACGTTACTTATGCATATGATGCCATTGGTAATATCGATTACTGGCGAGATAACTTAACCGGTACTGTGCATAATTATAATTACGGCAGTAAACCGCATGCGGTCACCAGTATTACGGGGGGACAGGTTTTTTCTTATGATCTCAATGGCAATATGGTTGCTCGTCATGATAGTAGTGGTGTTTACATGCAAAATTTCGATGTTGAAAACAGGTTAACTCGTGTTCAGATTAAGAGTGACTCCAGTACTACCACATTTGATTATGACGCAAGTGGACAACGCACAATAACAGAGAAACCGGATGGCACCATTGTCTACACGCCATTCCCCAACTATGAAGAAGAGTTAAGAGGAGAAACAACAACCCAGCGGGTAACCTACAGCCTAGCAGGGCAAGCAATTGCTGTGCGCGTGACTGGTGACCCGTATGGTAACGATGGCTTGTACTACCTGCACAGCGACCACCTGGGCAGCACCAGTGTGCTGAGCAGTGTCAACGGTGAACAGGT
>PDQY01000072.1 GCA_002746795.1 Chloroflexota bacterium | reverse complement strand
GTGATACCATCCAGGATTCTGGCGAAGAAGAGCATCCACACACCTGGGGCGGCGCCTAACATGACAAAAGAAACGGCCGTTCCTATCTGGCTCACGATCAGCACTGGTACCCGCCCATATTTGTCTGAAAAGCGGCCCAGGTAGGGACCGGCCACAAACTGCGCCGCAAAAAAAGCAGTCACCAGCATCGTGATAATTGGGGGCGACATCTTAAATTCACTCTTGGCATAGAGTGGCAAAATCGGCATGATCATCGCCGCCCCTACCATCTGCACAAAGACAATCAACAAGATGGTGAGCAAACGCCGATCAATATTTTTGAATTTTCCCATGAAAAGTGACCCTCAGCTGGTATTCTACCCTCCATTAAATATTGAACCACCCCCCTCTCATCCTATGTTCATACCTGGCAATAAAAGACAACCCGCCTAAAGAGAAAACTCTTGCAGAAGGGACCCAGCTTGATACCAACGTGACCCTCTAAAAATCACTCCCCGTTTTTTCAGCGTAAAGGCACATCCCTCAATTCCGTAACTTATTTATGAAGGAAAAGAGACCGCGCTTTTATTTCCTGGCTTGAATGTCAGCCAGCAGCGCACGGGCTCGCTGGGCAAGAGGATGGGTAGTAGGGAGTATGGCAGCAGCCAACTGCACAGCCTGCGCTATAAAAGGTTCCGCATCCTGCCACGCTTCCTGTTCACAAAGACGGATCCCCAACCCCCAATTTACATTAAACAGCCCAACACGATTATTAATCTGTGTATACAAATCAAAAGCTTGCTCCAACTCCTGTTGGCCTTCTTTACGGCTGCCTGCATCATAATACAACCATCCTCTTGCCATTCTCGTGTGCGCTTCCCCCAGCCGATCTCCCACCGCCTGGAACAAAGCCAACGCCGCCTGGTACGACTGCAGCGCCCCCTCATTGTCGCTTCGCAACCGCTGCACCTCGCCGATGACTAGCAACGTGCTTGCTTCCTCCAGCCGATCTCCCTCCGCCTGGTACCAATCCAACGCCGCCTGGTACGACTGCAGCGCCTCGTCCATTCGGTATTGACGCTGATACCACCTGCCGCGGTTCCTCCTCAAGGCTGCTTGTTGGGGTGGCTGCAACCGTTGAGCTTGCTCTGGTTTCTCCAAAACAGTCAGCAATTCATGCCACCATGCATGATCCCCCGCTAACGCTGCCTGGTCATTTTCAGCCATCACGTCAGCAAAAACGTCAGCTGGCTCTACAAAACAGCGATGATAAAGTAGTTCCCTGCTATCTTGCGCATTCTCTCCTGCCGCATTTCGTTTTGCAAAATATGCCACAGCCCGTTGATGGCAGCGCCTCACCTCAGGATCTTCTTGCCGTGCCAAATACGCAAGCTGGACATCACGCATCAATTCGTGAAATGCCCAACCATGTTTTGCCGGTTTAATAAAAGCAAATTGGGTCAATCGACGAAAGTCGGACTCAGTAAAAGCAGGTATATCCTCTGGTAAAATAGCATTGAGCCGTGCCCACGTCAACTGACGCAGCAATGGCCCATAACGGCAAGCGGCTGCCACCTGCCTTTCTCCCAATTCCTCTAACCGGTTGATGATGCGACCATACAGCCACGCTTCGGCTGAGCGATCGTGTAAACGCTGCTTTAACTCCGCTGAAGTTAACGGGTTATGTGCCCTCTCTCCCTCTTGCCACAGCTGCGCTGCCATTTCAGTCAACAATGGATGTCCTTGTGCCAAAGCAAATATCTCTGCTTGAACGTCAGACGGCATCTTAGGATTCTGGCTGTGCAAAAACGCATCAGAATCCTGGCGGCTAAAGGCATCCAGAGGCTGGTGATCCCGGCACTTCTGTGCCATTTCATAGGCAATATCTACCCGGCTGCCCACCACCACACGCAAACCAGGGGCAGCCTCACAACAATCGAACAACACCTGCCACAACCACGCAATTTGCTCTCGGGAGCTGGTATCCTGCACCCATTCATAGGTATCTAAAAAAATCACAGCTGACCCTGGCGGCAAATGCGCTATCTCCGCTTGAAAAGCTGCTGTAAGCTGCTCTTGATAAATCTTCGGCAGACCCGCTACAGCGTCTGCCTGTCCTGTATGGATGTGGATTTCAGCCTGGTTGATTTGCCCCTGGCCAGTAGCCACTTGCTTGGCTATGATAGGATGAGCAGCATTGGCCTGCCATATCGCTTGCTGCTGTTGGTGATAATTTTGCTGGGCAGCTTCAGCTGCTTTTCGAAATCTTTCCTGCGCGGCAGAGGGGAATAAGCGGATCAGGCTGTCAAACAACAACTTTGGCTCAAGCCCCCCAAATAAATCAATCTTTACCGAAGGTATGTTTTCAGGCTGGCACTTGTTCACAATCAGCCAATCAATAAGGGTGCTTTTACCAGTGCCGCTCAAACCAGAAAACAGAACCAGTGGCAAAGCGTCCGCGTGCCACAACTGGTCAAAGGCTGCTTTTTGCTCATCACGGTCTGTAAAGTAACGGAGGCCATGATAATTAATAAGAGTCATAAATCACTCGATGTCGATTTTTACGTCATGTAAACGGCTACCTTTGCCGCTGGCACGCTGTTCTGCCCTGGCTCCAGAATCTGCCTTGCCTTTTATTCGTGCCTTTTCTATCGTGCCCCCATCTGTCGCTTTCTGGATAAATTGAGCGGGTGAGGTATTGACATCTTCATTTTCTTTAGTGGTTTCGTGATCAGGGGGTGGTATTCTTTCTATCTCTGCGTCCACAATCCCCAGTTTCGCTTTTAATTTGGTCAGGCGAAAACCTGATCGGTAGAGTAAATACGCGGCGCCCCCTATCATCACGAGAAGAATAACAATGCTGATTAGGGTCATGGCTGGGTTCATCTAGCACCTCCTGAAAATTTGGCATCCATGTCTATGAACAATCATATAATTGTACACGGTGATGTCCTGGAACCCCACTTTTGCTTAACCATTTTACCCGCTTTCTTCCTACCTGCCAGCCAATGCGCCCTCATTCGCCTAAACTGGCATCCTGCGCCACCAGCGGCACCCTGCTTGCTAGCAACCATCGTTCCGCGGTTCAGTTCTGATTCCCCATATGGTCTATTTATAGCGGGGACGAAACTCTGAAATCAATCGTTTCCACTGGAACGAACGGAAAGAAAGCAAGGTATCAGCTCGGAAAAAGCGGGCAGCAAACAACACGAACCCATACGTTGTCACGGCTAAGCCCGCCAAACTGAGCAAAATCTGCCACAAGGGCACCACACCGGCCACCATGCGGGTCATCATCGATGTGGGGGCCGTGAGAGGGAACAGACTCAATCCCGTGACCAACGCGCCATTGGGATTTTGGAAGAAGGCGAAATTTAACCATACTGGCAGGAGCAACGGCAGCATGACAATAAAGGTGTACTGCCCCGCTTCTCGGGCATTCGGTGACAACGTGCCAACAACTCCCATCAATGAGGCATATAAAATGTAGCCTAAGGCAAAGAACAGTAAGGCCCAAACCAAAAAACCAGGCGGCAAAGCGAAATGACCAAAAGAGGAAAACATTGAGCCGGCTCTGTGCAAGGCGAGGAAACCGCCGCCCAGCCAAACGATGACCTGAATAAGCGCCACACCGCTCAAACCCAGCACTTTACCCAACATCAGCTCACGAGGACGCAAGCTGACCAACAATATTTCGATGGTACGGTTCTCTTTTTCTCGGGCAACGCTTTGCACCATGTAACCACTGCTGATGCTGATGAGGAAGAAGAAGATAAACATGGTGGCAAAAGGCACGAGGAAGGTCAGCGGGTTGAAGGCATCATTGGTGCTTTCTGGTGCCATGGCTTGAGCAGTGAGCGCGCGGGTGGGATCGATAAGGGTAACGGCCGTTTCCTGGTCACCTGTCAAATTATAAGCAAGCACATAGTGGATAAGCTCGTCATTGAGCACGTTAAACGGCTGGAACTCGCGCGTGATCACAATCACCTCACCAGCAGATAGGTAATCAGCCGGAATAATGAAATATTGCTCAATCTCTGCAGCCATCAACAACGCTTCCACAGCTTCAATATCGGGATAAGATTGCATCCATTGTGGGTCAACGTCAGGTGGTAATTCTTGTATGAGACCCGCTTCATCCACGTAAGCAATGGGGTCAGGCGCAGCCACGCTGCCAAACTGCTCAAATTGACCAATCAGCTTATCCAAATCTTCATCATCCATTGCCCGCGACACAATCACTTGAGACCCGATGTTAAAGCCAATGATCAACAAGGGAAAGATAAAAGTCATAAGCCAGAAAGATTTCTTCCGTAAAATCGCCCGAAATTCATATTTGATGATGATGAATATGTTACGCATGTTTCACTCCAATTAAACAACCGCTCACGAAGGCAGTGCCCTCCATCTAAACATCTCTCCTGCTCTCTGAACCAGGTTGGCGCCGAGAAGTTCTCCCGGCCAACACATCACTCAGTGACGCGACCGGATCGCTGCCCAACTCTCTCTCAACGACAAACTTTTGCCGTAACGCAGCATCCCCAGGCGAAACACCTTGGCAGCCACCCAGAAGAAGAAAACGGCCGTTACCATCACAATCAGCCAGCTAACCACCAACTGCCACAGGGGCATAGTGCTCATGCCCCAACGCAGTATGACAGTTAAAAACGCTGTCGTGGGGAAAAAGGTCAGCACCGTGATTATGGGGCTGTGCGGCGCACCAAAAAAGAGTCCCATGAGGAAAAAAGGAATCACAAACAACAAATTGAGTAACCCGGCAACTTGTTGCGCATGCTGCAGTTCCCCAATAACCACGCCAACCGCGGCCATCATCCCCGCCACCAGAGCATAGGCAGGCAAAAAGAACAATATGGCGATCAAGAGCAGATCCCAGGGCATCGTTAAATGGGGAAAGTCAACGAAAGCAGCCGCAGCAATCATGGCTATCATAACGGCCGTTAGCAACCAGATCAGAATCTGCGTCAACGACATCAGCAACAAACCCAACGTTTTGCCCCCAATCAACTGCGTCGGCGTCACCGTCGTCATCATAATCTCAATAGTTTGGTTCTCTTTTTCATCCGTAACCACTTGCAGCAAATAGCCAGAATAGCCCATCACCACAAACAGAAAGAAAATGGCGACAATCAACGGAATGAGAAAGCTAAACGCAACCTCGCGGTTAAACTCCCGGCTGCCATCAGCCGCACGCACCACCACATCAAAGCCGTCAACCAACAAAGGCTGAAGCTCAGCTGGTTGGTCGGCAGCAACATTGATGCGCAAAAAATCATTGATGTCACGGTAAACTGATGAGCCAGGGTCTTCATCCCAATAGTAGAGATGGATGCTGTTGTCAGTCAGGTACTCAGCCGAGAGAACAAAAAACGCTTGAATATCACCATCTGCCAAGGCCGCCTGCGCCGCAGATTCATCGGCAAACGCCTGGAACGTCGTGAACTCTTCCGTGGCAGCTTCAGCCGGATAATATTCGCCAGCCAAAATACCACTGTGATCCACATATCCCACCGGCAGTTCCGTGTTGTTTCTCGTGCTCACCACAAAGGTGATGGCCATGATGGCCACCAGCAGCAGCGGAATACTAATCGTGCTAACCAGAAAACCACGCCGCTTAACCATTTTCCAATATTCAGCTTTCATCAGAAGCCAGAAGTTATGCATATTTCAGCTCCAAGCATTTAACCACGTTCATCCATATTCTCAGCCATGGGTGCCAGTTGTGTCGGCACCCCCTCTTTGACAACAGTAATGAAAATGTCATCCAAAGCAGGTTCAGAAACCTCAAAACGGCGAATAGAAATTGCAGGATCGTTAGCCAATTGGTGGAAAAGGGCTTGAGGATTTTCACCAGGAGCCAACGCCAGATGCCAGACACCATTCACCTGTCGTGCGTCCAGCACACCAGGCAAATTAGCAAACTCCCCTTCCCCCTCAAGCTCAATGGCATTGCCCGCAAAATCCCGTTTAATCTGGTCAACTTCACCGTAAAGCACAGAACGGCCGTTATCAATCAACACGATCCGGTTACACAAAGCCTCCACCTGATACATCATATGAGTAGACATAACAACAGCCTTGTTCGCCTGACGCAGCTCATCAATAATTTCCTTCACCAGACGGGTATTAACCGGGTCAAGGCCAGAAAAAGGCTCGTCAATCACAACCAAATCTGGGTCGTGTAACAAAGTTGCAATGAGCTGCGCTTTTTGCTGCATCCCCTTGCTCAACTCCTTCACCTTTTTCTGTTTGTGATCAAACAAATCAAGACGTTTGAGCCAGAAATTGAGGCGTTCTTTGGCAACCGCTTCATCCAACCCTTTGAGGCGAGCCAAGAAAACGAGAGTTTGATCCAGGTTTTGATCCTTGTACAAACCGCGCTCTTCAGGCATGTAACCGATACGCTGCTTTTTAGCCTCGTCCAGCGCCCCACCAAACACGCTAACGTCACCCGCATCAGGTTTAAAAATGTCAAGCATCATGCGAATAGTGGTGGTTTTACCTGCACCGTTTGGCCCTAACAAGCCAAATACCTCGCCAGGATAAACATCAAAAGATACATCTTGAACGGCCGTTACCGACCCAAAACGTTTGCTTATAGCTGAAACCGAAACAGCAGACATGCACTTTCTCCAAAATAAATAAAAAAGGGAGACTGGACACCTCCCTATGGACAATTATCAAATTATACGTGAAATACCATATTTTGGTTGCTCGCCGCTTTACACAGCCTGGCCGTTCACGCGATTGCCGCCTAAAAAAAACGCCGGGCACCTCGTCTAGTCCCCGTTTTTTAGGGGTAAAAGTCACTTAAAGCGCGTCCATCAACTCCGTAACTTATATGAATGCGCACTTACCTTTATTATAGGATATACTTCGCCACTGTTTTGCACAAGGGAACAAATTAAATTTATGCTTTTTCGGTATCGACTTATTAAATTCGCCATGAATATAGTACGCCTCATCTTATTAGCGCGTATCCAAGTCAATGGCAGAGAAAATATTCCTGAACGACCTTATATCGTCGTGATCAACCACACCAGCACCGTCGATACACCGGTGCTGCTGCTGACCTTTCCCATTCAGCAATGGCGCTTTTTTGCTGTCGAAAAATGGAAATATCACCCGATTTTCGGACCAGTGATGGCCTGGCTGGGAGCCATCTACATCGCCCGAGGCGACGCCGACCGCCAGGCCATTCGCCTGGCGGTGCAGTCAATAGAAGCAGGGACAGTGTTTGGTTTGGCACCCGAAGGCACGCGCAGCCGCCAAGGCCAGTTAATGGCAGCCAAGGATGGCGCCGCTTATTTAGCCAGTCGGGCAAACGTCCCCATCCTGCCTGTGGGACTAGTCAACTGCGATACAATTTTTTCCAATTTCACCCAACTAAAATCGACTGAAGTCAACGTCAATATCGGCAAACCATTTATGCTGCCCAACATTGGACACCGCGTGCGTGCCCGCGATTTACCCGCCTACACCCACTACATCATGATCCACATTGCCGCCCAACTCCCTCAACGCTATCACGGCATCTATGCCGACAGCCCGGCTCGCCTCGCTCTGGAACGCGGTGAAAACCCCTGGCCGATATGTCTGGCACTGGCGGCAGAAGAGGAAAGGTAAACGGCCGTTCCGAGCCTACCTCTACAAAGGAAAGCGCACCACTTCCAGATAATTCAATTCCATCCGCCAATTTTTCGACTGGTAGGTACTCGGCAGCGACAAGTTAATACTGCCAGCTAATTGTAAAACAAACTCTAAATTGCCCGTGATCGTGATTTTGCCTTCCAGGAACATCCGTTCAGGCGACATCTCCCCGTTCAACAAAGCCAACCAATCATCAGCAGCTGCGCCAATGGTGACCTCTGGGTTAGAATGGGCGCCGTCCACGAGTTTGACAACGCCATCTTTACGGATCAGGTGAGCTAAACGGCCGTTATCTCCAGCAATGTCAAACTGCACCACAATGTCCCCTTGGGCGGTAGGCAAACGGCTGAGTTGGTCAGGCAAAGCCTCCAGCCACGCCCCCACCGACACACGTCCCACAGCCGGTTGATTGCCCTCATGGAAACTCATCACATGTTCACCAATGGTGAAGACGCCAAACTTCGGCGGTGCCTCAAATTTATGCTCCGCGCTTTTGTTAAGACCCCAAGCAGCCAGCCGAAGCTTCACATCCTGCCTTGCCCCGTTGTTCCACAGGATAATATCTTCATCTCGACTGCGCCGTATGCTAACGCGATGCGCTCCCACGCCTGTGATCACCTCCGCCAACGCGCGCAGCTGCGTTTGCGTCAGCTGCAGTTCGTATTGAACGAGATGCGCGGCATCTTTGACAAGATCCGGCAGGTGATGGTAGAGCAGCTGCTTCGTCCAACTTTCCATGCGGAAGGCGGTGACGAGCTTTTGGCAGGTATGCAAAACAGGATCACCATCTGCCAGAACGGGGTGAGCCAGTTTGATGGTGAATGCAGTGGTCAGGGGCTGGGAAACGGCCGTTACCCTCAAAGTTTTCGCCGCTGCATCATACGCTGTTTGCACATCCACATCGGCAGTCACCGAGCTTGGCAGCATGTCCGCTTCAACCCCTCGGAAGCATACCGTCCAGGTTCGCTCGCCAGGCAAATGCCCTCGGTCACCATCAGGTACGCCAATGGTGACAGCCCATTCCGCTTCTGACCAACACTGCTGAATAGGCGTCAGGCTGTGTGCCGTGGCACCGTCATCTTCATACAAGCGAAACAGATGATCTGCCCCAGGGAAAACGTGGATGAGCAGCGCTTCAGGGTTTTCTAAACCATCTGCTGCGGCCAAAGGCACAATGGCACCCGCTTGGGCAAAAACAGGAATCTCATCTAAACGGCCGTAAATCGCTTGCCAGCTATCTCCCTCATAGCGTAAGCCGTTGAAGAAGTCAAACCAGGTTCCTGCGGGCAGCCACACCGCCTGACGGCTCAGACCAATATCGGTATCCAGCGGCTCAATGAATGGAGCCACCAACAGTTCGCTGCCAAAGAGGTATTGGTCTGCACAATGGTAAGCGGCCTCCTGGTTGGGATACAGATGATACATGGGGCGCACCAGTGGCACATGCTCAGTGTGGTTGCGCCACGCCATCGTGTATATGTACGGGATTAGCTGATGGCGTAAGCGCATCGCAGCAGCGGTAATTTGGGCTGTTTCCGCATCCCAGCCCCAGGGACGACGTTCATGGAACGGGTTGTTGGTGCAATGCAGGCGGAATATCGGGCTGAAAACGCCATACTGCACCCAGCGCACGAACAGTTCAGGCTCTTCCACGCCGCCCATATGCCCGCCGATGTCGTGGCTCCACCAGCCGTAGTTGACGTTGGCGGCGGTAGCGGTGAAGTAAGGTTGAAAAGCGAGCGAGTCCCACGTGACGTGCGTGTCGCCTGAGAAACCAATCGGGTAACGATGATTGCCAACTCCACCCCACCGCGAAAAGATAAACGGCCGTTTCCGCCCATGACGCCCCAAATCATAAAAATGCAGATGGTTGAGCCACCACAGCGGGTCTAATCCCGGCAAACCAGACAAGGTTCCCTGCTGCCAATCCATCCACCAAAAATCAACCCCATCTGCTTCCATCGGGTGATGCACTTCCTCAAAGTAAGCACAGGTGAAGGCGTCATCTGTTATATCAAACGGCACCGGTTCCTCACTCGCCGGATCAATGCCCACGGCTTTAGCCATCACCGGATATATCTCTTCATGTGGATAAAAACCATCAGCGGGATGCAAGTTCAGAGCCGTTTTTAGGCCGCGTTTATGCAGTTCAGCTATGAAAGCTGGCGGATCAGGGAAAAGCGCTCGGTTCCAGGTGTAGCCAGTCCAGCCACTAGAGGCATTGCCCGTATCAGTCAGGTGCCAATCCATGTCTATAATGCACACAGCAAGCGGCACCTTGTTGGCCTTGAACTCATCCATCAAGCTGAGAAGCTCGTCAGCAGTATAAGCCCAATAACGGCTCCACCAGTTCCCCAAGGCAAACCTGGGGATCATGGGCACAGAGCCAGCCACCTGTGCAAAATCTTGCAAACAGGCGTCAGCATCTTGCCCATAGCCAAAGAAATAGAGATCAAGATACCCTTCAGGTGCTTGGCGGGGAACCAACCAACCCTTGTCATTGAACACCAGATGCGGCGTATCATCATAGACGGCATAACCGCTTCGGGAAAGCAGCCCGTCTGCCAATGTCAAGGCTCCATCCACATTGTCTAACGTGCGTGCTGTCCCCAGCAAGTTGAGGGCATCCTCACTGCCAAACTGCCAGGTCTCGCCGCTCGCTTTGAGGGTAATCGACAAGGTCTCCGCAGTAAAGCCGGCAGGGCTGACTGTGTACTCGAGTTGAAGATAGGAGGTGGTGAGCGTTAAACGGCGTTCACCCAACGAGGCCGCAGTGCCGTTCTCCACCGTCTGCTCAAATGCGGGCACAGGCAAATTGCGCACCCAAAAGGCTTGACTAGGACGATCTTCAAATTGGCCATTTGGGCTAAACTCTAAGCGGAGCAACCGGGAAGTGAGCACGGTAATGCGCACCTTTTCGATTTCAACAACGGCCGTTTTCGGGGCAATGGGATCAAAATGGATGGGGAAACTTTGGGTATATGTCATGACAGTACCTTTGTGAAGCAACAAACATGATGTAAACGATAACGCAAAAACCACTTGAAAAATTCCTGAAGTTCACCTATTTTACATTTGTTTCAACTTTGTTACACGTCATCACGTGTGTTACAACTCGTCTTATTTAAGGCTGGCGATTAAACCAGTTGTGGAACAGCATCGTCAGCTCCAAAGAACGGCACCATTCACCCTTGTTCCAATTATTCATCGCCGTTCCTTAATATGGTCACAACCTGGAGTTCATTATGGTTGATTCAACCACCGCCCGCGCCAACCCAACACTAGACTCACTCAGATTAGAAAACCTGCACACAAACCTGGAAGATCTACGCAAACAGCTCACCCTGCGCCTCGTTCTGCTGCTGCTGCCAACCGCTCAGTTGATTATTCTTTTCTATGATTCGCCCGTAGCCTTTCCCGTGGGGATGGTGTTCTTCTGGTTTTCACTGACGATGTTGGGGTTAACTGTCTTGTGGCTGCGCAGCGAACATCACACCCTGGCTCGTCATCTGCTGGTTTGGGGCAGTATCGCAGCAATCATTTTGGCGATGTGGCTGTTTCCCCACAGTTGGATACCGTACGCGGGCATTGTGTTAGTGTTTAGTAATTCGTTGATGGTGCAATGGAGTGAATTCGGAACGGCCGTTTTGATTTTTCTAGCTGCCATCCTCATCAACAACCTCTCTCCGGGTCACAATTACGATTGGGGGTCGTTACTGGGTTTGCTCATCTTGGCCGTGGCCATCGCTGCCCTGGCTGTGCGCACCCTCTACACCACCCTCGACTGGGTATGGCAAATGCACGAACAGAGCAAAGAACTCCTGATCACTACACAAAATCAGCAAGTCGAACTCCACTCATTGATCAAATCCTTGCGCATCGTCAACGACATCCGCGAACGCACCGAGCAAGAACTGATGCTCGCCCACAAAGAAACGCAAAAAGCACGGCAGCTCAAAGAACAGTTCGCCGCCAACATCAGCCATGAACTGCGCACCCCTTTGAGCATCATCTTAGGCTTCAGCGAAGTCATGTATCTATCACCAGAACTGTACGATCCTGAGCCACTGCCCCCCACCCTCATGCGTGATGTCTCTCAGATTTACCGGAACAGCCGCCATTTGCTCGATATGATCGACGACATCCTCGACCTTTCTCGCTTTGAAATGGTGGGATTCACCCTCAAAAAAGAACCGACCAACATCGCAAACCTCATCAGCGAAGCAACCACTATCGTGGGCAACCTGTTCGAGAAATCCGAGGAGGTTAACCTGGTCGTAAACATCGCCCCCAACCTGCCCCTCATCGACACCGACCAAACCCGCATCCGCCAGGTGCTGCTCAACTTGTTAAACAACGCCCAACGTTTCACCGAAGTTGGCAGCGTCACCCTCACCGCCCAACATGTTGACAACGACATCCTGATAAGCGTGCAGGATACCGGCCCAGGCATTTCAGAAGAGGATGCCACCGCCATTTTCACCGAGTTTTACCAGGTGGATCACTCCCTGAGCCGCAGTCATGGTGGTGCCGGACTAGGGCTTGCCATCTGCCAGCGCTTTGTCAAGGCGCATGATGGCCGCATTTGGGTCGAAAGCGAAAAAGGTCATGGCTCAACCTTCTCCTTCACCTTACCCATTGATCTCAGCAAAGTGACACACACAACCCTGCATCGCAGCCCCTTGCCCGCATCAGAAGTCAAACCCATTCAGCCCTGCTTGCTCCTGGTCGAGTCAGATCAACAGGTTAGCAGCCTGGTGACACGCCATTTAGACACGTTTGACGTGGTCATTGTCGAAAAGCCAGCAGCATTAGCCGATATGGCCGAGCTGCATCACCCGTTGGCCGTGTTATACAATGTTCAGCCGGGACAACAAGTCGATACCGAAGCGATTGCCCACATCACCGCCCCAGTGATTGAATGCTCACTGCCCAGTCAGGCATGGATGGCCTCATCGTTGGGTGCCGTGGCTTCTCTCACCAAGCCTATCAATTTCGACAAATTAACAGAACACCTGGCGCAGCTGCCCTCTGTGCAAGAGATTCTAGTCATCGACGACAATCCTGGCGTGTGCCAACTAGTTAAACGCCGATTGGAAAGAGATTATCACATCCACATCGCCTACAAAGGGCGCACCGGGCTCCACACGATGCAGCAGCAGCGCCCTGACCTCATCATTCTTGACCTGATGATGCCAGAAATGGATGGTTTTGCCGTCATTGACGCCATGCAAACTGACCCAGACCTGGCTGAGATTCCCGTCATCTTGCTCACCGCCACAACTTACATCGAAGATACGTTGGCACAATACGGAAATCAGGTCAAAATAGTGCAAACAACGCCCTGGCATCCAGCTGAAACACTGGCCTTTCTCAAGTCTGTTTTAGCGGGGCTCAGACCAACACCAAAAGAATTTAAAGTGGCAGCGTAACAAGATCTTTTGTCCCTTTGAAACCTATGGCTAAATCAACAAGTCCATCCAAAAAATTTACAGAGCAAGTGAAGCAAGCGTTGGAGCATCTTTACGATTTTTCCACCTTGCAGCGGCTGCCTCTGGCGCAAACATTGGCACCCGTCAAAAGCCAGGCTCACAAGATGCCCGGCCATCACTTGCGCCGCGAACTGCTCATGGCTATCGAGAGCATCAGCCCTGATGAGCAATCTTCGATGCAATCTACTGACGCCCGGCTCTACAACTTGCTGCAACTACGTTACATTGAAGGAATCACCGTGCAAGAAGCCGCCAACCGCATGGGGCTGTCGGCACGGCAGGCACACCGCTCCCTACGCCGGGGTGAAGAGAGCGTAGCGGCGGTGTTGTGGATGCGGGTGCAAGCACGGCAAAAGAATGAGCCCCCAGCCAGCCCAGTCAGCACTGAAACAGGAGCCGCTCGTGAACTGTCGTCTGTTTCCACAGAGGTGTCTTTGCTCGACACCCATTTGGAGGCTATCGACATTCGCACTGTGCTGCAAGAGGCGCTTAAAGCCATTGCTCCTCTCGCTCAAAATCGAGGTGTGGAATTTGAGGTTGATTTGCCTGAAAAAGCGGTGATCGTCTCAGTGGAAACGGCCGTTTCTCAACAAATATTCGCCAGCCTGTTTAGCCGCGTGATCGGCGTCGCCCAAAAAGAGAGCCTCGCTTTGCGCCTCAACCAGCGTCAGGATCAAGCTGTGGTCACATTGAGCTATCTACCAGATGGTGAGGCCAGCCCGGTGATTGTGGATGAGGTGATTGAGCAATTTGTACAGCGGTTGGGGTGGACGATAAGGCAGGAGCAGGTAGTAAACGGCCGTTCTGCCATCGTGCTTAACCTCACCGGACAAGGGGCACTCATTCTCGTCGTAGATGACAACGAAGGGTTAGTAGAACTGCTTGACCGCTACCTCACCGGTCACGACTGCCGCGTCCTCACCGCCACCAACGGGCCAGAAGGCTTACAGCTTGCGCAAGAACTCATTCCCGACGCCATCCTTCTCGACGTGATGATGCCCGGTGCCAGCGGTTGGGAAATCCTGCAAACCCTGCGCAGCCAACCCCAAACCGCCACCGTGCCCGTTATCGTCTGCTCCGTCTTCAACGACCCAGACCTGGCCTACTCCCTCGGCGCCACTCGCTTCCATCCCAAACCCATCCGCCGCGACACCATCCTCGACACACTCCACGAACTCGATGTCGTCTAACAAAGATAACGGCCGTTTTCACCCTTCACCCGTCAAATTTGTGCACTCTACACAAAAAATGGCACACTCATGTCACACATATGTCATAATCCCTCTTGTTGTGTTATCCTCCTAAGTGTAAAGTAGTTTACACAGCCCCCATCCCCTTGAGGGGCGTTTGTTTATCGGCATTCAGAGCCGACAGAAAGAGTGAGAAGAACACCGTCCCCCACCACATGCCACCCCTTCTCACTCCTTCCCTGTCCCGTTCTGAACTCACACTATCGTCAGAGGAGACGACCATTATGAAGAAGACCCATTATTTACCCCTCGTTTTGTTGTTACTTTTCGCCATGATCTTAGCCGCTTGTGGCAGCAGCGGTGCAGAAACACCAGTCGAAGAACCAGCCGACACCGACACTGTTGAAGAAACAGCACCTGAGGAAGAAGCAGTAACTGAAGAAGAAACAATGCCCGAAGAAGGTGGCATGGAAGCCGTTGAAGTATTCTCTTGGTGGACTGGCGGTGGCGAAGCTGCCGGCCTCGACGCCATGATCGAAGTCTTCAGCGAAAAATATCCCGACATCGAATTCATCAACGCCGCCGTTGCCGGTGGTGCAGGCACCAACGCCCGCGCCGTCCTCGCCACCCGCCTCCAAGCTGGTGACGCCCCCGACAGTTGGCAAGGTCACGCCGGTCAAGAACTCATCGGCACCTACGTCGCTGCCGGACAGCTCGAACCCCTAAACTTCCTCTACGAAGAACAAGGTTGGCTCGACGTCATGCCCGAAACCCTGATTCCACAAATCAGCCAAGACGGCAACATCTACTCCGTGCCCGTCAACATCCACCGCGCCAACGTGCTTTGGGCTAACCCCGCCATTCTCGAAGAATACGGCGTGGAAATGCCCACCACTCTGGACGAATGGTTCACGACAATGGACACCCTGCAAGAAGGTGGCATGGATGCCCCGCTTGCTCTCGGTGAACAATGGACCGCCATGCACCTCTTCGAGACCATCCTGCTCGCTTCCATGGGCCCCGATGCCTACAACGACTTGTGGACAGGTTCCGGCGATTGGAGCAGTGCCGCAGTCACCCAGGCCATTGCCGACTATGAAAAAGTCTTGAGCTACACCAACAGCGATGCCTCCGCCCTGAGTTGGCAAGATGCCGGTCAAATCGTCATCGACGGCGATGCTGCCTTCAACGTCATGGGCGACTGGCAAGAAGGTTTCTTCCGTGAACTAGGCGCAGTCCCCGGCGAAGGTTACATCTGGGCTCCCGTACCTGGCACTAGCGGCAACTTCCAGTTCCTCTCCGACAGCTTCGTCCTGCCAACAGGCGCTCCCCATCGTGACGCCGCCATTGCCTGGCTCACCGTTGCTGGCTCCAAAGAAGGCCAGGATGCCTTCAACCCCGTCAAAGGCTCCATTCCCGCCCGCAGTGATGGCGATACATCCCTTTACGGCGAATACCTGCAATCTGCCATGGCCGACTGGGCCAGCGACAACGTCGTCGGTTCCCTGACCCACGGTGTGGTTGCTAACGACAGTTGGAAATCTGAAATCGACACCGCCCTCGGCCTCTACCTGGCTGATGGCAATGCCGCTGATCTGCAAGCCGGATTGGTTGCAGCCGCCGGTGGCGCAAACCAGGAAATGATCGAAGCCGAACCAGAAGCAGAAGTCATGGATCTAGAAGGTACCGTAGAAGTCTTCTCCTGGTGGACTGGTGGTGGTGAAGCCGCTGGTTTAGAAGCCATGATCGAAGTCTTTGGTGAAGTTTACCCGAACGTAGAATTTGTGAACGCCGCCGTAGCCGGTGGTGCTGGCACCAACGCCCGCGCCGTCCTCGCTACCCGCCTCCAATCTGGTGACGCTCCTGATAGCTGGCAAGGTCACGCCGGTCAAGAACTCATCGGCACCTACGTCGCCGCCGGACAACTCGAACCCCTAAACTTCCTCTACGAAGAACAAGGGTGGCTTGATGTCATGCCCGAGACGCTGATTCCCTTGATTTCTGCTGATGGCAACATCTACTCCGTCCCTGTCAACATCCACCGCGCCAACGTGCTTTGGGCCAACCCCGCTGTTCTCGAAGAATACGGCGTGGAAATGCCCACCACTCTGGACGAATGGTTCACAGCAATGGACACCCTGCAAGAAGGTGGCATGGATGCCCCGCTTGCTCTCGGTGAACAGTGGACAACTTTACATCTGCTGGAAACCGTTCTGCTCGCTTCCATGGGTCCCGATGCCTACAACGGCTTGTGGGATGGCAGCAATGATTGGAGCGGCGCTGACGTTACCCAGGCTCTAGAAAACTTCCAGAAGATTTTGAGCTACACCAACAGTGATGCTTCCGCTTTAAGCTGGCAAGATGCTGGTCAAATCGTTATCGATGGCGATGCTGCCTTTAACGTCATGGGCGACTGGCAAGAAGGCTTCTTCCGTGAACTCGGTTCTGTGCCGCAAGAAGGCTACACCTGGGCACCCGTGCCTGGCACCGATGGCAACTTCCAGTTCCTCTCCGACAGCTTTGTGCTGCCTGTAGGCGCCCCGAATCGTGACGCCGCCGTTGCCTGGCTCACTGTCGCTGGCTCCCAAGCCGGACAAGATGCGTTCAACCCCGTCAAAGGCTCCATTCCTGCCCGCAGCGATGGCGATGTTTCCCTTTACGGCGAATATCTGCAATCTGCTATGGCCGACTGGGCCAGCAACAACGTTGTTGGTTCCCTGACTCACGGTGTGGTTGCCAACGATAGCTGGAAATCTGAAATCGACACTGCTATGGGCTTGTTCCTGGGCACTGACGATGTCGCTAGTTTCCAATCTGCATTAGTCGATGCTTGCGCCAACACAGGTGCTTGCCAATAGTCAATCGTTAGGTTAACTAAACGGTAAGGGCGGACTGACAATCCGCCCTTATCTCTCGAATCTGTCGCACATGAATATCCGCTTTCGCGGGTATGACACAGCTACAGCCCGCCTCTGCCTGCCACAAGCTCCAGAACGGCTTGAACTGCTCAGGCGATGGCTAAACATAATCAGGACGCCCTATGCGAAGCAAAAGAATAGACAAGGACACACTTGTTGCCGTTTTTCTTGTCCTCCCTTCCATTCTTGCCGTTTTTATTTTCATTTACGGCTTCATCTTCTGGTCGGTGCGAGTCTCGCTCAGTGATTGGGTGGGTTTGATGCCCAATTATGATTGGGCTGGCCTGCAAAATTATATCGACCTGTTTCAGGATCCTCGTTTCCACATTGATATTCGCAACACGGTCATTTTTACGGTGTTGTTTGTGGGAGGATGCCTCTTTCTGGGACTTGTTCTCGCCATTTTACTGGATCAAGGATTGCGCGGGGAAAATTTCTTCCGCAGTTTGTTTATCTTCCCCATGGCGATCTCTTTTATTGTGACGGGCGTGGTTTGGCGCTGGCTGATGAATCCGGCGATGGGTTCTCGCATGAGTGGTCTCAATCTGCTGTTTAGTGAAATAGGGCTAGATTTCCTCGTCAATCAATGGCACACCACTCCGGATATGGGCATTGCAGCGATTGCCCTCCCTGCTATTTGGCAAATGTCTGGTTATACCATGGCTTTATATCTTGGTGGCCTACGAGCTGTGCCTGATTCATTGCGTGAAGCGGCACGGGTGGACGGTGCCTCGGAATTCACTTTATATTGGAAAATCATTTTGCCTCTATTATGGCCTGTGACCTTGAGCGCTATCATTATTTTGGGTCATACCTCGTTGAAGGTGTTTGATTTGATTGTGGCCGTAGCAGGAAAACAGGTGGCGCTCGATGTGCCCGCTATTTATATGTGGACGACGACGTTTGACGGCCAATTCTATGGTCGCGGAGCCTCGGTCGGTATTGTGTTATTGCTTAGTGTGGCAGTTTTGGTGATTCCTTATCTTTACACCTCGCTGCGAGAGGAGTCAACCTTATGACAACACGTTCATTAAATCAAGGCGAAGGATTCAGAAAATGGGGTGTGTCAACAAAAGCCTGGTTGTATGTTATTTTGTTGTTTGCTTCGCTCTTTTATCTGCTGCCGGTGTATGTGATGTTGGTCACTGGCTTCAAGAGCTTTGATGAAGTCAGCCTAAAAACAATGTGGGATTTGCCATCCGGTTTGCATTTTGATAATTTTGTGGTGGCTTTTGAGCAGCTGGCACCGCATCTTTGGAACAGTATTCGCTTGGTGATTCCAGCGGCCACGATTTCGGCGTTTTTGGGGTCGATTAATGGCTTTGTGTTAACGCGCTGGCGTTTTCCTGGCTCAAGTATCATTTTTCCGCTGCTGTTGTTTGGCATGTTTATTCCGTATCAAGCTGTTTTGATTCCATTGGTGCAATTTATGAATGAGGTGGGCTTGTATGGTGGTCTTCCTGGTCTGGCGATGACGCATATTATCTATGGTATTCCCATCACGACATTGACGTTCCGCAGTTATTACACTACGGTGCCGAAGGAGTTGGTGGAAGCAGCTAAGATTGATGGCGCGGGTTTGTTGGAGACTTATTATCATATCTTTCTGCCTATCTCGGTGCCGGCGTTTGTGGTGGTGTTGATTTGGCAGTTTACGGCCGCCTGGAATGATTTCTTGTTTGCGGTGGTGCTGACAAGTCCTGATAATTGGCCGATTACGGTGGCGTTGAATAATCTGGCGGGCAGTCAGATTATTGCCTGGAATGTGCAGATGGCGGCTTCTCTGGTCGCTGCTATTCCAACGTTAATTGTCTATATTTTCTTGGGTCGTTATTTCTTGCGCGGGCTGATGTCTGGCGCTTTGAAAGGATGATCCTCAACCGATTAAATCAGGTTACACATGTTTGTTCTGGCGTTTGTGTTAGCTGGTGACACAAACGCCTTTTTTGAAACGGCCGTTTCTTATCACCAGGAGCTTTGTACCTTATGTGGTTAAAGTGTTTGCACCAGGGAATGCGTACGGTTTATATTTTTATTTTTGCACTCGTTTTTTTGACAGCCTGCCAAACGGTCACTTCGCCACGCTCAGGCTTAACCATTTCATCGCCTACCCTCGTGGCTCCCACACAGCCAGTTCCCAAAGCAACGGCCGTTCCCCCCACAGCTACAGCGCAGCCAACCAGCACCCCACGCCCCACCCCGGCTCCCGTCACCATTGGCTTTGACACTGTAGTGCCTGACGAAATGAGAACGGCCGTTGCCGCTGTTGTAGCTGAGCATCCAGCACAGTTTGTTCTAACAGATACAGAAGCGGAGTTGAGGCTCACCGTGCAGGAAGAAGCACCTATCGGCCAGTGGATATTCGCGGTGGTGGCACCCTTCCCCACCTTTGCCGATGATATTTCCTTGGCAGAAGTGCAGGCGGCGTGGCAGCATGGCTCGCTCATTTTAACCCCAGAGATGGATACAATTTTGCATGGTTGGTGGGGTGAACCGGCGACAACAGCAACAATTGTTGCCCCGGAAACGTTAATCAACACCTTATGGCAAACACAAACAACCTACGACGAGCCTGTCTTGAGCATTCTCCCGTTTGCGCAGTTAGATCCACGTCTAAAAGTTTTGGCGGTGTCTGGCCATTCACCCATTTCTGTGAATTTTGATGCAGAAAGCTACGGTCTAAAACTCTCTGTGGGCTGGGAGCGAGCAGAAACAGCTAATCCTGAGCGTATCGACACGGCCGTTTCCCAGCTCTCAACCTTGCTCACACGCCCCCTCACCAATCGCCACGACGACCAACTCACACACATCACCATGACCGGACCCTCTGGGCTGAGCCGTGCCGTAGCTGATCGCATGGAAAAACATGGTTACCAATACCCGGGTGAAGAAATTGCCCCGATCATGCAAGCGGCAGACATCGCCCACATGAGTCATGAAAATGCCTTTGCCCCTGATTGTCCTGACCCCAAACCAACGGGCGGCACCACCTTTTGCGCCCAGCCCAAAACCATCGAGTTGATGAAATGGTTGAGTGTGGATGTGGTGGAACTGACGGGCAACCATCTGAATGATTGGGGCAAGCACAATTTCTCGTTCACGCTCGATTTGTATGACGAGGTTGGCATGCAAAGATATGGGGGTGGACGCAATTTAGAGGATGCAGGCAAACCGCTGCTCATCGAACACAACGGCAACAAAATCGCTTTCGTTGGCTGCAATCCAGTGGGGCCGTTTAACGTTTGGGCCACAGAAGATGCGCCAGGGGCGCTGCCCTGTGGGGATTACAGCTTCAATATCGCCCAAATTCAAGAGCTTGTAGCACAAGATTATGTGGTAGTTGGCTCCATCCAGTTTGTCGAGCATTTTCAATACAACGTCTTCCAACCCCAGCGAGATGCGTTCATGGGCTTTGCCAGGGCAGGTGCCTCGATTGTGCATGGGGCGCATGGCCATCACCCCATGGGCTTTGCCTTTAGCGACGACCATTTCGTCCACTACGGCACGGGCAACACCTTTGCCGACCAGATGTTTAGCCTGGGCACACGGCAGATGTTTGTCAATACGTATGTGGTCTACAACGGCCGTTTACTCAGCATCGAACTCTGGACCGGCATGATTGAAGATTACGCTCGCCCCCGGAAAATGACATCAGCAGAACGCATCCAACTGCTGCAATCTGTTTTTGATGGCAGTGATTTCTCCTTAGGCAAATAAACCAGTCACCATCCGCCAAACGGCCGTTTCTCAACCTCAAAATTCAGAAGAAATCTTGGTTTCACCTTATCCACCAAACTCATCCCGCAAAATGGCATACAGCTTCAAATCTTCATACACGCCTGCCTTGTAAACATGCTGGCGCAAATACCCTTCGTAATGCATACCCGCTTTCTCCATCACCCGGCCAGAAGCTGGATTGCGGGGGAAATAAGTAGCATAAATTTTATTCAGCTTCAACTCACCAAAACTAAAAGCAAATACCGCCTTCACTGCTTCTGTGCAATACCCCTTGCTCCAATACGGCTTACCAATCCAATACCCCATATTAGCTCGACTGAACTGTTCCATACGCAAACTAATCGCCCCCACCACTTCGTCAGTCTCACGCCGCGCAATGGCAAACGTCACACCCTTGCCTTCGTCAAAATCAAGCTGATGGGTGCTGATCCAACCCTCAGCCATACCATCTTCATAAGGATGGGGGACATTGAGCATAGTCTCTGCCACAACCCAATCCCCGGCTAAACGCTGAACCGTTTGCGCATCATTTATAGAAAACGGCCGTAGCACCAACCGTTTCGTCTCCAATCTTGGAATCATAGCCATCATTTCAACTCCTTCAAACTCTCAAATAGGAACATCACTATCAAAACACGCCACCGCCTAAACCCCCACCAGTAAAAACAAGACAAAACCCATTTACAAAACCAGCCTTCCATTCACTCCAATCAAACATCACTCCATTCCAGACACCACCCACCCAGAACGCTGTCTTTGCGCCTGTTTGCGACTAAAAGCATAAAAAACAAACCAGAGAAAGGCTATAATAATACCCATCATGCCCAAAACGGCCGTTGCTTCCCGCACACCCCATGCATCCTGAAACACCCCCGCCAAATAAGTCAAAACCGATTGCGTCAACGTCAACGCCGCAAACTCAAACGCAAACACCCGCCCTCGAAACCGATCCGGCACAATCATCTGCAACATCGCCGCCGAAAACACCCAAACCGTCCCCGAACCAACCGTCCGCACCAACGTGCCCGACAAAAAACCAGCAAACAAAGGTGAAAACGCAATCAGCAAAATACCCACAGGCAGCAACACAAAACCAATCCCAAGCCCCTTCATCATACGCCCAAACCGATCCCCCAACCAACGCCGCATAAAAATCGGACCCAGCCCCGTCCCCAACCCACTAACCATATACACCACGCCCAACGTCGCCGTTCCCCCATCCTCCACAGAGAAAAACTGCCCAATCGGCAGCGAATCAAAAACAAACAAATCCTCCGCAAACGTAATCTCCAGCACATTGATCCCCCCCCACACCAACGAACCAGCCGCCTTCACCAACGCAATCCCCAAAATAAACGGCTCATGCCACAAATAGCGAAAGCCATCCACAAAATCCAGCCAACCGCTACTCCCCAACGCTACCTCCTTACGTTCCGCTACAGCAATCACAATTCGGCTCATAAACCACGCCGAAAGCACAAAAGTCAGCGCATCCAAAATAAAAGCAACCTCTGCCCCAAAAACGGCCGCTACCACTCCCCCCATAAACGCGCCCAACGCCAACATCGTACTCCACGTCAGGCTGTCCAGCGCATTTGCCGCCACCAACTCATCCTTCCGCACCACATTCGCCAAAACAGCCGAACGCGCCGGCGTAAACATCGCACTCAACACAAACTGCATCACCGTCAACACATAAAGCAACCAAATCTGCCCCGACTCCCGCACAAACAAAAAGCCCAACACCGTCAGCGCTCGCAGCACATCCGAGGCAATCATAATCTTCCGCCGGCTATACCGATCCGCCAACACCCCAGCCCACGGACTAAACAAAAACAACGGCAAAAATCGAGCCAAAAAAAGGTAGCTAATCGCTACCCCACTACTCGTCAAATCCGTAATAATTTCCGCAGACGCAATAAGATTAAACCAATCCCCCAACTGAGATACCACACTCCCCAGCCACAAATAACGATAATTCCCATTTCGTCGCAGCAAATCAACATACTCACGCATAATTGTGCCCCAATTCCCCCTCCCATTCTCACCCAAAACAAAAAAAGAGATTAGCTACTAGACACCACCGATTGTTCCCAATCTCCAGTCTCTAATCTCCAATCTCTAATAATGAATAAAAAAAGTTTCTTGGCAATGACCTACTCTCCCAGGGGGTCACCCCCCAAGTACCATCGGCGCTGGTGAACTTAACTGCTGGGTTCGAGATGGA
>PDQY01000071.1 GCA_002746795.1 Chloroflexota bacterium | reverse complement strand
TAGGGGGTATTCACACGACGAGGCTTTGATTCTTGTGAGTAGCTCAAGGGAACCCAAAGCAAATAGCCAAGGATCATCAAGAACAAAAAAATGGTTAACAATGGTGAGCGTACTAGTTGTGACATAAGAATTTTCTTGAAAGAACTCATTTATCTGAAAATAACAGGCATGTATGAACGTGACCCCCCAACTAGTAAAATAGCATTGGTCGTCTTTGTGATGTCGCCGCCGGTGGCTGTGATGGGAATGACGTACCATTCTCCAGGCATCAAAGATGGCTCGGTATGCAAATCAGTTAGGGTTAAGGTTGTTGTTCCAGGTGGTGTGATGGTGACAGGCCATAGATCGGCAGCGACATCAGGGCTTATCCCAGTGGCTGTTACTGTGACTGTCTGAGTAAACCCATTTGTTGGCTCGATTTGGATAGAATAGGTTGCCACATCACCAGGATGAATGATCTGGGCAGATGGGATGACTTCCAGCGTAAAACTGGGAACATAATTTTGCAAGATAGTGGTTAGATTCTGAATATAGAAAAGATCACCAACAGCATAGCCTGGCACGTCAATGTATTTTTCAACATCCTCTCGTTTTTCTTCGAGGATTTGTGTTTTGGCCTGGAAAAGGGCGACTGTGTCGTATAAAGGCCTCAAGACACCTTCTCCCGCCATTTCTTCTGCTCTCGCTACAAACCAATAAGGTGCTCGTGTTTCGTAGTCACTGATGGCTGCTTCTGCTTCAGCAAGGGTGTAATCGTGTAAGAAATGGGACACTTCAGGCACTAATTCTACAAAATCGATGCCATACGTATAGGCACCTCCTTGTCCGGCACCTGACAAACCGTATTTGGGATCTCTCTTAAATCCATAAAGCGGCATTTGACTCCAAAGCGTTCCAATGGTTTTAACATTGAACAAGGTATCAGGGTAATTAGGAGCATAGGTGCGCATTGACCACATATGACCGCTATATTCAAAGCCGGTTTCTTCTAAAGCAGAGGGATATTTCATCGTAGCTGCTTTGAGAATAAAGAGTTCAATCAAGGTTTTTTCCACATTTTGCTGCCAGCCATTACCGGCAAGATTGGCTAATCTTAAGTAACCAATGTGACCTTGCAGATAAGAGTTTAGGAAGTAAGGTAAGCTTTGCTGAAAATGAATCGTGGTATCTAATTTATCTTGGGAATTTGCAAAAAGGCTGCTGGCATTGCCGAATTCTTGGGCATACATCGACATTGCGTAGAAATTTTGCGGCGGCAAGGACCAACCATGATGGCCAATGCTGCAAGAATCACTACAAGCGGGGAAATTATTTAGCTCGCTATTGGTTTCTGGGGGCAGGTCAAAGTATTCTCTGGCTGCCCCATTTGCCCACCCGACATGCTTGATGCTGTGCAGTGGATATGTTTGAAACTCTTGTTGAAGATATTGTCTGACATCTTGCTGCATGGGCGGGGGGAGTAGGGGGAGCGCTCGCAGCAATGTGTAGGTTGTATCGGCCGGGTTGTGCCATAAATCGGCCAAGCTGGAGCCAATTCTATTGCTTGCCATACTATCCCAAATACCTGAGCTGCCATATCCTGGCCGTAAGTGACCAGCATCTAACATTGCCTGAATCTGAGCGCTCAACTCTATTAGCGCTGGGTCGCTTGGGGATGCAGGCGAAGATACTTCTGGAATTTCGCGCCAATAATTGGCAAGGCCTGGTAACATTACTGTAACTGAATTTGTGTTGGGAACGCCAGCAACTCTGCCAATAGGAGTAAGGTAATCCAGATCCAGGTGCTGCTCTAACGCTTGCCCGTTTATGCGGATGGGGGAGTTGTTCCAAGCGGCTAATGCTGCCCGTGGGGGCACGTAGGCTATTTGTTGTGCCTGGGTTCCCCAGTCGTCAGAATATTCAATGTAGCTGTAGGTGTAGGTAAGTGAGACGTCCCCGTTGCTGTTGTTAATTGACCATGTTTCATTGTGGTCATTGGGGAATGCGTGAGCGACTTGATTTAATAATTGAATGCGGCTGACTGTGTCTTGGGGAATACCATGGGGCCAGGAAGTTTCTTCGGCTGATGTGGGGGCGCTCATGCCGTAAAGGGGGGTAACGGCTAAATAGCCACTGCTGCCGCTATAGGTAATATCTAGTCCGCTGCTATTGAATACAATTTGGGATGGTCGGTTTTGCAGCGAGATGATCACCGGACTCCACCGATGGCTGCTGGTGTTATCCCACACCATGACCCATCCTTCGCTTAGTTGAGAGCCATTGATGGTTGTGTTATGGGTGGTGACGTTAATGCCACTGGTTGTTGGATAAGCTATCCCTGCTAAACGGCCGTTTAGATAATAAGTATTGCTTGTGTTTTGGAATAAGATGGTGGGTGTTCTTTTGGAAATCCGGGTAGTCAAGGTGTTACCATCGGCAAAGGAACTAGTGAAAATTGTGGTGAGGTTGGTATTTTGTTGACTTATTGAGTTTGGCGAAGATGTGGATCCAGCCACTTCAAGCAACGGGAAATATCTGGCTCGCGCATCAGCATTATGGTTAATGCTGTAGTAGGTTTCTTGTTGTATTAGCAATGGCCAGGCTGTGCGATTTAAGGTGACTTTGGTGTTGAGGCCAGTTGCTGTTGACCCGCGCTCAATATTATCTGGTGATTGTCCGGTATCAGTCCCATGATCTTCGTCGTAAGGGAGAACTGGGTCACCGCCATCAGGTGAAAAGGCGACCACCGCGTTGTTGACAATAATATACACCTTTCCGTTATACGGGATGGGTGCTGAAGAATCTCCATGTTTCCAGTAACCGTATGGCCAACCTTTGCTAAACAAGTCTGGCAGGTAGCGTCTGAGTGTATTGCCCCCTTGATCCCAGTAGCCCCAGGATTGACCTGTCACCAGGTCAAACGCTTTGGCTTCCCTGTCGCAGCACAAGCGTGTGTAGATGATATTGCCGCCAATGGAGAACGCCAGCGGTTCATCAACGGCATTGGTATTGGGGGCAGGTATGCTGATAAACGGCGTACCTATTTTCCAACCTGTTACCTGTCCTCTAGGAATCCAGCCTTCATATTGATAATTGTTAGCTTGGTAAATGACATCATCAGGACCCACGGCAGGCGGGTAGCGTGTGCCTCCTTTTGCGCCGTAATACAGGAAGGGGGCATACTCTAACCGGCCATCATTATCGTAATCAAAGGTGTATTCCTGGCCGTTGTTTCGATTTAACATGAAGTAAGTTCTGCGCCAGGGCTTGTCTTCAAAATAATTCGTGATGCGATAAGCATTGATGGTTGTTGTGCCTGGGGCCCAATCGCCGGGTTCGGTGCCATATGGCCCAATGGGGTCGCCGCTTTGAGCATTGGCAGGGTAAACTTCTTCTCGTTCGATGAGGTTATGATTGCCTGCCTCAGAGAAGGGTCTGACAAAGCGATAATTCCAGCCGCCATTAAACACCACATAATCCCGATAAATGACTGGCCACCAGGAGTGAAAGCCGTAACTGGGTAACTTAGCTGATTTCCAAACTAAGCTGCCCGTTTGGGCATTTAGGGCGTAAGCGTGCATATCGTTGGAAGCAAAATAGATTGTATTGTCTTGGTATGCTGCGGAATACAGGATGGGGCCATTCGTTTTGTATGGTGGCCAAGCGAGGCTGGCTGAAGTACCATGATCTTCAATGGCGTAGAAATAGCCATCTCTGTTTCCGGCAAAGATGGTGGTTTGTCCATTGACATCAATGACCAATGGGTTTGTGTGAAAGCCTTTGCCGCCGGCAAAAGTCCACAGCCCTACACCATCTGAGGCACGAATCGCATGGATCTTGTGGTCAAACCCGCCTACGTATACGACTCCATCATATACTGTGGGGGAGTGTCCCAAGGGGAGATCGGTGGGATAAACCCATTTTTCTGCCCCTGTATCGGCATCTAAGGCGTAGAGACCGTCAGAGGTGGAAAGATAAAGTGTGTTATCAACGGCAATGATTTGTATTTTCTGTGAAATATACGGTTCAAAATGGTGAAACCATAATGGTTTCAATCCTCCTCTCACTTCTGCTGCGGTCCATGAGGTTCTGGCTGGATTTGCCGCCAATGTGGGCCAACTGGGATCGTCGTCAGGCGCCATTGGTTCGTCAACGGATTTTTGCTCGCCAGGTGTTGGTGGGAGGGATTGAGTTTCTGGTGTTATATTAGCATGCACTAAGAAGGTCTCTTTGTTTAAGGCAAATAGTATTGTGAGGAATGAGGTAAGTAGCACAACTCGTATACGCATTGTATGTTTCTCCTGTAAAAATAGGTTGCAGCAAAGTTGATGGGATTGGAAGCGCAGCGGCACTCGTTTGTATTGGGAGATTTTTCTTCAATCCAGGAAGCGCGTTAACCAAGTATTTGTAAGGATTTTTTCGCCGTAAAGAGGCAAGGTCTAGAACTCCTTATGGGATAAATAATGCATCAAGGATTCAAGAGTTCAGTTCATAAGGGGGGGCAGAATATGGTGTAATAAGAGCCAAACACTGAATATGGAGACGTTGGTTTCAGTTTTTTGCAATGGGGAGGATTTTATCAGAGTTTTGGGGTGACTGGCATGAATAGTACTAATTGCCCAGGACTTTAGGGTGATTTGCTTGTTGCAGCCATGATAACAAAGGGGGGGTATTGAGTGACTGTCTAAAAATTAGCCCCTGTTTTTCAGGGGCAAAGGTTTCTGCGCATCCATCAATAAATTACGGGATTGATGGATGCGCACTGGGGAATGGCTCTCTTCACATTTGGGCTAATGGGCTGTGCCTATTATTCCACTGTGACACTCTTGGCTAAATTCCGCGGCTGATCCACGTCGCAGCCTAAGTGAACAGCGATATGATAAGCGAACAGCTGCAAGGGGATCGTGTTGATGATGGGAGCGAGTAAAGGTGGGGTGGGTGGTACGTATATCACGTGATCTGCTTCGTTTTGAATCGGTTTGTCACCTTCGGTGGCAATGGTGATGACGGTGCCGCCCCGCGCTTTGGCTTGCTGAATTTGGCTGATCATTTTCTCGTAAAGATGATCTTGGGTGGCAATGGCAACGATGGGCATGGTTTGGTCAATGAGCGCGATGGGCCCATGTTTCATTTCGCCGGCTGGATATCCTTCAGCGTGAATGTAACTGATTTCTTTGAGTTTCAAGGCGCCTTCCCGCGCCACGGCATAATTGATGCCTCGTCCGAGATAGAGAAAGTTGTGAGCTTTGTAGAATTGATGGGCAAGGGTTTCATATTCCTGGTCATGGTCTAGAACACGGCCAGCTAGATCGGGTAACTGGGCTAAATCGTTGATGAGCTGGCGCTGGCGTTCTGGGGTAAGGGTGCTGCGTTGTTGCCCGAGGGCGATTGCCAGTAAATATTGATCGGCGAGGGAGGTGGTGAAGACTTTGGTGCTGGCGACGCTGATTTCTGGGCCTGCCTGCATGGGAATGTAGCCATCGGAAATGCGGGTGGCCTGGCTGCCCACTACATTGACGATGGACCAGAGGGTGGCTCCTTTTGCTTTTGCTAGTTCGCAAGCGGCCAGGGTGTCGGCTGTTTCTCCAGATTGGGTGAGGGCGAGAACGGCCGTTCCCTCGTCGATCATGGGATCATAATAGCGAAACTCAGAAGCGTATGCCACTTCGGTGGGGAGCCTGGCAATTGATTCGATGATGTGTTTGCCTGCCAGGCTGGAGTAGTAGCTGGTGCCGCAGGCGATAATGATGAGTTTGTTGATTTTTTGTACCAGCTCTGGAGTTAAATTCATCTCTGGCAGTGTCACACGGCCGTTTTCAAAATCAACTCGCCCGCGCACTGTATCGATAAGTGCCTGAGGCTGCTCAAAGATTTCTTTCTGCATGAAATGTTTAAACTCCCCTTTGGCGGCACTGACTGGATCCCACCCAATGCTGTGAATTTCTGGCTGTACAAAAATGCCATCTAAATCAGTGATGTGATAATCGTGGCTAGTGAGTACTGCCATCTGGCGGTTTTCTAGGAAAATCATCTTTTGCGTGTATTCCTGGATGGCTGGTATGTCAGAGGCGATGAACATTTCATTCTGACCTAGACCCAGGGTGATGCCACCAGCATTGCCCAAACGAGCGCAGACGAGTGTGTCGGGACGGTCGGTACTCATGACGACGACTGCGTTGGCTCCCCTAATGCGCACTAGTGTATGACGAACGGCCGTTTCCAATGCTTCTCCAGCTTCCAAAAAACGCTCAACCATCTGCACAATTACTTCCGTATCAGTATCAGACTCAAACTGTACTCCTTCTGCTTCTAACTCTTCCCGTAAGGTCAAGAAGTTTTCCACGATGCCATTATGAACCACCACCACTTTGTCATTCATGCCGACATGCGGGTGTGCATTCCGTTCACTTGGCTTGCCATGTGTTGCCCAGCGCGTATGCCCAATGCCAATAAGGCCAGACAAGGGGGCAGCTTGCAATTTTGAAGCCAAATTGCTCAACTTGCCTACATCTCGGCGCAGCGCAATATGACCATTTTGCTCTAGCACAGCAATACCGGCTGAATCATACCCTCGGTATTCCAGCTTCTTCAAGCCCCCTAAAACGACTGACGCAGCATCACGTGAACCAATATATCCGACAATACCACACATAATATAATAGACCTCCATGCCTAAGGAAAGGCAGCTAAATAATCTGAACAAATGGGAGTCATGTCTAATGCAGAAGCATCGTGACCGTCTAAAAATTAGTCCCCGTTTTTCAGGGGGAAGGGTCACTTGAAGCGCACCTATCAATTTTGTCACTTATTGATGGATGCGCCCATAGAGCAAAGCCTGTCAGCTACTCCGCATTCGCGTTTGGGCATGATTGATACCAATGCATCAACCAATGAATGATACGCCTATGCATGGCGCCCCTAAATTGTATTTTGCCAGGGAACGCCCCTTCTAACATTTTATGTGCCACGTGTGCTGTGTTTTGTGGTCAACCGTTACCGGCTGGATTTGTCACAACACTTGTTGAAGGGGCATAGAAACAGAATCGTGGCGATCCTGGAAGGCATCCGCTGAACTTTCGATTTTCCTGATTGCTAATCACAATCAGTTAATCCCACTTTGCAGTGGGAAACCTTCACCTCGTCAACCGAATTGATGATTTCGGTTCTTGCGCTAACTAGCCCATTGGATGATTTTTAACCTTCACACCTTTCATTTCTGCTTTCGTGATAGCCACAAGCAGCGAATTGCACATACCTGCTGCCTGTCTCATGGGGTGTTCTAATTGGAAAAAATCAGCCAGATGTTATTCAATTTGTAATCATTGCCATGCTACTCTTGCTTTGTGAATCTGTCAAATTGGGGAGTGGGAACATCAATTTTGAGCAAAGGGCATGGAAATTGAAAAAACGCGTTACAATGGAATAAGCCCATTAGGGATAAGTTAAGGATTGACGATGACATAAAATACGGAATTGCATCGTCAGTTTTTAGGAACGGTAAGGAAATGAGTTTGTTGTATGATTTAATTTTCGTTCCCAAGCAGGTTTAGGCATAGTCAAGTTCATCTGCTTAACCAATGATAAATATTTTGTGATTATACAGGTGCAGCCTGGGCGTTTGACTGAACTCGCACTGAACTCGCACTGAACTCTTGTTGAAGGCGGAAGCGGGCTTTGATAGGCTCAGCCCTTGTTTTGCTGTATTGTCACTCCCGTCTTTACTCTTATGGTATGGTCTTTTTGGCAGCGGCACTCATTGATTTTTAAGCTGCTTCTCTTTTTCGTCTTTGTGATTCCCTTCGCCTTTTTGGCGTTCTTTTTTTTCTTTCCCCTGGTGAATATTTTTCGTTTAAGCGTGACGTATGAGGCGGTGGTTGCTTTTTTTGCCCGTGCCTATTTCCGTAAAATTATCTGGTTTACGACGTGGCAAGCAGCGTTATCGACTATACTCACTCTGATTGTGGGCTTGCCAGCTGCGTATTTATTTGCCCATTATACTTTTGGGGGAAGAGGGTTGCTCAAGGCGTTGACTACAATTCCATTTGTTATGCCCACAGTGGTGGTGGCGGCGGCCTATCGTGCCCTTTTAAGTGCGAATGGGCCGGTTAACCAATTTTTGCTGGCTTTGTTTGATTTGGAAAAGGCGCCTATTGCTATCGAACAGACTTTGACTATGATTTTGCTGGCTCATGTTTTTTACAATATTGCGGTTGTTGTGCGTCTGGTGGGTGGCTTTTGGGCGAATTTGAATCCCCGTTTAGTGGAGGCGGCGCGTATGTTGGGTGCCAGTCGTGCCCGTGCTTTTCGGGAGGTGACGTTGCCCTTGCTTAGGCCTTCTCTGATCAGTGCCTCGTTGTTGATTTTTCTGTTTACGTTTACTAGTTTTGGTGTCATTTTGATTTTGGGTGGGCCGCAGTTTAGCACGATTGAGACGGAAATTTACAGGCAATATGTCACGTTTCTAAGACCAGATATTGCTGCTGTGTTATCGTTGCTCCAAATTTTCTTTACTTTTGTGCTTATGTCGGTGTATGCTCGTTGGCAGCAGCAGTCGGCGATTTCGTTGGATTTTAGACCCCAGAAGGAGAATTTGCGGAAACCGGAGAGCTGGCGTGAAAGAACGGCCGTTTCTGGCCTCATTCTGGGTCTGACTATCTTTATTCTTGCTCCCTTGTTGGCATTGGTGTGGCGCTCGTTGGTAGACCGTGAAGGTCAGTTCACGCTGAACTATTATCTGGCGTTGTCTGAGCTGCGCCGGGGGAGTGTGGTGTTTGTGCCACCGTTAACGGCCGTTCGCAATTCAGTAGGTTATGCTTTGTTGACGGTAGGGTTGGCTGGTTTCCTCGGCATCTTGACCACGACATTGTTGGTTCATCCTGGGCGTTGGCGTGCCTGGCTCGATCCGATTTTCATGCTGCCCCTGGGGGTGTCGGCTGTGACGCTTGGCTTTGGCTACGTTGTCTCTTATGACGAACTGCGCACATCTGCCTTACTGGTGTTGATTGCCCACACGTTGGTTGCATTTCCCTTTGTGGTGCGTAGTTTGCTGCCAGTTCTACAGGGAATTAAGCCTAATTTGCGTGAGGCAGCATCCGTTATGGGCGCAGCGCCACCTCAAGTTTGGCGCGAAATTGATTTGCCCATCATGGGGCGGGCCTTGTTGGTGGCAGCGGTATTTGCTTTCACCGTTAGCATGGGTGAGTTTGGGGCAACAAGCTTTATTGTGCGCCCTAACAGTGGTTATCTGACATTGCCTATCGCTATTGAACGGTATCTCAGCCAGCCTGGTGCCCTCAATTTTGGGCAAGCGATGGCGATGAGTACGATCCTGATGCTTGTTTGTGCGGTAGGCTTTGTGGCCATCGAGCGGTTTAGGTATGCAGATATTGGAGAGTTTTAAAGGCGGAAATTAGAAGGATGCAGGCAGCCAGGGGCGTGGTCACTTGGCTGCTTTTTCCTGTGGAACTAAACATGTTAGTTTTTTCGGATATTGAGAAATCATTTGAAGGGAAACTGGTGCTGCGGGGCGTGTCTTATGCCTTGGCTGCGGGTAAGATTTTAGTGTTGTTGGGGCCAAGCGGCTGTGGCAAGACGACGCTGCTGCGCATTATTGCTGGGTTAGAGGCGCCTGATGCCGGCCAGTTAAAGTTGGATGGGGAGGATTTGGCGAAGGTTCCTGTTCATAAGCGTGGGTTTGGCTTTGTTTTTCAGGATTATGCCTTGTTTCCGCATAAAAATGTGTTTGACAATGTGGCTTTTGGTCTGCGTATGCACAAATGGTCTCATGAGCAAATGCGCTCCCGGGTGACTCAAGTTTTGGCATTGGTTGATTTGGCGGGGTTTGACGAGCGTTCGATCCATGATTTGTCTGGCGGGGAACAACAACGGGTGGCGTTAGCCCGAGCCATTGCCCCAGCTCCTCGATTGTTGTTGTTGGATGAGCCTTTGGGGGCGTTGGACCGGGCTTTGCGTGAACGGCTCATGTTAGATTTGCGCGTGATTCTCAAGGAGGCTGGTGGTGTTGTGGGGCGGCCTGAGGGGATAACGGCCGTTTACGTTACCCATGATCAAGCGGAAGCATTTGCCATTGCGGATCAGGTGGTGGTGATGAGCCAGGGGCGTATCGAGCAGATTGGATCGCCGACAGCGTTATACCGTCAGCCAGCGACGCCGTTTGTGGCTCGCTTTTTGGGGATGGAGAATGTTTTTGCGGGGGTGGTTCAACGTGATGTGAGGCCAGAAGAGGCCAGGGCGGGGAGAGACTCTTTAGGGCACAGTTCGTTTGTGGTGAGAACGGTGTTGGGTGATGTGGAGGTTGCCCTCCCCTCAGTTTCCCCTCAAAGGCTCAGGGGAGAGAAGGTTTCGCTGCTGATTCGGCCAGAGGCAGGGCGGCTGACCACCGATGGGGAAGCTGCGAATGTGGTGCAGGGAATCGTGCGTGATGTGTCATTCCGGGGACGGTATCAGATTGTGACCCTTCAGGTCGGGGATGCTGTGCTAAAATTGGAAATGGAAACGGCCGTTATTCTTCCTGAAGCAGGCCACCCCATCACAATTACCCTTGACAAAACGGCCATCTTACTGTTAGAGGGTGCTTAAATCATCCGTTTTGCTTATTGCCCCATGTCACGCCTGAGGCGTATAATGCACAATCAAAAATTTTGAGATAAATCGGTAATAAAAATACAAGTTAACGGAAAAAAACTATGTCAATCTTATGGGCTTTTGCAGGATTTTTCCTTGTCCTGACCCCAGTGATTTTAATTCATGAATTGGGTCATTTCACAGCTGCGCGGTTGTCGAACATTAACGTTGAAGAGTTTGGTTTTGGCTTTCCTCCGAGAGCGGCTGTCTTAGGGAAAACCAAGGGGGGCACCCTCATTTCCTTGAACTGGCTGCCCCTGGGCGGATTCGTGCGCCCTGCTGGTGAAGACGATCCCACCGTCGAAGGTGGATTAGCTGCGGCATCAAAACGGGCACGATTCTTTACATTGTCTGCTGGGGCGGGAGCAAACTTTATTGCTGCCTTGGTAGCGTGGTGTTTCGCTTTTTCCATTGGCGCCCCAGCAGTGGCCATCTCTCATGTGGTGCCAGGCTCTCCGGCTGAGGCAGCTGGTATCCTGGCTGATGACATCATTTTAGAAGTGGATGGCGTGATGGCAGAAAACAACTCTGTTATTTCGGAGCCGATGTATGCCAAAGGTGGACAGGAAGTGGAGATGCTGGTTAAACGTGGTGATGAGACTATTTCGGTTATCGTCATTCCCCGAAGCGAAGGCGAATATAATGCAGAGATTGAGGGGCCGATTGGCGTCGGTTTGACCATGGCAACCACAGGGGAAAGAATGCAGCGCAACCTGTTTGATGCAGTCGTCACCTCTGGTGAAACCTTTATAGAGCAAATCACGCTCTTCTTCAAAGTGCCTGCGATGCTGATTAGGGGAGAGTTGTCCCCTAGGGAAGCGCGACCCGTCAGTGTGGTGGGCATTAGCCAAATTGCTGGTGAGGTGACGGAGGTTTCTGTGACCAGCAGCAATATTTTCCCGATACTGCACTTTTTTGCTTTTATCAATGTGGCTCTTGGTTTGACCAATTTGCTGCCGATTCCAGCCTTGGATGGTGGTCGTATCGTCTTTGTCTTGGTTGAAGCAGTACGCGGTCGCCGCATTGAGCCAGAGCGAGAAGGCATGGTTCATGTGATTGGTATGCTGCTCCTGTTGGGGCTCATGCTTTTTATGATTGTCCAGGATATAATTAACCCTATTATTCCATTTTAAGAGGAGAGCGGGGAGTGGGGGAGTTAAGGATGAAAATTAGAAATTCCCTAACGTGGATAAACCACGAATGAGTGATTAGAAACGCTTCTCCTTGCGCATTGCTTGTTTCTTGTTCACGGGGGGCAGATGGCCACTGGTAAGGTATGTGTCCTCGCTGAAAATGAACTGATGAGCCTCCCATTCCCGGGAGGTTTTTTTGAGTGAAAAATATGTGTGAAGATAAAAATCCTATCCCTTTTTCTGAAGTTTTAGCGGGAACGTTTGTATCTGATCCCATTTCTGTTTCTTTGTTGTTTAGATTATCTGACATGATGCCAGAAGATTGGCAGCGTTTCTTGGAAGCGTGGGCAAAGGCGGATGATGAACGGCGGCGGCTCATCATGCGCCACCTGGCAGACATTGTTGAGGAAGCGTATTTTGTCGATTATTCGCCCATTTTTAAGCTGGGGATTGAAGATGCATTTTCAGAAGTACGAGTGGCTGCGGCTGATGGTTTGTGGGATTCTACAGATACGGATTTTGTGGCGCCTTTGATTTCTCTTATGCAAACGGATGAAAGCGCAGCCGTGCGGGTGGCGGCGGCACAGGCGCTGGCACATTATGTGCTGCTGGCTGAATGGGGGCAAATGCCGGTGCGGGTGTCACGGCTTATTGTTGATGCATTGTTGGCGGTGTATGATAAAGAGGAAACGGCCGTTTCCATTAAGCGTGCTGCCTTAGAAGCGCTAGGTGCTGCGGCTCATCCTCGTGTTGAGATGTTGATCCGAGAAGCGTATGATTCCCCCTACCAAGATATGCGTGTTAGTGCCCTCTTTGCCATGGGCAACACCGCCGACGATAAATGGCTGCCAACGATTTTGGCAGAATTAGAAAATCCAGATATTGAGATGAAAATTGAAGCCATTCGGGCGGCTGGTGCCATGGGACGCAGCGATGCTGTAGAGCCATTGGTGGAGTTGATACACCATGAGGATTCGGATGTTGTGGCTGCTGCCATTGTCTCTTTGGGCAAAATCGGTGGCAACCGCCCCCAGACAACGCTGGCGCAACTCATGGATGATGAAACATATGAAGAGTTCCACGAACTCATTGAGGACACTATCGAAGAAATGCTGTTGCTGGGTGGCGAACTGGATATCATAGAATATATGGCAGGTGAAGGTCTGGAGCCTGATGATTTTGATGATGAAGAGCTTTAGGACTGGTGATGAAATAAAATACAGAATTGCATCGTCAGTTTCCAGGAACGGTTATTTAATTTCCGTTCCTTAGATAAGCTGGGATTGTGAACAGTATCCTCGTCGTTTTTACCCAAAATATATTACCAATCTTAATGGTGGCTGGCTGTGGCTTTGCTTTGCAAAAATGGAAAGCCCTGGATAAGCAGACCTTGTCAAAGGTCGCCTTGTACCTGCTTAGCCCTGCATTGGTTTTTTCCTCCCTGGTTAATTCTGAATTGAATGTAAGTGAATTGGGGAACCTGGCGTTATTTACTATTTTCGTCATGTCTGTGATGACAGTTTTGGCTTTTGTCTCTGCACGGCTGCTGCGTCTTTCGCGGCGGGAGATGGTGGCTATGATTATTACCGTGGTCTTTGTCAATGGCGGCAATTATGGTCTCACGTTGAATCAACTGCGCTATGGAGATGTGGGCTTGTCATTGGCAGTTGTGTATTATGCCACCAGCACCATTTTAGTTTACTCGGCGGGCATTTTCATGGCGTCGATGGGGCAGCTATCGTGGTCAGCAGCGATGAAGCGTTTGTTGAGTTTGCCCCCTGTTTATACCGCTATGGCGGCGGTTTTGGTCTTTTTCTTGGAAATACCGGTGCCTGGACCGCTGATGAGTGCTATTGATATTGCGGGGCGTGGGGCGATTCCAGTGATGCTGCTGGTGTTGGGGATGCAGATAGCGGATATGAAGGGAAATGGTGGCGTGCGCATGATGGTGCCGGCAATTGGACTGCGTTTGCTGGTTGCCCCTCTGGTGGCTGTGGTGGTGGCTGGCGTGGTGGGGTTGACAGGTTTGAGCCGGTCTGTGGGGGTTATTCAGGCGAGTATGCCCACGGCGATTATCACGATTGTATTGGCTACAGAATTTGAGTTGCAGCCAACGGCCGTTACGAGTATCGTTATCGGGTCAACCTTGTTGAGTCCGCTCACCTTGTCGTTGGTAATCACACTGTTAGGGCTATAGGAAGGATGCTTGCCTTGAGATCACAAAAAGGGAGTAGAACGTATAGATTGGCCTGGGTGCTTTTCACTCTTTTTGTGAGCTTGATAGTCACGACAACCTTAGCTGCACAGGAATCAGATGCGTATTCAAGTGCGGATTATGCTTTTGGTCAGGTGATTAATTTTCGGCTGAAATTAGAGAACCCGGCCAATGTGGCGCAAGTTACCTTGTTTTTCCAGGCGCCAGAACTGGAAAATACTTATGTGGCTACTATTGAGTCTGTTGCAAATGAGTTGACTTATCCTGTTGATTTAAATCGGGTGCGCCTGGCTCCCTTTACCACTGTGACATATTGGTGGCAGCTTGAGACGAAAGCGGGTGCCGTTGAATTGCTGCCAGCGCAGACGTTTGTTTATGTGGATGATCAATTTGAATGGCAAACATTGACCCAGCATGATGTCAAGGTCAGTTGGACTGGTGCAGATGCCAGCTTGGGGCAGCTTGCTCAGGATATTGTGGCTGAAACTCGGCCACTGCTGGAGGCGTTGATCCCTAAGGCGCCAAACTCTGGATTTGATCTTTATATTTATCCGAGTTCGGCTGATTTGCGGGCGGCACTGCGGATCACAGGGCGAGATTGGGTGGGGGCGCATGCCCATCCAGAATTAGGTGTGTTATTGGTAACGGCCGTTAACAACCGTACCGCCGCCTCTGATTTGCGCCAGTCGATTCCTCATGAAATGGTACATCTTTATTTGTATCAGGTGTTGGGGGTCAATTACGATAACTTGCCGGTTTGGTTTAATGAAGGGTTGGCTTCTTTAGTCGAGCCGAATCCGAATCCAAACTATGCGTTGGTGCTGGAAACGGCCGTTGCCAACCACAGCACCATTCCCTTTGCCCACCTTTGCGAACGGTTTCCCCAGGCTGAAGATCAGGCAGTGCTGGCTTATGCACAAAGTTTATCCCTGTTAGAATTTGTCCAGGATCGGTATGGAAACAGTGGTATTCAACAGCTGATTGCCGCTTACGCCAATGGTGGCGATTGTGATTCAGGTGTGGAGCAAGCCTTAGGCATTTCCATGGTAAAGCTCGAACAAGCATGGATACAATCTCAACAAGTGCGCAGTCCCGTAACCCAATTCTTTCTTGAGAATGGGGTTTGGCTCATCATGTTAGTTGGCGGTTTTGTGATAATGGGATTGGTGATCCTTAAAAGATAAAATAGACAAATGGCAAAAGCAAAATTTAAACAAGAAAATCCTCAAGATGAACTCCATATGTTACTCAAACGTGGCACTCAACTGTTGCAGCGCGGGCAAGCGCAAGAAGCAACGGCCGTTTTAGAGAAAGCGCAGCAGTTGGACGACACAAACCCTGACGTCGCCTTGAATCTGAGCGGGGCTTACATCCTCACCAAAAAATTCAAGCCAGCCGTGGCCTTGCTAGAGCCGTTGAGCGAGCAAGAGCCGGATAACGCCATGGTCTGGACAAATTTAGGAGCGGCTTACCTGGGAAATCCCATCCTGGCGCGAGATGAAGAACATAAAAAAGCCATTGCTGCCTTTGAAAAGGCCTTCAAGATCAATCCGGCAGCGCCTAACGTGGCTTATAACCTGGGCTTAATTTACCGTGATCGCCAAGAACACGAGCGAGCCATCCACTGGTTTGAGAAAGCCATTCAAGCCAATCCCACAGACCGGGATGCCCGAAACATCAAAGCCCGCCTGGAGGCCAAACTAGAAGAAGAGGAGGAGCGGGGTGGCCGCGGAGCCAGGCCGCAAGGCAGCGCCTAACGTGGCTCCCTGGCAACTTTACATATGAAAGCATTACTCCAACGAGTATCCAAGGCTAAAGTAACCGTTGATGGCCAGATTGTCGGAGACATTGGGCGTGGTTTTGTCATCCTTTTGGGAGTGACCCATGCCGATACCCAGCGAGAGGCGGATTGGTTGGCAAACAAAGTTGCCGGGATTCGCTTGTTTGAGGATGATCAAGGAAAAATGAATGCCTCCCTGGCAGATGTTGATGGGGAGTTTTTAGTGGTATCTCAGTTTACCTTGTATGGCGATGCCCGGAAAGGCAGGCGCCCATCATTTAGTCATGCCGCCAGACCAGAGCAAGCTGAACCTTTGGTTGATTATTTTTGTGAGAAACTGCGCGAAAAGGGTTTTTCCGTGGCTACCGGTGTTTTTGGGGCGCATATGCACGTAGACATCCACAATGATGGTCCGGTGACATTGATGATTGAAAAGGATAGTTAGATAGTCATGAAAGGGATTTTTTCACTATTGAGTTTACTCATTGTATGTGGCTTGTTGGTTGGATGTGGTGCTGCTGTGACGGAACCTGTTGCTGTAGAAACGGCCGTTCCCGAACCAACGCAAGCAAGCATAGAAGAAGCCGTAGAAACGGCCGTTCCCCAGGTGACAGACATCGCCGCAGAACCGCCAGCAGCACCAGAACCCACCGCTGAATCGGAACCAACAGCAGAAGCTGTGGCTCCAACTGAAGCGCCAGCCGCAGAGCCAGCAGTCGTTTGGCCGGCGGCCACCGCCACTGTAGATCCCAATATACCAATTGCGCCACAAGCTCCAGAAGGCAGCGTGGTGCAGCCACCATACGCTGAGAGTGATTGCAGTCCCGATTATCCTTGCGACGATGATATAGAAGCCTGGGAAGAACGTATCCAGGTGCCGCCCGGATTCCAGGTGAAATATTACGCCCATTTTGATGTGAACGAACAAGGTGCCCCCACCAGCCTCGCCTTTGGACCAGATGGCCTGCTCTACGTGGCGATACACAACCTTGCTGGCGAAGATGGTGCCATTTACAAAGTGGATGCAGAGGGGAAGGTGACACCCCATGCTGGTGGCTTCAATACTCCGACAGGGATCGCCTTCCATCCCCTCACTGGCGATTTATATGTGTCACATATTACCAAGGGTGAAAATGAGGGTGGCGAATCGGCCGTTTCCATCGTTAACACAGGGCGCATCATTGAGGGCTTGCCCTGCTGTTACGCCTTCATGCACTTTGCCCATGGCATCATTTTTGACGAAGAAGGGTACGGTTATGTCGGCGTAGGCGCCCGGGCAGATCATGGTGAGGTGCTGGGAACCAATGAACAAGATGTGCTGCAAGATAATGAAGCTGTCATACTAAAATTCAATCCTGATGGCAGCGAAGTGGAAGTTTTTGCCAAAGGCTTGCGGAACCCTTATGACATTGCCTGGGATGCATCAGGTCATATTTGGGCTACGGATAACGCGCCTGATTTTGGACCACCGGAGGAACTGCATAAAATCGTACCGGGGGCTGAACATGGCTACCCCTGGTATGAGTGTGATGTTTGCTTCTCTCCCCCTGAAGGTGTAGCTGTACTCCCCCCGGATTTTGAGTTTATCCCTCATTCTTCACCTACAGGTATTATAGGCTATCATGCTGATGCTTTCCCTGGATTTTATGACAGCCTGTTTGTGACGTTATGGAGTTCTTTCCCTGGTGCGCAAAGTGTGGTGCGCATCAGCCCTGATGGCACGATGGCTGATTTTTCCTTAGGTTATACCGCACCTATTGATGTGGCGGTTGGCTTTGATGGCAATCTGTATGTGGCTGACTACTGGACGGGGAATATCTTCCAGATTAGCTATGTGGGCAGTGAGTAGTGAAATCTCTTTGCCACCTGACCACGTGGCAACCCTGCAACTAGAAAATAGAGACAATCATGAGTGAACTTAAAGAGCGATACCAGGCAGTGTTAGAGAATATGGCTGCCTCAGCCAAACGGGCTGGGCGGCGACCAGAAGATGTGACGTTGGTTGCTGTGACCAAGACGTGGCCGGTGGAGGTGTTGTTGGCCGCTTATGAAGCGGGTATGCGTCAGTTTGGCGAGAATCGGCCCGATGAGTTGGCCGCCAAACGTCCCTTGGTGGAAGCGGAACTGGGGGCAGATGGGGGCATTGTCTGGCATTTCATTGGCACTGTGCAGAGCCGCAAGTCTGGCATCATTGCAGATTTTGCGGATACATTTCATGCGCTGGATCGTATGAAGATTGCTAATCGTTTATCAAGGCAATTGGTAGCAAACGGCCGTTCTCTCCCCGTTTTATTAGAGGTTAATGTGTCTGGGGAGGGGAGTAAGTCTGGGTTCTTGGCTGTGCGCTGGGAAACGGATGCAACGCAACAAGCAAAACTGCGTACAGTGGCGCAAACAGTTAACAATTTAGCGGGATTCCAATTGTGTGGTTTGATGACGATGGCTCCCTGGCATGCCCCGGAAAACGAGATTCGGCAGCTGTTTCGACGCACGCGAGCGTTGGCTGCCTGGCTGGAAACGGCCGTTCCCGATCTCAACTTGTCGCAGCTTTCCATGGGCATGACAGATGATTATCACATTGCTATTGAAGAAGGAGCAACCCAAGTCCGCGTTGGTCGTGCCCTATTTGGTTCCCGACAGGTGTGAGGACAAGATATGTATCTCTTTATTCAAATATTCAACTTAATTTACAACATTATATTCATTTTGCTCTTGGTACGAGCTGTTTTATCTTGGGTGCGCCCCGATCCCTACCATGAAGTTTGGGGGCCGATATTGCGGGTGGTTCATCAGCTAACAGAACCGATGTTAGCGCCGATCCGCCGCTTATTACCCCAAACAGGGATGGTTGACTGGAGTCCGCTGGTGCTGCTTATTGGCTTGATGGTCTTGCGCTCAATCATTTACAGCATTGTGCTTTAGCTGGCAATTGCTCACAAGCATAAGCCACTGGCGGCTGGGGTTGTGAAGGCGGCCAGTGGCTTTTTTCATGCCTAACGCTCCTGATGATTGACCTTAACTATGGGACTTGTTGAACAACAGGCTGCCGCAGTACAGTCTTTAACTTTTCTGGAGCCACCCGGCGTGGATCACTGAGGTAGATTTCATGGTGCTTGCCATTGAATGTCCAGCCGTTGGCGGGCATAAATTCATGGTGTAATTTGTCCAAAACCGGAGTTTCATCGTCATAGGAGCCAATATGCATAATTTGCACGGAAACTCCTTCTGCGTAACTCTCCAGACGCACTTTGGCCAAGGCTGCCGGGTCTTTTTGCTTTTTGACGAGGGCACATGCTTCATCAAACATGGCTGGTGTTACCCAGTCTGGCTGCATGATCATCATCGTCCATTTCCATTGACTTTTGTCGCGCAAATGGGTGAAGGTGTCCATGCTGTCTGCCCACCACAAACCTTCTAGCGGGGGCACTGTGTAATCTTTTGCCAGTTGTTTCTTACTGTTAAACTTGATTTTGTAGGCGACAGCATACAACGCTTCCAACGCATCCTGGTATTCTTGCGCTGTGTTGGGATTGCCCTGTCCATCGACCATGAGAAACTGCATGGCAGGCACTTCTACCACGGTGAATTCTTTTTTACTTGGGTTGTAAAGATGTTTAAGCTGTTTTTTGAAATCGATTTTTGTCATCTGATTCTCTCCTGAAAAGAAGTAGGGATTAGGGCATTACTGACTGTATTGGGCGACAATACCAGCCGCCCATTCGTGTAGGATTTGGCGCAGTTCTTTTGGCTCTAGCACTTCCACCAGGGGGCCATAGCTCATGATGGTGCTGGCGGCATAGTTCATATCTTGGGCGCCAAAGGTGACGGTGAGTGAGCCATCTGTTTCTGTTTCCATGCTTTGCCAGTAAGAACGGCCGTATTCAGCTAAAAAGATGCCCTCGGGCTGGAAGCGCATCTTGATTTGGATGTCCAAATGAGGCGCTGGCTTTTTTGCCAGGTAATCACGAATGGCAAAATCTGGGGGAATGTCAAACGGGTCATCGAGTAAGATGAGCTTATTGATGCGATCTACCCGGAAGGAGCGTGTAGCATTCCGCAGATGGCAATGTCCGATGGCATACCACCATCCCCAATTGTGACCCAGCGCATACACGTCTAGTTCGCGCTCCACAGGATTGGGCTGGTTTTTGCCTTGATACCACATACGTACACGTCGCCGCTGCCGGGTGGCTTGCCGCAGCTTTTCCAGCAGGGGCATCAGGATGACTTGCTCGGTGCGTCCTATATTGGTGGCGACCAGGGTGCGGCTGGCCCAGGCGATTTCTTGTTGCTGCTCTTCGGGGAGGACGTTGTCTAGTTTGGCGAGCGCCCCGTGGGCTGCTTCTTCGTATAGTTTTCCCCATACTTCGCTGACGAGGCTGGTGCCCAGGTGAACGGCCGTTGCTTCTTCGGGCGTGAAAACTAACGGGGGCATCCGGTATCCTCGCGCCAATGAAAACCCACCGTTCCGCCCTCGTTCGGAGTAGACGGGAATGCCCATTTCTTCCAACATGCCAATGTAGCGGTGTAGGGTGCGTTCAGAGACATCAAGCTCTGCGGCCAGGCTGGCTGCTCGTTGGTTGGGCTGCCGTTGCAAAAGCATGATCAGGGTGATGAGTCGTGTTGCTGTGTGTGACATGGCCGTAGTATAAAACAAAAACATGACAATTCCTGTCATGTTTTTGTCATGAAAAGGTTATTTGGTTCAGATATGTTTAATTCAACATGGTGTTGAAATTACCAATGTGCTAGAAAAGCGCTTTTTTCTGGTCGATGGTGTGCAGAAGGGTAGCAAATGCGTGGATGAAGGCATCTACGCCATCCTCTTGCAGTTTTTCAGTGATTGCTGCCAGGTCTATACCTAGTTCCGCCAGTTTGACTAATGCTTGTTCAGATTCAACGATACCTGCTTCCAGGGTGTGGCCGCCAGAACCGCTTTTACGAAAGGCGTCAATGGTTGCTGGAGGCATGGTGTTGACGGTTTCGGAGCCAATGAGTTCGTCCACATAGAGGGTGGGGGAGTAATGGGGGTTTTTGGTGCCGGTAGAAGCCCACAGTAAACGTTGGCGGTTAGCACCTTTGGCTTGCAGCGCAGCAAATGGTTCACCATGGAAGATTGCTTTGAAGCGTTTGTAGACAACTTTGGCATTGGCGATGGCGATTTTGCCCAGCAAGGCGGCCGCTTCTTCACTGCCAATTTCATGCAGTTGTTTGTCTACAGCGGTATCCACGCGGCTGACAAAGAATGAGGCGACGGAGGCTACTTTGCTCGGATCACCGCCGTTTTCTACTAAAGCAGCCACGCCATCGATGTATGCCTGGGCAACGGCTTCGTAATGAGCCATGTTAAACATGAGCGTGACATTGATGTTGATGCCTTCGCTGATGAGCTGTTTGATGGCTGGTATGCCTTCTGACGCAGCGGGCACTTTGATCATCAGATTGGGGCGATTCACAGCGGTAAATAAGGTACGGGCTTCGTTGATGGTGCCTGTGGTATCACGCGCTAGATTGGGCGACACTTCCAGGCTGACGTAGCCATCCCCCCCATTGGTTTCAGCGTAAAGGGGAGCGAATAAATCACAGGCTGCCTGGATGTCGGTTATTGCCAGTTTGGTGTAAATCTCTTCGGTGGTGGCTCCGGCGGTGACGAGCTCGGCCATCTGGCTGTCGTAGTCGTCGCTACCACCAATCGCTTTTTCAAAGATGGCAGGATTTGAGGTCATGCCACGCAGGCCATCATGGTCGATGAGATTTTGCAGGGTGCCGTCTTGCAAAATCTGGCGGCGGATGTTGTCGTACCAAAAACTTTGGCCATAAGTGTGTAGTTCTACCAGGGGGTTCATAATTGTCTCCTATTGTCACTTTTTATTCGTCAATGCGAATGGGTGTCAAAATAAAGAAGTCGTCTTGGGTGATGCGGCCTTCTGGGGTGATGATTTGCAGTCGCTTAAATCCGGTTTCAGCTGAGTGGGTGTAGGCGCCGATGATGATGGGATAGACGCCTGGGGGGGTGTTTTCATCCAGGGTGATGCTCATGGAGATGATGTGGTCTGTGCCGGGTTCCCACTTGGATGTTGTGGCTTCAGGGTCCTGGCTGCCGTAACGGGTGGTGTCTTGTAGGTTGACGACCTGGGCAAAGAAGGTGTAGTTGTGGCTCAACGGCCGTTTCCCCTGCCAATAAGTTTGCAATTCAATGACATCACCCGCTTGTACGCGCCTGGGGTTAATTTCATAGCCAACCAGTTCTAACTCAGCCCCGAAATTAACGGAAATCGGATTGGGATACTTTCCGGGAACGGCCGTTAAGGGCAGGATAGCAATTTCAGCGGCGTTGTCTGTATGGGGTAGCACGCCTGGATCTGTTATCGGCATGCGTTCGCAGGCTGGGCAGCTGTTGAAATCATACAGACCTACGTGGAGCACGAGTTCAGCCGGGGCAATGGCTGAAGCGGGAATATCCAGTTTGTATTTGTTAATGATCCGTTCGCCTGGCCTAAGCAAACGAGTGGCTATTAACCCTTGTCCCAGGAACATGTCACGCTGCGCGATAGGGAATCCCGGCACGGGGTCAAGCAGATGCACAAACACGGACCAATCCCGATCCATTTCTTGCAACACTTCCCATTCTAGCGCTAGCCAGAGAGAGTCACCAGGAGAAACGGCCGTTGTCTCCAGTTCGTAGCCTACCAGCCGAATCTGTTCGCCAAACGTCACACCTTCCCGATCCCATAGAGAGGCATACTCCGGCACCTCATACGCTGGTTGAATCCACAGCCAGGGGGCTAGCGCTGCAATCACAAACATGAATGCGCCCAAGGTTCCTGCTGTCCACCGGGCGGCTCGCTGCGGCATCCAGCCCACTACTCCCGCCACCATCAGGATGCTTAAGGCTGAAATGGCGGTAAACACCAGCCGCCCTTGCGAAGACCAGGTTGTTGTGGCCCACTGAATCAGACCCAAAACCACAGCCCCGGCGAAGAGCAGGCAAATGACGAATCCTAGTTGCGAGAGGACAAAGTTAACAAGATTGAAGATCAAAGATTTAAAAGTCCAAGACCAACTTTCAATCTTTGCTCGCCACTCTTTAATCCTTTGCACAGTATAAACCACGAACCCTACTACCGACACCACCAGAATCCCATTCAGCAGATGGTAAATCCCCATGGGCATGGGGATGTTGACGCCGCCAAATAAGCCCCAGTAGGCCATCATAAAGCCGTGACGTTCGTCCCACAATTGTGCCAGAGAGGCTGGGCTGGCGCGTTTGCCTAGAACGGCAATGAATGCATTCCAACCCAGAAAGTCGCCATACAGTTGAATATTGCGCCAATACCACCAACCTGCAATCAAAATGACGGGAACCATCAAGAGGGCAAAGTAGAGCAGGGATTGCAGAAGGGTTTTGAAGAGTTGGGCGTAAGAATGGAAACGGCCGTTATCCCCCAGCACATTCACCCGCCACCGTACCATAAAAATCGTCCCCCACGCCAACGGCAGCAGCGCAAACGTGCCTTGTTTCGTCAGAACGGCCAGCCCGATAACCACGCCAAGCAGCAGCCAATACCATGCTTTTGGTGGCCGGTGGTCGGTAAATTGTTCACTGTTCACCGATAACTGATTACCGATCCCCGTATCCCCATTCCTGTTTACCGATTTGAGCATCAGCCAAACTGCCAACGACGCCAGCAAAATAGCCAAATTATCATTATTGACCGCGCCACTGATAAAAAGGAACATGGGCAAAAAGGCGTTAACGGCAGCAGCGCCCAACGCAATTTCCGGGCGATTAGGTGCCACCTCTTTGCCGATGAGATAAGTGAGCAGCACCGTGCCTGCGCTCATGAGTACAGAAGCTAAACGCACCATACGCACCGCTAAAAGTGTGCCTTGCCATTGGTTTGCTTCAGGGTCATGGATGGCGAGGTTCGTGTTGCCATCTTCGGTGATAATGCCATTATTCACATGCGGATTTAACCAGCGGACCTCTTCCATATCAG
>PDQY01000070.1 GCA_002746795.1 Chloroflexota bacterium | reverse complement strand
TGTAGATCGCCACTCTTTGGGTGGCGCTCACGGGTAGGTTAACAACAGAATCAGATGATAAATCAGGCAAAATGTGCCTCTTACCATCGGGGAACTTAACGCCAGCCTGAACGAGCGGGACACGAAGCGGAAGCGGAAGTGACAGTTGTGGATGAAGGTGGGCGATGGGCAGCAGATGAATGGGTTATGTCATGATATATTTAGAATTGGTTAACCTTACGAATAAGAGTTGTGCTTACTAAAGAATCTGATATAATCCTCGCCCTAAATTAATTTCTTACACCAGTATGCCGCTGATTTCAGCGGTTTTTCCCTAATAAATAGGGACCCTAAAAATAGGGGATTAATGATGATAACGAAAAAACCCGCTTTACTCACAGAAGAAGGTTTGGAGAAACTCCAGGCTGAATACGAACAATTAACGACTGTCGGACGTGAAGAAGTTGCTGATCGCTTGCATCGTGCTTTTGAAGATGGACAAGATGATGATTTTGTCGATAACGCCGAATTAGAAGCTGCCCGTAATGCCCAATCATTTTTGGAAGGGCGCATTCAAGAGGTTGAAGAAATATTAAAAAATTACCAAATTATCGATGACAATGGCGAACCCCATGACTTTGTCCGTGTCGGTGATTGGGTTACAATTTCAGAAGAAGGATGCGATGAAGATGAAAAATACCACCTCGTTGGTGCGGCGGAAGCAGATCCAACAGAAGGCCGCATTTCTAATGAAAGCCCGCTTGGTGAAGCATTGCTAGGCGCAAAGGTTGGCGAAATCGTACGTGTGAAGGCTCCTGGCGGTCTCACGGAATTTCGGGTGGTCAGCATCGATTAAGGTCGTCTTGTAGAAATTAATTGCAAAGTAACCAGCCCGTGTCACAGCACGGGCTTTTTCATGGAAAAAACTAGACCTGCCCGGCTTTTTTACAAAATCCATATGGCACAACAATGCTGATAAATTTGTCAGGTCTGAGAAAAAGCGAATAGAGGACATCATGAGTTGGGAAAAAACACGATTAGAAGAACAGCGTTTAGAAAAATTAGCACGGCTCAAAGAAGCGGGTATAGAACCATATCCATTGCGTGTTGAGCGCACCCATACCACCCAAGAAGCTCTTGCTGCCTTTGAAGCTGCCAGTGAAGAGGCAGAAATTATGGCGACAGTGTGTGGTCGGTTGGTGAGCATGCGCGATATGGGCAAGACTGTTTTTGCACACATCGAAGATGGGTTCGGGCGAATTCAGCTATTCTTGCGACGTGAAGAAATTGGTGAAGAACGGCATCGGATTTTCCGCAAGCTGCTCGATTTAGGCGATTTTGTGCAAGCAACTGGCAAATTGTTCCGCACTCGTTCTGGCGAAGTGAGTGTGCGTGTCAGTGAGTGGGTCTTGCTTAGCAAAGCAGTCAGCCCGCTGCCTGTGGTGAAAGAACAAGAAGTTGATGGCAAAATGGTGCGCTACAGTGCTTTTGCTGATGTAGAAGAACGTTATCGCCAGCGGTATGCGGATTTGGCTGTCAATCAAGAGGTGCGGGATGTCTTCCGTGCCCGGGCTAAAGTGATCCAATTGATGCGCCAGTTTTTAGACGACCATGATTTTTTGGAGGTGGAAACGCCGATTTTGCAGCCACTGTACGGCGGCGCAGCCGCACGGCCGTTTATCACCCATCACAATCAGCTCAAACAAGACCTCTATTTGCGCATTTCTTTTGAGCTGTACCTCAAACGATTGCTGGTTGGCGGCATTGAGCGTGTTTATGAAATCGGGCGCGACTTCCGCAATGAAGGTGTGAGCTTCAAACACAATCCTGAATTCACGCAGATGGAATTCTACGCTGCGTACTGGGATTATAATGACGTGATGGATTTCACAGAGCGTATGGTTGCGTTTATTGCTGAAGGGTTGTTAGGCACCACTCAAATCATTTTCCAGGGCAAAGAAATTGACTTGTCGCCACCGTGGGAGCGCATGACCATGCGTGACGCCATCTTGAAATACACTGGTATCGACTATAACGACCACACTGACGCCGAGAGCCTTGCTGCTGCCATTCAAGAATATGGCAAAGCTAATGAGGCAGCGACGCAAACGCCTCCTGGTTCATCCTGGGGTAAATTGATTGATGGTTTACTGGGTGATTTTGTGGAACCAAACTTGATACAGCCAACCTTCATCACGCAATATCCACGTGACATTTCACCTTTAGCGAAAAGGATGCCAGGCGATCCGCTGCATGTGGAACGCTTTGAGTATTTCATTGCCGGTATGGAAATGGGGAATGCGTTTACCGAGTTGAATGATCCCATTGATCAACAAGCCCGCTTTGAGATGTTGCAGAAAATGTACAAAAAAGATGATGATGAGATCAATCCGATTGACCACGATTATCTGCGGGCTATGCGTTACGGTATGCCACCCAATGGTGGTTTTGGCACCGGTGTGGATCGGCTGACAATGTTGTTGACGGATCATGCGACAATCCGTGAGGTGCTGCTGTTCCCGCATTTGCGTGAGCGCGAAAGTTAAATTTTTGCCTCGCCTCGCCTGAAAAAAAGTATAGTTCAGGTTCCTGACAGCTTCTGTTGTGAGGTGAGCGGTGTGAAAGCTAATCGTTACGGGCTTTCAGCAGGGCGCTGATGCCACCAATGATGAGGAAGACAGGCCAGATAGTGCCCCAATTCCAGCCAAATAAAAAGGTGCAGCCAATTAAGGACAAAATCAAGCCACTTGTTAATTCACCACGACCTTTTTTGGTTAAACGGCCGTTTTCGTGAAAGTCTGTGTATGCATTGCCAAAAGTGAACGCAACCGGTATTAAAATGAACAAAGCCCACCAGTTATGAAGCATAAACCCAGCTAGATTCGTAGCTAAAAAGATAAGACCAATGGCAATGAGGATCACACCTGCAATCCAATTATTGTGTTGGGTCGCCGCGTTCGTAGATTGTGTGGCGGCAGGATCGTCAAAATCATCTTGTTCAAATTTAAGTAGTTTTTCTTTTTCTTCATCTTTCAGTTGTGTAAAATCGTCGCTCATGATGCCTCCGGTTTAATTCATTTTCCAAGTATACGCCCTCTATACGGACATTCCAGTTGAAAGTTTCAATAGAATGTGTCAGCATGACACAAAATGTGACATATAGCACTATATTTATATGATATTTAGTGGTTGTCATATTGAGTTCTTCTTTGTACACTATATTTGCCAGTGAAAATTGGCCTGCATATTGAGAAACAGGAATTCATCGTCCATAAATCCCAGCAAGCGTTGACACAATAACTTTTGCATTTGAATTGTATATGTTGAGGCTTGGGGCAAGCCTTGTGATATTGTCGGAGTTCATCATCATTTCTTATCCTATAAACTAAATTCCATAAAGGAGAATTTACAATGTTAGAGTTGTCGAAAGGTGTAGATATTCTGTCTGCTATCGGTGGTGTAGAAACCCTCGACCAGGCTAAAGTTGTTTTTTCAGAAAAGATCGACAAAGAAAATCTGGCAAAACTTGCCAAGATTAAAAATGAGGAGGCACTCCTCAAAATTGCAAACGCAATTGCAATGTGCAATCCCGACGGTGTATTTATCAATACGGGTTCCGCTGAAGATTATGCTGCCATCAAGAAGATGAGCATTGAGAAAGGCGAAGAAAAAGCGTTGGCGATGAAGGATCATACCATTCATTACGACCTGCCAGAAGAGCAAGCACGTATCGTTGACCGTACCTTCTACATTGTCAATCCTGACGAAGACATCAGCAGTTTGGCAAAGAAAATGATGCGTGACGAAGCCCATGCTTACCTTGCTGAACACATGAAAGACATCATGAAAGGTAAACTGATGCTGCTCGGCTTCTTCTCTCGTGGTCCTGTTGGCGCTGCGGCTTCTTTGCCCGCCATTCAAATCTCCAGCTCCACTTACGTTTTGCACAGTGGTGAAATTTTGTACCGCAACATTTACAGTGACTTTGATGCTGAGGCCGCACGTGCTGGTCGCTTCCTCACCAACATTCACTCTGAAGGCCCAAATCGTCCAGAAGATCTGCCCAACGCTCGCGTATTCATGGATCGCAGCTGGCTGACTACCTTTAGCACCTACTGCACTTACGCGGGTAACACCTTGCTGCTCAAGAAAGGTAACCATCGTTTTGCCGTGGATCTGGCTACTTACTACGGCCAGGGGGAAATGCTCTCTGAGCACATGTTCATCACTGGTATCCGTGGGACAGATGGCAAACGTAAAACCTACTTCGCTGGTGCTGCTCCTTCTGGTTGCGGTAAAACCACCACCGCTATGGTTGGCGATGACTTCATTGGCGATGACTTGGCTCAAATTTGGATTGCAGATGATGGCACTGTCCGCGCTATCAACCCGGAAAAAGGTATTTTTGGTATTGTCCGTGACGTGAACTGGGAAGGCGACCCTTACCTGATGAAATGTTTGCGTGAAGAACACACCGAGGTTATTTACTCCAATGTGTTGATTAAAGATGGCGTTCCTTACTGGGAAGGTTCTGGCGAAGAAACCCCGAAAGAGGGGTTCAACTTCCAGGGTAAATGGACTGAAGGGATGACTGATGCGAATGGCAAAGTGGTGCCGATTTCCCATCCAAATTCCCGTGCTACCTTGAATTGTAATGCGATTGGTAATTACAATGAAACAGATGCCGAGGATCCTGCTGGTGTGCAGATTAAAGTGATCACTTACTCTGGACGTGATGCAGACACGATGCCTCCGGTATGGGTGGCGCGTAATGCTGACGAGGGTGTTGTGATTGGGGCTTCTATCGTTTCTGCTGCGACTGCTACAGAAATTGGTGTTACCGGGGTTCGTCGTCAACCTTGGGCAAATGCTCCGTTTATCCCTGGTGCTTTGGGCGACTACATGAATGCTCAGTTTAAATTCTTCAACTCCAACAAGATTTCTGATGGAAATCGTCCGCTGATGGCTGGTTTGAATTACTTCTTAACCCATGCTTCCCGTGGTGGCAAGGGCTCTGGCTTGTTGGGTGAAAAACGTGACGTGAAAGTTTGGTTGGGTTGGCTCGAACGTCGTGTCAATGGCGAAGCAGATGCTTTTGAAACGCCCATTGGTTATTTGCCCAAATATGAAGATTTGAAAGCTATGTTTGCTGACATTGACAAGGAATATCCTCGGGAATTGTATGATATGCAGTTCTCTTTGTACCTGGATAAATTGATTGAACGCATTGATTTGCAAAAAGAAGCTTATAGCTCTGGCGAACGTATTCCTGCCAAGTTGTTTGAAATTTATGATGCGCAACGTGCGGCACTGGTGGCGATGAAAGAGGAATATGGCTCTATTGTGACACCGGCTCAATTGGGTGCATAGCGACTGCCTAAAAATCATTCCCCGTTTTTCAGGGTAAAGGTCGCTTGAAGCACATCCATAAGTTCTGTAACTTAGCTATGGATGGGCACATAGTTTTCGCAGGTAAACAAGTTTCTAAGCGTCACGCGCCCGGAAATTAGTTGTAGTATAATGGAGCGAAACGATATCTTGTCGTTTCGCTTTTTTTTCTGAAAGGAGCTGTATGATGACTTATCAACTTCCGTTGTTTCCGTTGAATACGGTGCTTTTTCCGGGGATGCCTTTACCGCTGCATGTGTTTGAGGAACGGTATAAGGAGATGGTGCAGGTATGTTTGGATGAAAAACGGCCGTTTGGTGTCGTCCTGATCCGCAGTGGAGTAGCTGAAGGGGGACCGCTCGCAAATCCATACGATGTGGGCTGTGTGGCAGAAATTGTCGAGGTGCAGCATTTGGGAAACGGCCGTTCTTTCATCATGGTTATTGGTCGAGAGAGATTCCGAATCCTGTCTTTGGATAATCAGCAGCCCTATCTGGTGGGGCAGGTTGAAGCCCTGCCGTTTCAGCCAGAGCCTCAAGAGCAGATTGAACATTTGTCCAATTTACTCACGCCTTGGCTTTTGGAATACTTGCAATTTTTAGCAGAAATGGGGCAAGTTGAGTTTGATATGTCTCAGGTGCCCACTGATATTGAGGAATTTGTGTTTCTGGCTTCAGCCGCTATCCAACTCCCTCAAGAAGAGAAGCAAGCAATTTTGGAAAATGAAAAAGCGAGCATTATTTTGAGAGAGTTGATTAAGGTGTATCGTGAAGAAGTATCTCTCCTGCGCTTAAAGCCGAAATCAGATCAGGGTATTTTTTCGTTGAATTGAACCGGGAAAAAGAAAGAGACGCCACAGCCGGGCGTCTCTACACATATCATTTATTCTATCCTTATTTTCTAAATCCCGCGCTGCTCCCTACGATAAATCATACAGTTCACCAAACTTGGTGCGCAGATAATTGATATATGGATCAATCGTCAACGAATCTCCGGTAACCCGTTGAATTATTTCATTGGCTGTAAACTTGCTGCCATGCACGTAGATGTTTTCCCGCAGCCAGCCATGCAATGTGTCAAAGCGGCCTTTTTCAATATCTGTGGGAATCTCAGGGTGGGCTTCGACCGCTTTATCGAAGAAAGCCGCACTCATGATGTTGCCCAACGTGTATCCCTGGAAGGCTCCCCCAATCGTGCCCGTAAACCAATGCATATCTTGGAGCACTCCATCCACATCACTGGGAGCTTGCAAGCCCAAGTCTGCTTGATAACGGGCGTGCCAGGCTTCCGGCAAATCTTTAATTGCTAAGGTGCCTTCAAGCATGGCCAGCTCTAAATCGAAGCGAATCATCACATGCAGATTGTAAGTCACTTCATCAGCATCGGTGCGGATGAGAGACCGTTCGACGCGATTGATGGCGCGGTAAAAAGTCTCCATGTCCACCGTGCCTAGTTGAGCGGGGAAGGTTTGCTGAATTTTGGGGTAATAATGTTTCCAGAACCCACGACTGCGCCCTACCAAATTTTCCCAAAGCCGGGATTGGCTTTCATGCACACCAGATGATATGCCTGAGGCCAGGGGCGTGCCATCCAGAGTCATGGCGATACCCATCTCATATATGGCATGACCGGCTTCATGCAGTGTACTAAACAACGCTTCGTTCAAGTCTTTTTCTTTGACGCGAGTGGTAATGCGCACATCACCCAGGGCAAACTTGGTCATGAAAGGATGATGGGTCATGTCCTGCCGCCCCCGTTGAAAATCAAAGCCGTAATCTTTAATGATTGCTCTGCCAAACTCGAGTTGTTCTTGTTCTGGATAGCTTTTGTGCAGGCAGCTGTTGTCGGCGGGATCTTGGCTGGTAATCGCTTGCACAATGGGAACGAGTTGGTGGCGTAAGTCGGCAAAGATAGCACGAATAGATTCTGCTTTCATGCTCTCATCATGCATATCAATCAGGGGATCTGCGATATGGTCATAACCGGGGAAACAATCAGCTATTTGGCGGCTCAAGTCGAGTGTTTTCTCTAAATAGGGTTGGACACGGGCAAAATCATTATGGGGACGTGCTTCTGTCCAAACCTGATACGTGACCGCCGAATGTTCATAAAAGGCAGCCAACAGGGCTGGCGGTACTTTGGTTAATTTTTGGTAATGGCGGTGGGTCACACGAATGAGACTGGCATCGTCGCTGTCGTAGGGCAGGTTTTCCCCATAGGCTAGTAAGCTGTCGAGCAATTTGCCTACTTCTGGATCGATGAATTTTTCATGGGCGAGACGACTTAGTGTGGCCATTTGCCGTCCCCGAGCAGTAGCGCCGCCAGGAGGCATGTAGGTGCTTTGATCCCAGTTGAGTACGGCAGCTGCACTATCGAGGTCATTGATTTCAAGTAGACGAGTTTTGAGGTCTTGTAATTTTTGTTCCATGGTTGACTCCATTCCCTGTTCGGTGGTTTTGGTGAATAGATGGTATCTTAAAGTGATGGGGTGTCAATTAGTCTCAAGGCGCGAGTGATGAAAATATGATGATGGCGGTGTTGGTGGTAGATCATGCATGGGAAACGGCCGTTTCCCGGCAGATTGAGATGAGGCAACCACGGATGTGACTTAATCGTTTTCATGCTGTTTTTCGATGCGATAGACCACAGTTCGGCCAATAATGTAGACAACAGCAGCCAAGAGGCCAATCGTTACCCAATGCCAGCTTTCAAAGCGGATACCATAAGCCCCAATCATTGTCAGCATGATGGCGCTGGGCAGGCGTCCCAAAATGTTAGCTGCCAAAAACTGAGTGCCGCGAATCCCCGTTAATCCTGCCACGAAGTTCATCATGTCGGTGGGAAACATGGGTAGCACAAAGGCGATTGTGAAGAACATGAAACCTTGCTTTTCGCCGATGGCATACCATTTATCAAGCGTTTCCTTGTCGGCTAACCGATCCACGACGGGGCGGCCTGCCCAACGGGCAAGGGCAAAGCCCAGTTGGCTGGCGGCCACGATGCAAATCATGTTCAAGATCAGTCCTGGCCAAAATCCATAAACGTACCCTGCTGCTATCAAGAAAACGTGGCCTGGAATCACGGCAACCAGCACTTGTAGTAACTGTGCTACAGCCAGTGCCAGCGGTCCCCAGGCGCCGTAGCTAATCAGATAGGCACTGACCGCTTCCTGGTCACCCACCAATGAAATGAGATCCCACACGCCGTCCCGCACCTGCCATAGTAATACAATCACAATCAGGATGATGACGGAGATAAGTCCCCATTTTTCGAGGCGAAAATCAGGTTTTGGTGCGGCTGGTGCGGCTATGATTGTTTCTGGAATGGGGGAGGATTCAAGATAACGGCCGTTATCCTGGTCGCTGGTCTGTTCCTCTACCTGTGGCTTGCTCGTTACCATTATGGCAATAATCCTACCTGCTAACCCAGGGCAGAGCAAACCAGACCAACCGGGAATGAGCGTCTCTCAGAAAGAACTCAAATTTCAGGTGGCAGCAGGGTGAAATGCCCGTGTGGTGGTTGATGGTATTGGTTGTTGGGTGTGAGGCTGCGGCCAAATTCTTCTTGCAAAAATGAGTACAAAAAAGGTATCGTTTAAGTCGGCAAGATTGCCGATTGTTGCTTCGCTAAACCGCCATATACTTTTAGGTTGGTTTGTTTTACGTAGCAGTTAAGCGAGTGGCAAGCTGTGTGTTGTAGGTGATTTGCTGCTGACAACCTGCAATAACTGGAAGGGATTATGACTGAAGAACAAGAAGAACATGAATACAGGTATAGCAAACGGCCGTTATCCCATGCAGAATTGACGGACATTATAGATCTTTGCCTATGGGCCGGGCAGATGCTGCTGCAATATGGGGCAAACAGCTTTCGTGTAGAAGAAAGCACACACCGTTTTGGCACAGGCTTGGGCTGTGATTGGCTCGACATTATCGTACGCACGGAGTCGATTACAGTGACTGCTTCCAGCGGGGGAGAGTTTCGCACCAAGACGCGACGAGTGGTTGGCCTGGGTGTGAATATGGCGTGTATGGCGGCTATCAACACAGTCAGTCGTGAGATTGAACGAGGCGAGCTGGATCGTGTTGAAGCGCGGCGAAAACTGGAGGCGATTAGCCACACATCTGGCAACTACAACCGCTGGGTGACGGTGGGGATGGTGGGCATCGCCTGTGGCGCGTTTAGCCAACTCTTTGGCGGTGATTGGCATATCTTGCTGGTTACTTTTGTGGCGGCCAGTGTGGCTATGTTTGTGCGCCAGGAAGGGCATAAAAGGCAGTTCAACCCGTTCATCGTAACGGCCGTTTGTGCGGTGGTGGCTGGTTTGATCGCCAGCGTTTCCGTGCCGCTGAAGTTTGGCACGGCGCCTGAAGCGGCGATGACAGCTTGTGTGCTGCTGTTGGTGCCGGGTGTGCCCCTCATCAACGCCACGCATGACTTTTTGCGCGGCTACATGAGCAACGGCATCACGCGTGGTGTGTTGGGTTTTATTATCTCGATGTGTATTGCGCTGGGCTTGATGGTGGTGTTGCTGTTGACGGGGGAGAGTATATGAACAACGATATTTTATTCTTTGTGCTGCGTGACGCTTTCTGGTCGGCGATTGCCGCCATGGGGTTTGCCATTTTGTTCAACGTGCCGCGACAGGCTCTGCTTGCTTGTGCATTGTCAGGTGCTTTAGGCCATGGTTTGCGGGCGGCAATCATTGCCCTACTGGGTCTCCCCATCGAAGCCGCGACCTTGTTGGCGGCCACAGCCGTCGGGTTCTTAGGAGAGCTGCTGGTACGCCAATATCGCATTCCCCGGCTGGTATTTGTGGTGCCTGGTGTGATTCCCATGGTGCCCGGTGTCTTTGCCTACCGCACGATGCTAGGCATCTTTGAGATAACGGGGCTGGCAGATTTGTCAGCGGTTGAAGGGCCAGAGATGTTATTGCAAACGGCCGTTTACGCCATTCGTACTGGTCTGATATTAGCCGGGCTGTCCTTTGGTATCATCGCCCCCAATTTGTTATTTAGACGGCAGAGCCCGATTATTTAGGAGGGGTGGCAGATTTGTAAAATGGAAAGCTTCATCTCCTCAATCTCTAATCTCAGAAGGCTCACACCTCGACTAAATCGGCATCATTACCATTTTACAACCATTTTATAACCTAATATTGATGTGTCTTGATGTATGATAAGCATCAGGAATACTTCTTAAATTCCTCATACCGTGTGTGTTGTATCAGCTTTAAACTCACCAGATATGGGGAAAATATTATTATATTAAAGGAGATGTACTATGAAAAAACTGTTATCAATTAAATTTGGATTATTCTTTGTTCTTGCAACCGTTTTATTAATGACATTTGGGATTGCTTATGCATCTGCTGTGCAAGCGGATACGTTTAACCAGGGAACACAACGACTCAATGCAAATTCTTCTCCGGGTAATGAAACTGATAGTGGGGCAGTATCATCCCTTCCGCCTGGAAATACCTTGGGGAATGCCCGCAAAGCCTTTGCTTACTGGGATGCTGGCGGCACAAATGTGAACCTGGATATCGACACCAACATCGGTGGCGGCGTGACTAGTAACGAGTTGAGTTTTTCCATGGGGTCAGGCACAACTGGCCAGGCGAAAGTGATTTGGGATGGCAGTACAGATGTCACAACTGATCAGCCTGACTATGATGGCCTGAATGTAGATTTAACAAGTGCAAATCCTGAAAATGATGCTGTCTATGTTAAAGTGTTAGACGCGGATCATCAAACTAGTTTAATGTTAACTGCATTTGGTGGCTCAGCCACAAATTTTGGTCAAAAAGACATCGCTATATTTGGTGATGGCGATCTCCACCGTGTTGATCTCGTTTATCGTTTCGTGGATTTTTCTGAGGAGGGAGGCTGGAGCAATCCCTCAAGTTGGGAAAATGTGGGCGCACTACAGATGGATATTGACGGCACAATTGTAGATGACCTCGATATTACCATTGATGAAGTTGGGGCTCGTCCTACAGAAGAAGTTCGTGAATATGGTGACTTGCCTGAATTAGATCCGAGCAACAATCCTAAATATGACGAATATCAAGGAGCGTATCATATTCCACAAGGGTTGACACTGGGCTATAACCTGGACGGTGAATCTGGACCACATCCATCTCGATATGCCAATGGGGATAATAACAATGATTTTGATGATGAAGATGGTGTGTTGGCTATTGATCCTGAAGCTTGGATTGCAGATGGCTCTGGCACGATTCAATTTAGAGTGAATGGATGCATTGGTTCTTGCTTTGTGAATGGATGGATTGATTGGAATAATGATGGTGACTTTCTTGATGCGAATGAGTATGTCCTTCAAGATTTTTCCCGGGCAGGAAATTACATCCGCTCGCTCACGGTTAACTATCCATCTGGCACCACAGAGGGTTGGATTTATGCACGTTTTCGCGTCTGCCCTACCGCTGCGACCTGTAATGATCCGGCTGTGGCGGGTGTTGTTAATGGCGAGATTGAAGATTATGTTTGGTATATTGGCGGCACACCAACGGCCGTTAATCTCCAATCCTTCTCCGCTGATGCCACCAGTAACAATGTGTTAGTTGGCGTGACAATGGGGCTTGCTGCTGTTTTGCTGGTTGGCTTTGTTGCTTTGGCTCTGCGCCGCCAACGACATCAAGCAGAGTGACCAGTCTAAAAAATAATCCCCGTTTTTCCGGGGAAAAGGTCACTTGAAGCGTCTCCATCAATTTGGCAGCTTATTCATGGATGCGCACAAAGTAATCTTTTTGAGAGGGTCGTCACTTTTCTGGCGACCCTTTTTCTTTACCTGTTTTAACCTGACAAAAGGTGTCTGAACTCTATGGCAAGGTAGAAGTTTTTGCTCCGGCTTTTCCCTTAAATCAGCACCATGCATGGAGGCGGGCTTTTATTTCGCAAATTGTCGTTACCGATATAAAATCACAGTATGACGGAGATGGTAAAGAAAATTAAACGACGTGGCGTCTCCCATAAACCGGGCGTCCCGACGCTAGAAATGAAGAATGTGTCGGTGGCCTATGCGGCGGGTGCCAATGATGTTACCGTAGCTCGGAGTACCCAGTATGCGGTGGCAGACGTGTCGTTTAGTGTGGAAAAGGGCGAGCGTATTGCTGTGGTCGGCCCAAATGGGGCGGGGAAAAGCACATTGCTCAAGCTCATTGTGGGCACGCTCAAGCCGGGCAAAGGTGAAATTAATATTTTTGGGCATGGGCCAGATGGTCATATTTGCATCGCTTATGTGCCGCAGCGCAGCCAGATTGATTGGACGTTTCCCGTTACGGTTGAAGATGTGGTGATGATGGGGCGTGCTGGTCAGATTGGCTTTTTCCGTTGGCCGCGCCGTGCTGATTGGCAAGTTGTTAAGGACAGTTTGGCACGGGTAAATGTGACGCACTTGGCGAAGAAGCAAATTGGCGAACTCTCTGGCGGGCAGCAGCAGCGCGTTTTTATTGCGCGTGCGTTGGCGCAAGAAGCGGAACTGCTTTTGCTCGATGAGCCGCTGACAGGGTTGGATGTTCCTAGTCAGGATAAGATCTTTGAGGTGCTGGATGGCTTGCGTCCTGATGGGGTGACGGTTATTGTCTCAACGCATGATTTGACGATGGCAGCGGAGCGGTTTGACAGGGTGATGCTGCTTAATCGGAGAATTGTGGCTTTGGGCACGGGAACGGCCGTTCTCTCCACCGATAATCTCATTACGGCATACGGTGGCTGCATGCATGTTGTTGGTGATGGTGCTGATCACTGAGATGGACTGGTTACTCGACCCCCTTCAATATTCTTTCATCACCCGGGCACTGCTGGCCGCGGTGATTGTGGGGGTGGTCTGTTCTGTGTTGGGCACGTATGTGGTGCTGCGCGGCATGGCGTTTTTTGGTGATGCTCTGGCGCATACGATTTTGCCTGGTGTGGTCACTGCTTTTCTACTGGGTTGGCCTCTGGCGGTTGGGGCGCTGATTTTTGGTGTGTTAACGGCCGTTGGCATTGGTCTCCTCACAGAACGCGGTACCCTCAAAGAAGACACGGCAATTGGGGTTGTGTTTGCGGGCTTTTTTGCTTTAGGTGTGGCTATGTTGTCGATGACGGGCAGCTACACGGTGGATTTGGCTCATTTTCTGTTTGGCAATTTGTTGGGGGTAACGACGGGGGATTTATGGACAACGGCCGTTCTTGGGGCTGTGGTTCTCATCACCATATTTCTGTTTTACAAAGAATTTCTCGTTATTTCTTTTGACCCCGTGTTGGCTGTCACGCTGCGGTTGCCCACGCTGTTTTTGCGTTACTTACTGCTCATCCTCATTGCGGTGACGATTGTGGTGGCGCTGCAAGTGGTGGGCATTGCTCTCATGTTGGCGATGTTTGTCACGCCAGCGGCGGCGGCCTCACTGTTGACTCGTCGCTTGCTGACGATGATGGGGGTATCGGCTCTGATTGGCGCGTTTTCGGGTGTGGCTGGCGTGTACACTTCTTATTATTTGAATGTGGCTTCAGGGCCGGCTGTGGTGCTGGTGGCGTCCACGATTTTCTTGCTTGTGTTCTTTTTTGCCCCGGGACGCGGTTACGTGTGGGGGAAACTGGCATGACGAGGAATGCCGCCGTGAAGTGGACCATGTGCAGTCGTTGACATGAAGTAACTAGTGATCATTTGTTGATAACCATTTACCGTTAGGAACGGAAATTTAAGAGTAGGACGAAGCCGTTTCCTTACCGTTCCTTGAAACTGGCGATGCCATTCCGTATTTTATTTCATTGTCAATTCTGATGGAGGTGATCATGAAGCGTTGTTCCTTGTTCCTTGTTTTCGGTTTACTGGTCATTGTGAGTGTCGTGGCGTGTGCTGTGGTGGAGCCATTTCCAACGCTGCCGCCGCCGCCGACTGCGGTGAACCGCGAGCAGCCCCCGGCGGTTGGGATGGAAGGGGGGAGTGTGCCCGCAGCAGCCGATGATGCTCAGGAAACGGCCGTTGCTGAATCCCCGCCCCCACCTGTGGCGACGCCTACGCTAGCCCCTACCGCTACCCCGACAGAATTTCCTGAACTGGTCATCAATCCGGCGCAGATGCCAGCCATCAGCCATGATTTGCTCTTTGTGGGGCGGGGCAAGCTCCAACGCTGGCAGCGGGATGGCAATGTGGTGGCGCTGGTCGAGGATGACGTGGTGGATTATGTGCTGAGTAAGGACAGCCGTTGGGCGGTGGTGTCCCAGTTGATGGCCTCGACGGAGATTTCTAACACGATAACGGCCGTTACTGAAACTATTGGCACTTACCGCCTGGCTTATCTCAATCTAGAAACAGGGGGGAGCCAGCTCCTGGTGCCAGCTGTCAATGCCAGTCTTAACGCACCGCTTGTTTTTACTTTGTCACAAAGTGGTAAGCACCTGGCTTTTAGCGGATTAGGGCTTGGTGAGCCAGAAGCGTTGGTATTGGGCGAAAAACCGACCACAGAGCTATACGTCGCTGAACCTGAGGCGGGATTGCCACCAAAGAAAATATATGATTGCCTTGATCGTTGTCTGGGGCAGTTGTGGCTTGATGATGCCACTTTTGTTTTTAGCGATAGCGACGGGTTGTATTTATACACTGTGCCTGGCGATAGACCGAGATTGCTTAAAAGTGGGGATACAGGAGGCGGACTTAATGAACGCTTCATCCCCCTTTCTTGGGCGAAGAACGCCCGTTGGCTGATGATGTTGTACCGTCCGTATAGTGAGGGAACTGAAACCGCAATCTTCGATGTGGCTGCCCAAACGATGATGGTGGTTCCTCAATCTTATTTTGATGCGGAACCTTATTTCCCTGAAATGACCTGGATGGCAGATAACCGAATTTTTATGACTAGATTGAGTGACAATGCAACTGGTTCAGTTGTCGGAGAAACTTATCGCATTAACCAGGATGCTGGGGTTGTACAGTTGGATGAGTCTGTGGCCTTGACTGCGGCTGCAATGCAATCTTTGGCACCCATTCACTGGGAAAACGGCCGTTTTGGTTACGCCTTATTTGAGCCAGGTCATTCAGAAAACGGCCTCTATCAACGTGTGTCTTTTAGCGAACCTGCCGAACAAATCAGCGACCTGCCTGCCCAAGAGCCATCTGAAATTGTATGGGCGCCAGATGGCTCGGGAGCGATCATGCAAGTGAATGGCGCGATGTATTATGCGCCTGCTGGTGGAGCCTTGGTTGATTTGCAAACGGCCGTTGGCCTAAGCGGGCATAACTTCACCTGGCTGCCGTAGCCACCCCAGTCCCCGGCACCGATGGCAGAGGGAGCCTGGTTGGAGATGCCAGGGACTGCACACAGATAACAGCCGACGGCTTACGCCCCCTCATTTATCAGCGCCACTCGCGCTTCAGCCAACCTAGCTCTTTGCTCATCATCCACCGTGGGGAAGGCGAGGTTGAGCGATTCCAACTTGTTGACGATGATGTCGGAGATGGCTGCGCGGCTGAACCATTTGTGGTCGGCAGGGATGATATGCCAGGGCGCCCAGTTGGTGCTGGTGGCGTTGAAGCAATCTTCAAAAGCAGCTTGATAATCGTCCCAGTAGCGACGTTCTTTGAGATCGCCGGTAGAGAACTTCCAGTTTTTCTCTGGCGTATCCAGGCGAGCCAGGAAGCGTTCTTTTTGCTCCTCTTTGGAGAGATGGAGGAAAAATTTAAGCACAATAATACCATTGCGCACCAGATATTTCTCAAAATTGTTGATGTCTTCGTATCGATTTTTCCAGACATCTGGCCCTTTGCATTCAAGAGGCAGTTTTTGGTAGTCGAGGATGGTAGGATGCACTTTGGCGATGAGGACTTCTTCGTAGTAGGAACGGTTAAAAATACCGATACGTCCCCGTTCTGGCAGCCGTTTCATACAGCGCCATAAGTAATCATGATCGAGCTCTTCGCTCGATGGCTTTTTGAAGCTGAATACCTGGCAGCCCTGGGGGTTCACGCCAGACATAACATGTTTGATCGTGCCATCTTTGCCTGCCGCATCGGACGCTTGCAAGACGATGAGCAGCGCATAATTATCTTGGGCATAGAACTTAGCTTGCAATTCCTTTAGCTTTTCAATGTCGTCTTCAAGTTTTTTGATCGCTTCCTTTTTCTTTTTGAATTTTCCGGTGTAGGCCGTGTCATAGTGGGCAAGGCGGATCTTTTTACCCGGTGGGGCAATCAGTTTTGAGTAATCCATGTTTCCTCCTTGGGAACGGATATTAAATAATACGACGAAGTCGTTTCCTTCGGAACCGCAGCAAACTTTGGACAAGGGTTCGTCTTTGGTTGGTTACGATTCGTCAGGGAGTTAATTATCTTGACAACGAGCGTTACAGTCAATAAGCTTAAGCCTCAGTGGATAGTTTCTGTTTGCAGGAAAGCAACAAACCAATGAATGATAACCTGAATCCCTTGACCCCTGATGTAAATGACCATGGCGTATCGGCTATTACTGACGCCATCTTGGATCCCAATGTAGAATGCCCTCTTGAAAATGAGCCTGACTTGAATCGTCTGCAAGCCATGACGCGCTTTTTGGTTGGTGGGGCTTTAGAGGGCGCTGATGAGTTTGGCAAACGGTTGCAGGTGTGGCAGGCGTTTCTGCGGGAAGAGATGCCGGAAACCGACACACAACTTTCTGAGGCAACTAAACGTGAATTGCTCCGTTACGCTTTGATAGGATTTATTTTTGAAAGTGAAGAGGTAACACACAAACTGGTAAAAAATTTGTGGAAAGTGCCAGCTGGTGTCATGAAAACGGCCGTTTATCCCACAAAGCCTATTGCCAACAGCCGCTTCACCGCTCCCCTTCGTCGTCGGTTGGAGCGGATGGCTGACCGAGGGGGAAAACAAATAATGTGCTGGGTGCAGCGTGGCTTGGATGAAGAGCCATTGAGCCGTCATTTGGCACGCCTGGGTGTGCAAGAAATCACCGATGAATTTATCGAGCAGTTAGCACAAAATGAAGAGGTGAAAGAACTGGTGCAGGAACAGGGGATAGGGCTGGCTGGCGAAGCTGTTGATCAAGTACGTGAACGGACTTTCTCTGCGGATACTTTAGTTGAACGTATCGCCCGAGCCGTCACGCGGCGCAGTCAGCGCTTAGAACCGCCCCTTGCAGATCTATCCTCGTATTATGAGCGAAAAAGCGTGAAGGAGAAGGTTCGTGACCGTTAACCTTGTACGCAAAAAGAAGAAAAAGCCGCCAACATTTAAAGGTCACTATGCTGGTTTTGTAAGTCGGTTTTTGGCCTTTGCGATTGATACTGCCTTAGTTTCAACTGCCATCGCTGTTTGTGTCACTGTCATTCAGCTTGTGGCTCGTTTTTTTAATATAGATTTGCCAGAAACAGTAATAGCAGTGTCTAATATCAGCCCGTTTTTTCGTGCGGCTATTGTTTTTCTAACGGGCTTTGGCTTCAACTTTGTGATCAATCTGATATACACAACCCTTTTCTGGGTATTGGTTGGCAAGACGATTGGAAAGGCTATCATGGGACTGCGTGTCATAGGACCTGGGGGGTCTCGTATCACGTTTGGGCGAGCGATACGACGGTATATCGGCTATTGGATCTCATCATTTCTATTTTTAGGCTACCTTTGGATATTGGTGAGTGATGAACGTCAAGGATGGCATGACATTATTGCTGGCACAGGCGTTATTTATGATTATGAGGCACAGTACAGTGACGATTTAGGACGTTTAGCAACTTATGCCCCACGTATTGAAAACAAGATGAAAAAACATAAAGCGCTCCCAGCAGGGAATCAGGCAGAGTCGATTGAAGAAATTGAGGAGTAGTGGCTTGTGACACAATCATTTGAGCCGCTTTCCAGTATGGATGCCGCTATTTTGGGCATAGAAGATAAAACAAATTTAATGATGGTATCTGGGGCGGCAATGTCTACATTGGCCTCCATGTCGATCCCAAAATCATGTCAGACCCAGAGCTGTTTGTTAGTTGCCTGGATGTGGAATATAAAATGATGCGAGACTTATCCTCGTGACAAGCGTATAGCAGACACTAGATGTTATCATGTGTGATGATTATGTGATTAAATTAAGGAGGCAAACAAACATATGAAATTGTTAATTCGTTGGGTGATCATTGCCATCTCATTGTGGGCAGCTGTCACGATAGTCCCCGGTTTGCATTATGAAGGCTCGATTTGGGCATTGTTCTTGGTGGCTGCGATTTTTGGTTTAGTCAACGCCATCATTCGTCCGATTGTGATGGTATTAAGCTGCCCATTGGTGCTGTTGACGATGGGACTTTTTGTGTTGATCGTTAACGGGGCGATGTTGTCATTAACGATTTGGATTTCGTCAAATATATTCAATTCCGGTTTTTCGTCTGAGAGCTTTTGGGCGACTTTCTTTGGTGCTATCATCATCAGTATTGTCAGTGCCATTCTCAATATGTTTGTGAAAGACGACGATTAAAACGCGGAAAGAACTAGAGAACAGAACGAGGATTGGATGAACAGACGAAAATTTGTTTTGTTGGCCGTGATTATTGGCTTGATAAGCGTGATGAGGCAGACGGTGCTGGCACAGGAGACGTTTGTCTTTGAGCCAGCTGAGTGCATGTTTCCCGGAATGAAAGAATTGGGTCTATCGGCTGAAAAACTCGGTTTTGAATGTGGTTACGTCACCGTGCCCGAAGAGCATGCCAATCCTGATGGCCCCACGATTCGGATTCCCGTGGGAATTTTAAGGGCAACGGGCATGAACCCGCAACCAGACCCGGTGTTTTGGGTACAAGGTGGGCCCGGTGGCGATGCTTTTGATGCCTTCAGCGCTTATTTGCCCCAATCTCCATTGCGGCAGGATAGAGATTTAGTGGTCATCAATCAACGGGGTACAATTTATGCAGAACCTGACTTGCGCTGCACTGAAATTGTAGATGGCATGGGGGAGATGCTGGGAATGTCTCTGGCAGAGGGAACGGTTTATTACTATGACCTGTTGCAAGCCTGCCACCAACGATTAGAAACAGAAGGTGTGAATCTATCTGCCTTTGACAGCATTGAAAATGCCAACGATATAGAAGCGGTGCGGCAAGCGCTGGGTTACGATACGTTCAATTTCTATGGCGTTTCTTACGGCACGCTCCTCGGCTTGCATCTCATGCGTGAACATCCAGAGGCATTGCGCAGTGTGATTTTGGATGGGGTGGTGCCCACTAGTTCGAACTTCATTACCAGCTTGCCCGAAAACGAAAATCGTGTGTATGAAGAATTGTTTGCCGCCTGTGCCCATGATGCTGCTTGTGCGGCTGCCTATCCACACCTGGAACAGCGTTTTCGGGCTGTGGTCGATGAGCTGAACACAAACCCTATCACCTTGACGCTTACCGATCCTGAGACTGGCGAAAAGCATGAGGCCTGGGTGGATGGGGCTGTTTTTGTGGATGTGATGTACCAACTGCTTTATTTCTCAGAAGCGTATGCCATGTTTCCTAAGTTGGTTGCCAATGCAGAGGATGGAGACTTTGTCTTTTTGCAGGAAGTGTGGCCCTTGCTTTCTTTTGACCGCACCAGTAGTTATGGCATGTATTACTCGGTGATTTGTGCGGAAGAGGTTGATTTTGATCCAGCAGCAATCAGTGCTGATACTTATCCTTCATTCATTGCCAATGGCCTTCAAGACGAGCTGCAAAGTTATCTGGATGCCTGTAAGATTTGGTCGGTGGAGACTTTACCTGCGTCTGTCAATGATCCGGTGGTGAGTGACATTCCTGTGCTGCTGATGTCGGGGCGTTTTGACCCGATCACGCCGCCCAATTTTGCTGATGAAGCGGCTCAAACCCTCTCTAACAGCACCCATATTGTTGATCCGTGGGCCAGCCACAGCATTGCTTTGAAGGATGAGTGTGTGGATGGGATCATGCAGCGTTTTCTGATGAATCCTGATGCGCCTGTGGATGTGAATTGTCTTGAGCATAAACAGCCAGTGGCGTTTGTGCCTGTTGAGACGATGTCGGTGGCGGTGTTGGCTAAGATAAATCAGTTGGATCCTGGGATTATGGTGCAGATGGGGGTGTCGGCTTTATTGTTGATTGCGGTTTTGTTTGCCATGCCGATTTGGCTTGTGGTCTGGATCATCCAGTCTGGGAAAAAGGATCAACTGCCACTGACGAGCGGAGCCAGGCGGGTGCGCAGGACGGGACGGCTGCTTGTGATAGGGTATGGGGTGCTGGGGATGATATATGCGCTGGCCTTAACGGCCGTTCTCTTCATCCCGCTTGTTGAAACCAGTCCAATGGCTTTAATGTTATCGGTTCCCAGCAATACCTGGCCTGTTTTTGCTGCTGGGTGGCTGCTGGTGTTGTTGGCGATAGGAATGGTGATAACGGCCGTTCTTTACTGGCGGCAGTCATGGTCTGTGTGGGGCAAACTGTACTACTCGTTCCTCACTCTGTGTGCTGTGAGCTATGTTGCCATTTTGGGTGTGAATGGCTTGCTGACCATAATATTTTGATGCCCTTGAGACCTTTGCCCGCCACGGTCTACTCATACGCCAACACATCTCGCACCGTTAGCTGAGAGGCATTGCGGGCGGGGATATAACTGGCGATAATGGCAACCACCAGCACCAACGCTAACCACATACCTGCCCCGGGCATAGAATAAACATAGCTCAAACGGCCGTTTACAACATGCTGTCCCACGACCGAACTGAGTATCTTCCCGGCTGGAATCGCCAAGAAAATCGCCAGGAACCAACTCAGCAGCGCCATGAGCAAGCCTTCTACTAAAATCACGCGCAGCACTGCCCCATCAGAAGCGCCCACAGCCCGCATCACGCCGATTTCACGGGTGCGCTCCAATACATTCATGCTCATAGTGCCAGCTAAACCGAGGCCTCCCACCAGCGTGATCAACAGCGCCATGACCATCAGCACTGACACGATAATGGAAAATTGTTTTTGCTGCACACTGCGCAGCGCGGCACTGGTATCAATGCGAGCCACACGAATCCCTAGATGTTCAAAATATTCATCAATCAAGGCGGCCACCTCTTCTTGCGAAGCCGCATCATGTTCGCTGGTGACCACTTGCACGCGCCGGGTTTGCTCCACCTTCCGCACCAACCGCGACACGTAGGGGTAGTTGGCGTAAGAGTCATACCAGACGGTAACGCCGATAGCTTGATACACTCCCACAATTTCCCAGGTGCTAGAACGGCCGTTTATCTTCAGCGTAATCTCATTCCCCACCTGGACAGAGGGATCCTCGCGCAGCAGACTGGTGGCGACGACCAAAGCATTCGTATCATCTGGTTTTAACCAGCGCCCCTCCACTATTTTGGGATGGGTCAGGTCGCTGCCACCGGGTGGGGCTAGAATCGTCATCGAGTTGCCCTCCTCGCCATTTTCATTGATGATAGCGCTGGCCACGTCCATCCACCCCTCAACCCGTTCTACACCGGGAATATGAGACGCATACTCCTCAATTTGCGCCAACCGATAAGGGCGTTCAAAGGCAACCTGGATGTCAAACCGGAACGCTTCCCCCAATTCTGCCACGGTCTGGTCGGCGGAAGCTCCGACGCTGAGGACGCCGATAAAAATAGCCCCACCCAGCACCAGCGTACCCAGCGTTAGCAACACGCGACCCTGATTACGCATGACGTTTCCTAGCGAGAGCAGCCAGGGTCCGGTCATGAAGCGGACGCGCTCGATGAGCCGTTCCAGCAGGCTGTTACTCAAGTTTTCCTGACTTAAGCCGGTAGAGTTGAGCGCCGACAACACAGTCACCCGAGTGCCGCGCCAGATAGCTGGTAGGGCGGCCAACACCGGTACCATCAGGCTGACAGATAGCTCCAGGAAGATGACTTCAGGCCGAACGCGGAAAGGGGCCAGTTGTAGATCTATCAGCGTTGGGCCAGCGATAAACTCGGCAAACTTTTGCGCCGCAACAGCCGCCAACGGCGCTGCCACCACAAAGGCTGTCACCCCAAACAGGATCACCATCAGCAGATACATGCCTACCAACTGTCGTGTCACTCCCCCGATTGCTTTCATGATGCCAATGTAGCCGATCTGGCGCAAAATGAGCGCCGACATGGTGTTGAAGACCAAAAATGCACTTAACGCTAAGGAAACCAAAGCCAAAATACCCAGTATCGAGCGGATGGATAGGACGATAAATTTAGTCGGACTAACACCCGGTTCAGAAAAAACAAGAGTCAGAAACACGGTGCGCCCAGTTTTCTCGATTTTGTCTTTGATGTCACCGGTGAGAGCCTGGATGTAGGTTCGGTCTTTTTGGTTTTCACTGGCGACAAAGAGCAGGTAGTTGTAGTCTGCTGATTCACCGAGGTACTCGAAGGTGTCGAGAGACGTGTAGGCGTTGATGCCGCCGCTGTTGATGGAGGGATTGCTGTTTTGGTCACGCACGGTACCGACGATGGTCATTTCACGATGATGGCCATTGCTCATTTCGATGGTGGCGGTGTCGCCAAGTTCAAAGTCGGTGAGGATGAGGGTTGTCTGGTCGATGAGTAGTTCGTCATCGCCGGGAATGGCTTTGCCGCTCATGGATTGCAGCAAATTGACACGGGCATTTTCATAATCTTGGGCAGAGAGGACAGTAGCAAAAGAACGGCCGTTTAGCTCCATGCGCACCTCTTGCAACCGTTTCCCTTCAGCCTCAGCCACCTCTGGCATATCACGGATGAGATCTACCAGCTCGTCGTCAAATGGTGAAGAAATGATAAAGGCACTGGTGGGGTTGATAGCCTCATAACCCACGGTGCTGGCCTCTTCTAAAATAAGGTAGGTGTTTGCCACCAGACCTACCGCAAATACACCAATCGCAATAGAAAGTACGACCAAGATGGTACGTGATTTATTGCCCCAAAGGTCTGCGAATACTTTTTTCCAACGTGGTTTGATGTTCATAAAATGATTAATGATTGAAGATGGGGAATTGTGCGCATGCCATACGCTTGATTCCTGGATCTTCATGTTTCTGTGGAATTTCGCCATCAACAATAGTCACCACACGGCTGACACGCTCTGCTTTGTCTGGATCATGCGTCACCATGAGGATGGTTTTGCCCTGGTCAACCAGTTGGTTGAATAGGTGGAAGATGACTTCTGCCGTAGCGGAGTCCAGATTGCCGGTGGGTTCGTCAGCGGCGAGGATGGGCGGATCGTTGGCCAGGGCGCGGGCGATGGCCGCCAACTGCTGCTGTCCCCCAGAGACGGAGGAAGGCAGCTTATGCGCAATATCTGCCAGACCTACCAGGTCGAGCAGGTGCATGGCACGTTCGCGGCGCTGGGGAAGGGGGTAGGTGTGGCAAAAGTCCATGGGCAGCATCACGTTTTGCGCGATGGTGAGGGTGGGTAGCAGTTGGAAGAACTGGAAGATGACGCCTAGCTCCCGTCCGCGCCATTGTGCTATTTCACCTTCTGTTAGGGTGTGAACGGCCGTTCCGTTGACCCATACCTCGCCAGAAGAAGGCCGATCAATGCCCGTTATCATGTTAATCAGCGTTGATTTGCCACAACCTGACTTGCCGATAATAGCGACAAATTCCCCTTCATCAATGATTAAATCAATGCCTTTCAGCGCTGTAAAATCTCCTGCGCTGCTGTGATACGTCTTGACCACCTCTTTAACCTGGATGAGGTGTTGTTGGGGCGATATGTTGTGGCTGTAACCGTTTGTGGATTGAAGTGATGAAAAACTTTTCTGCATAATTTTGAGTCTAACAGGCTGATAAACACTAAACCTGTATTATATGTTGTACAATATGTTCACAATTGTATTCCCCGTCCACTTTAAGTCAATCATCAAGCCACGGGAGTGTTCATTTGTGGACATATGTTCAGGAATGACTAAGGAATGGGAACCAGGCGTTGCTCATGGGCCAACGAAAGCCACAACGTATGCTGCTGCTCAAATGGATGCGTATTTT
>PDQY01000021.1 GCA_002746795.1 Chloroflexota bacterium | reverse complement strand
GATGCGCTATTGGGTATTTTCAGATTGGAATTCGATGCTCAGATTTATGTTTGTTCAACTGGAACTTGAACCTGACTGAGTTACATTTCGAATTGCTGGGGATTTAGGCGCTTGCCAGTGAAATATTCGCACAGCGCACAAGAAATTAGGCATTGGACATTGGCAGCGCTGCTAATTTCTAACTTGTGGCCGACCCTCCACTCCCCTGCTTAGTGACCGTCTAAAAATTAGTCCCCGTTTTTCGGGGGAAAGGTCACTTGCAGCACATCCATCAATGCCATAACTGATTTATAGATGTGCACTTATCCTGGTTTAAAAAGTGAACGGGCTGGTCTTATAGGACCAGCCCGTTATTTTTTGAGAGTCAGGAACGCCGAAACCTGACTCTCGTTAAAAGGAGGAGAAGAAGAAGAGATTTTACCCTTCGGCTACTATTCTATGACATCATGTATACGCCAGTCTGTACGCGGTTCCTACGCATACTATACGCAAAACCTACGCTAGTGAAATATTTCACAGCACCATCAGCTGTCGAGTAGAAAAATAGCAAGCCAAGAAACGCAAAACAGGAACGGCCGTTTCAGTTCGTCATTCTCTTTCCTAATTCTAGCAAAACTCTTAAACTACGTATTCCATAACAACCTGGCACTTCAGATGGCAACCTCTCCCCTGTAAACAGGGAAAACGCTGGATGTCAGGGCACATAGGAACATTGATGAATACCGCAAAAAAAACAACAATTGGTTATTATCTTAGTTATATTGCTTTGGGGCTGTCTGCAGCGATGATGGGGCCAACGCTGCCTGGTCTAGCTGACCAAACTAACACACAAATAAGCCAAATCGGTGTCCTTTTTACGGCACGCTCCATCGGCTTTTTGTTCATGACACTATGGGTCGGCCGTTTGTATGACCGTGTACCTGGTCACCGGCTGCTAACATTAGCGTTGTTTGGATTGACATTGACCATGGCCTTGATGCCCACTGCGCCCAATCTGTGGGTGTTAACGGCCGTTCTCTTTCTGATGGGAATGAGCCATGCTGGGGTTGATATTGGGGGAAATACACTTATTGTGTGGTTGCATGGCCGCGCAGTGGGTCCGTACATGAATGGGATGCACTTCTTTTTTGGCGTGGGGTCATTCTTGGCTCCAATTATTGTGGCGCAAGTCATCTCAGTCACAGAAGGGATGCAATGGGCTTTTTGGATTTTGGCATTACTCATGCTGCCTGCTGTTTTCTACGTCCTTAACAGACCCTCGCCCACCATGCCAGAAGCTGCACAAGAGGCTGCGTCTGGAGCTGTTAATTGGTCGGTCATTTTCTTAATTGCCATCTTCTTCTTTATATACTCTGGCACAGAAATCGCTTATGGTGGCTGGATATATTCCTACGCCATCGCCACAGAAGCTGGAACCGTTAGCACCGCCGCTTATCTTAACTCTGTTTTTTGGGGAGCCTTGACCATAGGCCGGTTGATAAGCATTCCAATCGCCACACGGTTACGGGCGCGTGTGATTTTGTTCATTGACCTTGCAGGCTGCTTAGCCAGCATCGCTCTCATTTTGCTCATCCCTCATTCAACAATCACAGTTTGGCTTGGAACCATTGGGCTTGGCTTGTTTATGGCCTCTATCTTCCCCACAACGTTGACACTTGCCGAACGGAACACGACCGTCAGCGGTTCTGTTACCAGCTATTTTTTTATTGGCGCCAGCCTTGGAGCAATGAGTCTGCCCTGGCTCTTTGGTCGCCAACTTGACCAAAATGGGCCGCAAGCTATCATGGTCTTAGTCTTTGCCTGTCTCGTGCTGGAGTTCATCGTGTACAGCTTGTTGATGCACCAAATACAACGGGAAAAGATTCAAGCCCCATCCGTGTAAGATGCCGCTATTCTCTGAAATCCCATAGGCGCAGCGTCTGGAAATCAATAACGGCCGTTTCGCCAAAACTTTCAGCAAATAACCCAATCTGGCCAGTAAGCGACTCCACTTCCCCTGTCCACAACCATTCTCGATTGATACGAATCGTTAATTGGTCTGAATGTTCTACGTCAAGCCAAATCTCGTTGGTTTCCAGATCACGCCGGACATGAGGCCAGGTCTGCCAGGGCAAAATGAAATGGGTGTCCTGGCCAGTTTCTTGCCATACCGAAAGATAACCTAGCGGCGACACAGCCACGGCCAAATATCTCTCACCTTCCCCCAACACCAGACCATAACCGACATCCTTCCCTTGTCTGCTATCTCCTTCTGGCTCTTGGGCAGCGGTTAAGCGCACACTATAATCTTCTTCAGGGAGAGGCTCATCTAACCAGGTGATTCGGGAGGATTCAGGAGCCGCGATCTGGGGAAATAACGGCCGTTCCTGTACCAATTCCCCCACCGGTTTAGGATCATTCATTCCAGAAAGGATCATTAGGATGATAACGGCCGTTGCGGCCAACAATAGCCCTAAACTCCAACGCAAACCTTTAGAAAACGTCATCGACCATTTCATTCCTGGCAACAAACACACACGAACCCTCACCAGTTTTCAGGGTCATTCGTGAAAATGCAAGCAAATCTGCTGCCACATTTTTTATACAGTCACTCCAGCAAATGAAGGTTTGTGCTATGCTGCTCGGAAATCTTCCCGCTTGAAGCCATTGGGGAACGTGCCCATCTGCATCAAATTGGCAGCAAGCCAGCCAATCGTATCTGAGGATTTGGCTGAAGAGCCATTGCCCCCTACCGCAACATAAATGCGCTCACCCACCTGGTCAACAAAGGGTTTGCCATGAGTGGTATAAGTTACCAGGCATCGCTTCGTTTCAAATGATTCCACAGCTAGATCCGGCAGGACTGCCAACATCGCAGCTTGCATCTCTGGAGCCGCTACATCACTGTCCCCTGCAATCATCCAGTTACGCATTTGCTGCAAATTCGTGGGCCATTGATCATATTTGGTGTTACAGCCTAATTTAACATAAATATTACCATCAGGATAGTGAATCGGGGGCAGCATATAGATGCTGTCTAGTACCGGATTGTCAACCATATAAACGATTGCAGGCAGCTTTGCCAAACGCTTAGCTTCCGGTTCAGAGACACGTGCCAAAAGAGTGGTTTCCGTTTTTACCGATAAGGGCAGTTTTTTCGGCAGCAAGTCATAGGTGTTGGTAAATGCGCCAGCCGCTACCAAAACTTTCCGTGTGCGATAGGTTTGACCCGATTCAGTCAAAACAGTGACATACGGCTCGCTCTCACAAACGGCCGTTACCATTTCTCGGATCACACGCGCACCTTGAGCCAGAGCCACCCTCTCTTGCGCCCGTCTTAACTCTCGCGGATTGAGATAACCTGCTGGATCGGGTTCAAAAAAACTGGCAAACGTGTCAGGAAAATGAAGCTGAGGATGTGCTAATTGCTGTTCTGCTGGAGAGCCATATAGCACATAATCCACATTAAATTGCTGTGCTGTAGCAAGTAGCTTAGAAAAACAAGAATCAGCAGGAGGCGCCACCAGCAAACAGCCTACAGGCTCGTGGAAATGAATGCCACTTCGATTCTGTAAAAACTCATACTGCGCCTCCGCCCGCATAGCCAATAACGACCAAACGGCATCCTTGCTGATTTGCTTTGTAATACGACCCTGATCGTAATGACTGGCAAACACACCCGTGTGCCCGGCAATATCTTCCGGTTCACTTGGCCCTATCAGGGCAACTTTAGATGTTATTTGGCTCAGATAACGAGCCGCAGCAGCCCCCATCAGGCCATTGCCAATGACAATATAATCAAATACGTGATAATTCACTCGACTACGCATCCTCGTAAGCCAACACAAGAAAAAAAGAGAGGAATAAACCCACCCTTCTTAAGCTAGTGTTTATGTCAAATTAAATCCTGGCAGCAATCCAGAATAATAATTCAATCTTAACAGAAACAGTCGAGGACAGAAGCAAATTTTCCCGCTTCTTTCACTACTTTCTGCCCTCAATTAACTTTTTTGCTACACTTCATCCCTATGACACAGCCTATCATCTATGAAATTATGGAAAATAGCATCGCTATCCTGCGCGTCAATCAGCCTCAAGCATGCAGCACCTTAAACTGGCAAGCGCAAACTGCTTTCGCCACGGCCGTTTCCCACACAGCAAGCCATCAAGAGAGGCGCGTTCTCATCATCACGTGAATCTCCAGTCTCCAATCACAAACTATGTACGACACAATCGCCCACTACTACGATCTAACTCACGCAGACTTAACTGAGGATATTGACTATATTTTGACACTTGTGGCAGAAACGGCCGTTTCGACGGGCTGCGCACAAGCTTCTTCTGTTTTAGAACTCGGCTGTGGCAGCGGCCGCCTGCTGCTGCCTTTGGCCAGAGCCGGTCATCATGTTACAGGCATCGACAACTCCTCCGTTATGTTAAGCAAGGCGAAGGAACGATTAGCGAAGGAACCAGCCGCCATCCCCCAACGGGTCAGCTTACACGAAGCAGACATGACCCAGTTCACCACGGAAACCACCTTCGATTGGGTTATCATCCCTTACAACACGTTTATGCACCTCTCGCCCAACCAAATGAGTGCAGCTTTACAAAAAATCAGGCAAAGTTTGGGGGAAAACGGCCGTTTACTCATCGATCTCATCAATCCTGTCGCTGTCGCCAACACGCCCAACGACCGGTTTCTGACCCTTGAAAACATATTCACAGATCCCCAAAACGGACACACCGTTGTGCAGCAGTCCAGCAGTGTTCTCGACGAACCCAATCAAACCTTGCATATCACCTGGCTATATGACGCCACGCCTCCCGGTGGAGGTGCCATGCAGCGCACAGTAGCCCAAGCCGCGTGCATGCCATATCAGGTGACTACGACGATTCACCGTTTACCGAAGAAAGCAACCGTTTAATTGTCCTAGCAGGATTATCGTAAACCTCAATTCCGTTTGTAGTCCGTGCTTCAACACATAGAAATAACCCAAATCAGTTTGTAGTCCGCGCTTTAGCGCGTAAACATAGCGCACTGAAGTGCGCACTACGAACCTTGATGTGCTTCAACGCACAGAAATAGCCCAAACTAGTTTGTAGTACGCGCTTTAGCGCGTAGAAATAGCCAAAATTAGTTTGTAGTACGCGCTTTAGCGCGTAGAAATAGCGCACTGAAGTGCGCACTACGAGCCTTGACGTGCTTTAACGCCTAGAAATAGCCCAAACTAGTTTGTAGTACGCGCTTTAGCGCGTAAACATAGCGCACTGAAGTGCGCACTACGAACCTTGACGTGCTTTAACGCACAGAAA
>PDQY01000020.1 GCA_002746795.1 Chloroflexota bacterium | reverse complement strand
CAATTTTAGATTAGGTCTGATTTCAAAAAACGAGTGAAAAATGATATACATGGATACAAAAGCTAACAATCAACTCATCACAACCTTGGTCACGCGCACGATCTTAAAGATCGCTCCGTATGAGATGAAGTTATTCCAAGGCCAAACAGAAGAGTACCTGCGCAATCCACAACAAATCATTGATAAACGTGGTTTCTCAAACCAATCAAATTCCAATGAAAAAATCATCTTTCTAGCACCAATCATTCGTAGCATTTTAAGTGATGTCATCATAAAACTTGACCGTGAACTCGGGCACAATGATTATTCATCACTTTCAATTGAGAAATCTAAAGAAATCTACCAATTGGCTTACGACAAAGCCATTCAATGCAATCTCTCCCCCGTAAAAGCACATTTAGTCGCAGATTCCGTTTTAGAGGATTTACTGTTTAGATAACCCTATTTTTCCCTTTGGCATGGTTGCTGCCAATAGTTAAAATAAGGGTATGAAAACTGAAGAATTCAACTATCACCTACCACCAGAACTTATCGCGCAACGGCCGTTATTCTCCAGAGATGCCAGCCGCTTACTAGTCTACAATCGAAGAAACGGCCGTTTAGCGCATCAACAGTTCACAGACATCCTCAACTACCTGGAGCCAGGCGATATTCTGGTAGCCAACAACAGCCGCGTCATCCCCGCACGTTTATTTGGGCAAAAACCAACCGGGGGCAAAGTTGAAATTCTACTGCTAGAACAGGTAGATGAACTAAGCTGGAAAGCCCTCATCGGCGGCAAAAAACTTGTGGTAGGCAGAGAAATTGAGCTGCACAACCATGACAACCAGCCAACCGGCCTGCGAGCCACAATCACAGATGTGCTGGCAGGATCACAGCGGCTCATCCAGTTCAACCGCCCACTCAACAACGAACTTGAAACAATTGGGCACACGCCCCTCCCCCCTTACATCCACGAAACCCTCGACGATGCAGAACGGTATCAAACAGTCTACTCGCGCCCTCCTGGCTCAGCAGCAGCACCAACGGCAGGGCTGCACTTCACCGGGGATTTACTTCTGGCGCTGCGGGACAAGGGCATCTTATTTGAAACAGTAACCCTGCATGTCGGCCTGGACACTTTCAAACCGGTAGAAGCAGACGAGATCGCCAATCATCACATTCACAGCGAGTGGGCATCTTTGTCACCAGACACAGCCAAACGCATCAACGAAGCCAAATTAGCAGGCGGCCGCATTATCGCCATTGGCACCACGGCCGTTCGCACTTTAGAATCCGCCGCCTTGAAATCAGCTGGTATCAGCGGCAGCTTACAAGCAATCAGTGCGCGAGATGCAGCTGGCGACACCAGCAACAACTGTCCCTGGAAACCAGTTGCTGCTTTTGAAGCTCCCACAGACTTGTTTATCTATCCAGGGTATCACTTCCGCGCTGTCGATGCCCTGATCACCAACTTCCACCTGCCTCAATCCACCCTCCTGATGCTCGTCTCAGCGTTTGCGGGGCGAGATGAGATCATGCAGCTGTACGAAACGGCCGTTCAGGAACAATACCGCTTCTTCTCCTTTGGGGACGCCATGCTGCTGCTGTGATGGATGGTTCAGCTCCCGTCAAAGAAGCTGGCTCTCAGAATCTACCCAAGCTACACCCTCGCCGCATCCTCTGCCAACACCTTGTCCAACATTTCCACCAGGAAATCGGCGTTGGCCACATCAAAGACGATGGGCGGCTTTAACTTGAGAACATTGTGCAGCGGGCCATCAATAGAGATGAGAACGCCATGATCCTTCATGCGCTCCACAATGTAGCGAGCCTCCCACGCCGCTGGTTCCAGCGTTTCTCGGTCACGCACCAACTCAACGCCCACAAACAGCCCCAGCCCCCGCACATCGCCTATAATGGGATGACGCGCCATCAGAGCAGTTAAACCTTTGAGTAAATGTTTACCAGTTTGCCAGGCATGAGCTTGCAGCCCTTCTTGCTCAATCACATCGAGAACGGCCATTCCCACCGCACAAGAAACAGGATTGCCGCCAAAAGTATTGAAATACTCCATGCCATTGGCAAACGAATCTGCAATTTCACGAGTGGTCACCACCGCTGCCAGGGGATGACCATTGCCAATTGGCTTCCCCATCGTCACGATGTCTGGCACCACCCCCTGCGTCTCAAAGCCCCAGAAATGAGAGCCAACACGGCCAAAGCCCACCTGCACCTCATCAGCAATGCAGACTCCCCCAGCTGCCCGCACCAAAGCAAACAGTTCCGGCAAATAGCCATTAGGCAGCACAATCTGCCCCCCGCAGCCCAACACCGGCTCCACGATCATGCCCGCCAGCACCCCCTTTTTCTGCGCAGACCTGGGGTGAGCTTCACCCCAGCTGGACGCAGAGGGCATCAAGTTTTCTTGCGCATCTTTACATGCTTCACACACTGTGCGGTTTATGTTGTCAATGAGTTCAGCCACGTGCGCCGCATATTGCGAACCCGTATCATCCCCCCGGTACCGACCACGATATGGATCAGGCATTAGCGCTTTGTGGATGTGGGGCGGTGCGCCTTTGCCGCCAGAGCCATCATGCTTGTAGGGGCTGATGTCGATGAGGGCAGCGGTATTGCCATGATACGCACCATCAATGACGATCATATCCTCCGCGCCCGTGTGGGTGCGTGCTAACCGCAACGCCAACTCATTGGCCTCGCTGCCGCTGCACACAAAAAAGCACACATCCAACTCAGGCGGAAAGCGTGCCAGCAGCCGGTCGGCGTAGTTGACGATGTTGTCATGCAAATAACGGGTATTGGTATTCAGCACATACGCCTGTTCAGACAACGCTTTCACCACATGCGGGTGGCTGTGTCCCACGTGACAAACGTTGTTGACCGCATCCAGGTAAGGGCGTCCATTCTCGTCATACAAATACTGCCGCCAGCCGCGCACCATATTGAGTGGTATCTGGTAGGAAATGGAGAGATTGCTGCCAAAATGGTTCAAACGACGGTCAAGGATCTCTTGTTTGGACAACGGCCGTTCCGGGAAAATAATGTCCGGTATGCCTAAAATCAGGTTCGGGTCAGGGCAGATACTCGTCCACACAGCTCGTTGGCTGGCTGGTGCCACGCCGATAAAATCCCCTTCCTTACCGAGCATATCGAGAATGAGTTGGAAATGCAGATGAGGCGGCCACCCCCCATTTTCAGTCATGCGGCCAAGGGTGGCAATCTGCTCCCCAGCGGCAACTGGCTTCCCCACTGCCCACTTCGCCATTGACGCCCGGCTCAAATGTCCGTAGAGCGTGTAGAACAGGATGCCTTCATCCGTTTCATGCTCAAGGATGAGCGTAGGGCCATAATCCAGCGGTAAATCATTATCCTGGAAACTGTGAATCTTGCCGGGAAGAGGGGCAAAAACGGGCACCTCAACCGGCTCACACCTTGTCCCCAGCGAAGCAAACAAATCGAGGCCAAGATGAATGGTGCGCCACTCATCGCTGTCAGTGCGGAAGGAGTCCGCGGTGTAAATCAGACGCGGTTCGTTATATCGCCCCACCCCTACCTTAGACCTGGCCATATCCAAACGCGCTTCAATTCGTTTGGCCGCGGCTGACAAATCACCATAAGCTGCCGGACTTCCCAACTCCAGACTGCCCACGCTGGCGTCAAAGGCGATAGGGTTCAAGGTGCGCCAATCCTCACCAAGGATCGGGCTAAAATTCAGTTGTTGGGAGAGAAGGTAGCAAGAAACGGCCGTTGCCGTGGCCACGGGTTCCAACCCACACGCCTGGCGAAAAATCGCCTTAGCCAAGCCAGGCGGTACCTCAGCCAGTTTGCGCAGCATCGCCCAGGCAGGTTTTTGACTGATGACGAGGTAAGGGTCATCAGGGTGCAGCGACTGTTGGTAAGTTGACATGGTGACGCTGGTTGCCAGACGGGCATTGATGAGGGTAAAGAGTAACGCCAGCTCCAATTCCGTTAACGGCAGTGCCTCATGATAGCCAGCCACCATTTGTGCCGCTGCAGCCAATGGATCACGTTTATTGAGCATGGCATAGGCAGCAGCAATCGCCAGTTCAAAAATCGTGGCGGAGTGAACCATGTCTCCAAAGTCGATGAGGCCAGCAATGCGGCGCGGCTGTTTGCGCTCGGCGGTGACCAGCACATTGTAATCATTGGCGTCACTATGGATCACACTGCGACGCAGGTCTGATAGGCAAGGCAGCACGTCTGCCTCAAAACGAGCTAAGACGTTTTCCACTAACGCCCGCTGTTCTATCTCTTGAATGTGTCCAATCCGTTCACGGATGGTGGTGCTGGTATGAGTCATGTCCCAATGCAAGCGGCGATACATGGCTGGATGCCGAAAATGGGCAAAAGCCACCGTGGTGCGCCCCAAAAAGTGACCAAAATCATAGAGCAGATCCGGGCTGTGCGGATTGACCAATGCCAACGGAATCCCGGGCAAATAGGTGAGCAGACGCACGTCAAAGGTGCCACCATCCGTTTGGGAAGCGGCGGCACGCTCAGGCCAAGCCGTTATCGCTTCTCCCGCCTTCGACAGCACCACTTCCGGGATATAAGCAGCTAGGTCTGGCTGTCGGCGCAAATGTGTCAATGCCTGGTTCTGGTAGTCGAGGATGTCCCGCGCTTCTGTTTTGCCAGCAATTTTGAGGACATAAGAACGGCCGTTGTCGTCGATGAGCCGGTAATTTTGGTCACGTTCACTGGGCAGGGATTTCACGCTGCCAGAAATACCATAAACCTCTTGAGCAATCTGGACAGCTTCTTGATCGGTAAACTGGGGACGGTGTAACATCGGTTTCTCCTTCCTTTCCAGGTAGGAAGAGTTTAGCTTTGAGAGAGAGAGAAGGCAACGTTTTCACAAACAAGCACCACCGGACGCCCGGGCACGGTTTTTCAGTAGTTGAAGAAATATAAGCAAATGTACCTCATTTTGGTAATATGGAATGTGTAATTAACCCAAAAACCAAAAGAGGTACCCAT
>PDQY01000016.1 GCA_002746795.1 Chloroflexota bacterium | reverse complement strand
CAACGACAAAGTTCGTAGTGCGCACTTCAGTGCGCTGTTTTTTACGGGCTAAAGCGCGTACTACAAGCGATTAGTTCGTCGTGCGCATTTCAGTGCGCTATTTTTTACGCGCTAAAGCGCGTACTACAAACAACGAGTTCGTAGTGCGCACTTTAGTGCGCTGTTTTTACGCCAACTTACTCTGGCTGGTTCTGCTCTGCTGCTATCATTTGCTTCAAAAATTCTTGAGCCTCTGGTAACAGTGTAATGCGGGCATGACTTTTTAAAATGTTCTCCGTTTCCAGAACTTCAAACATCGCCTTTGCTACCTCTGGATCTGAGCTGATTTTATGCAGTGCCTCGCCCACAATCTGAGGCCGCATCGCATCAGCTTTGGCAAACTCAACGGCTGCTTTTCGTTCAGCAGAACTTGTGATGATGCTCACCCGGTTTGCCCCATCTTGCCGAATAGCAGAAGTGACCTGACGCAGTCGGTTGACTACTTTCTCCTCAATTTGGCGAATCATCCCGCCGTCTCTAAAGTGAACTTTACGAATGTAGACGGAACCTAGTTTGTATCCCCACTCCTCAGATTTTGGTGACACTTCTGCCCGCACAGTCCGGCTCATAATGTGGCGCGTTTCCAACATATCTTCAAGGGGCATATTGCTCAGTGTGCGCACGGTGGCATTGCTGACATTTGCCGCCAATGAACCACTTGGATCCGTATTCTTAAACAGATATGCAACAGGATCGCTGATATTCATTTCATACCAGACACCAATACCCATTGGAGCTCCTTCTTCGGAGTTGACGGGCAGGCTGCGCAAATATCTTTGATCGAGACGCATATCGAGTACATGTCGTTTGCCCAGCCAGCGGACAAAGAATGCTTTGGGTCCCATTTTGAGCCACAAGAATTGCAAACCAGGCTCGCTAATCACACCGACTACCTTGCCAAATAACACATACACATGGCAAGTGCCTTCCTCAACGACTGCATACATACCAAGCACACGTAAGAAGAAACGGAAAAGAGGTTCAGCAATTGAGAAGAAGATAAACGCGAAAAATGCGATAAATAAAAAGGTGACTAGCTCGCTCATTTTTCCACCTCTATAATGATGTTCTTGGCTCTTGTGTAAAGGTCTAAACGTACATTGCGTAGATAGGCTTCAAGAACCTCGGGCCCATTTTCACGGATATGCTGGAGTTGTTTTGCCAGCGAATTTAATGGTTCCACTTCAGCCTGGGCTTTTAGCGTTTCAATTTCTACTGCTCGTTTAGATTGAACGATGGTCTGGTCTGCTTCTGCCTTGGCCAGGGAAATATCAGAATGTACTTCGTTATGGGCGGTATTGATAGCTGCCAGGGCAGATTCAACCTCAGCAGGTGGATCAATTTCGGTGATTAGGGAAGCATCCATCTCGACCCCATACCGGGCAGATGCCGAGGCACACTCCATTTCCATGTAAGTGTTGATATCATTTAAATTCTTTCGCAGATCGTTGATCGATATACCGGCAAACAAGCCTGCATCTAGTTCTTCATCGATGGCTAAATCTGGGTTGGTGGCTGGTGACTCGAAGCTGGCAATGCGTTCACGAAGAATCGAGATGAAGTAGCCCATCACGTGCACAATGGGATGTTTGACACCAAATAAATAGGCATAAATATTGCGTTCGCTCGGTTGGAAGCGAATTTGACCCTTTAGCCCAATATTGAGTTGGTCTTTGGTGACGGCATCCAGTTCAGTACCATTGTGGTTGGCAGTGGGTGTTTCTAAATCGAGAGCCATGTTCATGGTTTGGGTGGCAATGGAAACTTTATATACTTTTTGCCAGGGCCAACGAAAATAGGGACCACCGGGTGGAATGACTTTTAAGAGCGGGTAGATATACCGCTCTCTGTCTTTTTCGTTCAGTGAGTCAGAGATTGGATCGTCGAGGGTGGTCATGTTTTTTAGGCGTGGCGCACGGCCAAAACTTGTTTTGACAGCGCGTTCGTTTTGGTCTACGGTAAAAAAGCCGCTCAGCACATACCGTAAGAAAAACCATATGACAAAGCCTAAGAGGACTCCTGGGCATATGGATGTTAAGGGCATATCGTATTACCTCCTTTAAAAATTGTCTTAGTCTACAGTTGATACCGCAAAATAATATCAACTAGAAAAAATATGGAAGAACTCTTATGATAATAGATTTTTATCTCGATGGAAATAGTATTCCTGGGAAATGTTGAATGGGTAACGGCCGTTATGCCTATGAGCTGAAAAAAGGGGCATGTTTTTTCCGGTCGTGATCACAGGGACTGAGACAGGTTGCTTATAAAAACAGCGCAATCAGCATGAAAATGACCCAGGCAGCACCTGCATAAATCGCTAACCAACCCAGGGCGCTGCCTATGGCGGCTTGGGAGGCACCGGCGTTGTCAGTCACGGCACGCAGGTTGCGATACCAGTTGGCGCGTTGCCCTAGGACGATGCCGCGCCAGCCCAGGAAAATGCTGGGTGCAATGCCACAAACGAGGCTGACGCCCAATTTGAGGGAGGTCAGAGAAGTGGCAAATGCGTCCAGGAACGAGTCTGTGGATTCAGCAGTCAGAGCTAACGGCAGCAGCAAAATCAGGATAGGCACTAGATTGAGAGCGATGGCGGCCAGACTGTAGCGTAAGCTGGAACTGGCTGTTTTTTGGGCATTGCTGCGTAGTTCTGGCTGTACGGCTTCCAAGGTCAATGGCCGCGCACAGTGTGAACAGTAAGCGCTCCCTTTCATGATGGTTGAGCCACACCCCTGACAAACCATCAAGTAGGCAGAACGGTCTGAAAAAACTTCTGGATTAATTTTGAGTTCGATGATTCGATCTTGCTGGTTTTTGACGAGAACGCCAGGGTTGTCGGGAATGGGGATGGGTGTTTCTGGAATGCTGGCCATTTCAACCAGGGCATTGTCGTCTGATGGTGTGCTATCTGTGGTGGTAACGGCCGTTTCTGGGGATGGTGTGGGGCTGGATTGACCTGGTAGCAAGTGGCGTGCTTTGTTGATCAGCTGCCTGCGCTTGATGCGGCCGGCTTGCTGTTTTTGCATGTCGATCCATTGGATGTTGGCATTGGCTTCCACTTTGGAGCCATCTGTCACATAGGCACTGATGAGTTGGATAATCTCGTAACTTTGTTCGGCGTCAGCCGCATTGAGTTCAAGCTGCGAGGTGTCAGCAAAGGGACGCACACGGACGATGATGTCGTTTTTTTTGAGACCCATACGTGTTGAGAGCGTGGCGACAATCACACCAGTTTCCTCATTGTATACGGCGAGCTTTGCTCCTTTGGTTGCCAGCGCAAACAAGGTGCCGCGCATCACCACCGTTGCTGGTACAGGATAGGGACGGATTTCTGTGTAGGTCATTTAGTCGAATAGTCCTTAAGTGGCTTGGTCTGGAGACTGGCCACAGTCATGGTGTCAGATAGTGGTGTTGTCAGGAGGATTTTATGCTGCTTTCTATTTTCTTCCACCACTTATCAAATTTTACCAGCAATTTCTCTTTCACGTCACTTTCTATGCGGGTGACAAGGTGGGCGTGGTGAGCAAGGCGGGTGAGATTGGCTTTAGCTTGGGGCGTTGGTGGCATGAAGGTTTGCGTTTGAGTGTTCATGATTTAATGGCGGCCACTTTTCTTGTTAAACTTTTCCACTCGGCAATCGTTAATGTTTGGGCGCGTCGGGTGCTGTCGATATTGGCCTGGTCTAGGATTGTATCGATTTCTGCGTTGTTGTAGCCGAGTTGGCGCAGATTTTTGCGGAGTTGTTTTCTCTTTTGGCTGAATCCTGCTTTAGCCAGGCGAAAGAATAGCTTTTCAAAGTCTGCGTCGGGTATGGCGGCCTGGTTCAAATCAAGGCGGATGATGGCGGAATCGACGTCGGGACGAGGCCAGAAGGCTCCGGCTTTGAGCACACCGACGCGCTCGACGCTGCCGTAGAATTGGCTGCTGACGGCTAACAGGCTCATGTGGGGAGGAACGGCCGTTATACGATCGGCGACTTCTTTTTGCACGGTGAGTACTATCACGGTTGGCTTGTTTTGCGCTGAAAGCAGGTGCCGCAAAATAGCACCGGTGATGTAATAAGGGACGTTTGCCACCACTTTGTACGGTTCGGTGAAAAGATTGGCGGGATTTTGTGCCAGGATGTCACCCGGAATGATGGTGACGTTGTCGTAGGGGGATAGTTCTTTTTGCAAGATGGGCAGCAAGCGGTTGTCTAGCTCGACAGCAGTAACAGAAACGGCCGTTTGCGCCAGCAGTGTGGTCAATGAACCCAGACCTGGTCCGATTTCCAACACATGATCATCTGCTGTCACGTCCGCAGCTTTGACAATACGCCACAGCACATTTTCATCAAAGAGAAAGTTTTGCCCGAGGCTTTTCTTTGGCGTTAGACCATGTCGTTGCAACATATCTTTGGGATGATTCATGCGTGTATATCCGTCCAAATGTTTGCCGCTACCTCTTCTGGCGATAAATGCGTGGTATCCACTTCAGCGCCTATAAATCCTTTTTGCGCTGCTTGCTGTTGAATTTCCTGTAACGCCAAAAAACGAGTGAGTTCCCAAGCGAGCTGGTCTCGGTTTCGCCCTTTAATTCGCCTGGCTTGTTCATCTTGGTGACAGGTGAGCCAATAGGTGTGAATATCTGCATCAAATGGGCTTAGCTTGCTGATTAAATCTTGCAATGATGCGGCAGATTCAAACACATAATTGATGACAAAATTCTGGTAACCAAAGGTTTGGTGAAAGCGGATAAGGAGGGCGAATGTTTGGTAAAGGTGGTCGAGGCGAGCCTCATCGTAGATTTCAAACGGATGCACATGGCCGATGGCATCCCCGTCTAGGCATACGGATTTATCAAACTTCCAATGTATCTCTTTTGCTACGCTTGTTTTGCCGACCCCTAGGGAGCCGTTGATAATGACGATCATGGACATTCTGCCACTGCATTTTTGTAAATTTGGATAAAGTCTAGGAACGGAAATTAGACGATACGCCGAAGTTGTTCCTTTCCCGTTCCTGGAAACTGACGATGCTATTCCGGATGGGATTTTATCGTCAGGCCGAAACTTCGCCAGATAATTTTACTGGAATATTTTTTAATTCCCATGGGAGTTTGGGGAGATGATCTGGCAAGGAAACAACTGTTTTAGGTAGCTTTAGCTTCCCGTTCAGCATGGAGTTTGCTGAGGCTTTTGTGTTTGGCAACCCATAGACCTATGAAACCTGTTTTTAGCTCGTAAAGCGTGGTGACCCCTTCACTGACTTCGGCCAAAATTTCACGTTGGGTAAGGGAGTTGAGGGCGGCGGTTACGTCCACAGGATTGAGGTGAATGCTGTATGTTTCCAGGTATTGCATCAGATCCTCTGGGTGGAATAGTCGGTCAACATCCATGAGGTGGGCAACGGCCGTTAACATGGCCTTTTCAGCAAATGATGAGCGTTGCCAGATATAGGCAAAATGCACTTCACCCAGGAGCATCATTTCGTCGAGTGCGGCATTGACATCTGAGATAGTGACATAGGTGCTGCGCTGGGCGTTGGCTCGCTTGACCAATGTGTAGCAGACTAGCTGGAGAAAGTAGGGATGTCCTGCTGTCACCCGTTCAATTTTATCGACGGCTAGGTCATCGTAAATCAGATACGGATCGACAGGTTCGCGGATGAGCCGGGTCATGGCCGCTTTGTCGAGGAAACCAATCTTTTCGTATAGAGCAATGTTGAACAAGACGGACCAGTAGTCAGCAGTCATTTCTTCAAGGCGGTGGGTGCCCACAAAGATGAAGCTGAGCCCTTCGCTGTGCTGCATCAGGTGGCGAATGTAGGTGAAGAAGGTGGAAGGCAGTAACCCTTCACGCGCTAAGCTTTCAAAGGCTTCAAATTCATCAAAGACAAGGAGCAGGGTGGTGTCTGGGGGCAGCAGGGTTCTCACTTCTGGTAAAAAGCGGCGTTGGAATAAAACGGTGGGTTCTTCTTGCCACACGGCCGTTTCTGGGACATCAATCTTAATATCACGCAAAATGAGGGCATCGGCAATATGCCAGGCGACGTCAGATAGCAAGGCAGGCATCCCGCTGGTAACACCCAGGGATTGGCAGTCGATGTAGACCGGCAAAATATGCTCAGGCAAATGTTGTTGCAGGCGCAGCATGATGGAGGTTTTGCCGGTGCGCCGCTGCCCAAATAGGATGAGGACGTTGCGCTGCGAAAGCCGTGCGGCGTTTTCTTCAATAAAAGCAAAGAGCGCTTCCCGCCCGTAGAATAGTGTGCTGTCCTGGCGCAGAGGGGTGCCGGGAAGGTAGGGGTTGGGAATTGGCTGGAAATCCTGGGAGGGCAGCATCAAATGTACCATATCGGCAAAGAGTATCTCCCGGTCTCGTTTGTTTCGATCATCATAGGTGACGGTCAGGGAGAGACGGAAGCGGTCGTTGACTTTGGGCTTAATGGTGAAGCGAATTTGCCAGGTAAGTCTTGGCGGCAGGAATGAGATGACTTTGGGATCGCTGTGAATGGTGTAGGCCGGGTTATTATCGAGCATGACCAAGATGTTTTCAGCCGGAGAACGGCCGTTATTGGTGATCACAAGCACCACATCCGTTTCTCCAATCGGGAGCAATTGTTTGGTTCTCAGCGAAATATCTAATTCAGCTTGCCCGCGCATCTCTTCAATCTCAGCGCTAAGGAGACCGGTCCAACGGTTGATTAAAGTGACGACCATCGTGCGCTCGATGCTGGGGGGGTAATGGACAAGCTGATTCCGTAAAAGATTCGTCAGCAAATTCGCTTCGCTGAGATAGACCAGCCTGTCATCCGTGCGATCCACGCGTTCGCTATCGCGTAAGTTTGTGACAATGGGAAGCAGTTCGCCCAGGATCAGGGCTGAGCGACCATCAGCATGCAGCAGCGAAATGAGCTCAGCTAATTGAGGTCTGAGCAGGCTTAATTCTGTGATGGAAGGAGCCTCTAACAACAGCTGTGTTGTTTTGCAAGAGGCTGTCCAATGAGCCAGGCCATCCCAATCCATTTTTGACTGGATCGCTTCGTCCAGTGCGTTGGTCATGATGGAAAGGCCAGCCTTTGGGCGGTCAGCTAACAGGAACAACCCGTTTGCTAGATTTGTGATGATCGAATCTGCACGCAGACGTGCTTCATTGGCTAAATTAACAAAGAAATCAGGAGCCCCTTGCATTTGTTGGTATTTAGCTTCCAGTAATGCCAATGTAGCGTGAGGATTTTGTTCAAGTTCTCGATAAAAACGATGGGCTCGGGCAGGGGACGTTTGCCGTTGACGAATGAGTATGAAGAAGATCACAATCCCTACGAACAATATGCCGGCCAAAATCCAACGTGATGAAGCTTGGGGTGATGGCGGGGCTGTCGCTGGTTGGCCTGGTGGCGGCAAAATATATCCTTCATGGTGCCCGTCTGTGAAGAACAGGCGATAGCTTACGGAACCATCTTCTTGCTGGGGGACATTTAAATTGGGCCACACTAAATTACCGCTGCCTGTAACCTGTTTTTCTCCCTGGATATGCCAATCGCCAGTTCGTGGATTGGCGACATCTAAGCGCACGATGACATCATCTCGTTCCACGTCTTGTACGGAAACTGAAAAACTACTGATGTCTTGATCGATGTCTACTTGAGGATTGGTCAGTAATGGCGGACGATTTTCTTTGGCGCTAAGCAGTTGCACACGGCCGTTTCCTGTGGTGATCAGGAGATCAGACCCTGTTTCATTGGCATTGTTGATGGCATCAAGGGAAAAAATGCTGCTGACCACATTCAGGCGTTTATTCACTTCTGGCGGTTCGTTGATGATATATAGATTGCCATTTTCATCACCTACTGCAATTTCTGGCAAACTGTCTTCATCTAAATTGCCGTAAAATAGGCTTGTGATATTGGCAAGATTTTCGATCAGCCAATCTTGGACTGGCCTGCTTTTTTTCAGGTGCAAATTGATGAGCGTGTCATCCTCTGTGGCAAACAGGAACGCATTATACGGCGGTTGGTTGGTGTTTAGATTGTCTTCTATTTGGTGATAATGAAGGGTGGATAGCGGGCGTTTGGGCAATGAATATGGGTAATCGGGCAGCAAATGGCCTGCGCCATCGGTAAGAGAAAAAGAGCCGTCTGTGCTTGTGATGGCAATATGTTGAAGCAGGGCATTGGCATCTTCACGAATCAACGCCATGCTTTGAACCGTGTCTGGAAAGGTGACCAGGGCAACCGGTGTGTGATTAGGGTTGGTGACGTAAAGTGTATCATCGCTAATAAACAGGAGTTCTTTGGAGGCGGTCTCTGGGTTCATCCGAGCAAAAAGATGATCGATAGGTTTGTTTATGCGTGTGCTGCGCCAGAGTACATTGCCTTCTAAATCGTAGACAATCGCTCGTCCACGATCACTGCTAATGACAATGTTTAAAATGCCATCATTATTGAAATCGGTGATGATGAGGTTGGTGATTTGATTGTTGATTTCTTGTTCCCATATCTTGTCGCCGTTTTCCTGGCGCAGTTCTATGATGCTTTTGGGAAGTGTTTCGTTGTTTTCTTCTGGTGCTTCATTCGTCCGCGTGATCACAAATTGTGCGCCTGATTCATAGGTGCCAGGCAGAAATGCTAGATGGGTTATCTTCCCTCCTGGGGCAATGATCCATTGGGTTTCACCAAGCTGGCTGAGGCAGTGGACGCGGCCATCTTCTGCCCCGATCAATATCTCGTCGATGTTATCTTGGTTCAGGTCTGCACTGAGAACGGCCGTTGGCGGGGAGGAAACAGTATATTCCCATTCTGTGGCAAATGTGTTTGAGCCAATGCCCAATCCTTGCAGCTCCACGCTGGCAAATCGGGCAACAAGCAGTTCGCTCAATTGATCTGCATTGACATCAACTAACTGCGTGAGACTATTGGCATCTGTCTCTGGAAACTGCTCTAAAATGCGTCCATCACTGGCAAGCAGCAAAACGTCTGCCAATTGTTCATTCGATTGGGGGCGAAGAAAAACTGAGAGTAATGGTTGTGTTTCTTGGGGGATGAAGGGTGTGGTTGAAATGTGTTGTACGCTATGGTCTGCTTCTGGTGCTAATTCTTGTGTCCAGAGCCGTCTCCCTGAGGCATCGTAGGCAGTTAGAATGCCCACTTCTGTGCCAACCAAGATCACGGGAGAGGGTGTTTGGGCTATGGCTAAACTGGTGATGGGTTTGTTCAAGGTACGCAGCCAGACGCGTTCCTGGTTTGCATGATATAGGAGAAGTTCGCCCCGGTTGGTGCTGACAATGGTGTGAGGATCCTGGTTAATGTTTATGGTTTCCAGGCCAGAAATTTGGCCATAAACATTACGCTCTTGTAACAATTCACCCTGGCTGTCGATGAGCATGAGTTGGCTGAACCGGCGCGGGGTAAACAACCCTAGCATGATTTCATCTCCAGGTTTGTCGGGGTCAAAGTCAGCTGTGACAAAATGAGGGGTGGCGTCTAGCGTGGGATTGGTATTTTGTGAAAAATGCCATATGAGGTTGCCATCTTGATCAAACAGCTGCAGTTGACCAGAGTGCAGGAGCAGTAAAATTTCTGATAGACCATCCTGGTTGTAGTCGTAGGATTGGATGGTAACGGGCAGGGCTGGGTATTGCTCTAACCAGGCTGCGCTTTCTGTGTAACCAGTTGATGTGAGGAGAGATAAGGGGATGTCAACGGCCGTTATGGGGATGCGCCAAATCTCATCACCATAATTGCTCAAAAGCACCAGCTCATTTTCAAGACCGAGCGTAATCGCTTTGCCTGGTGTATGGGGAAAGGGCTCAGGGGTGATGGAAACGGCCGTTACGGGGGCACCAATTTCCTGACTCCATTCTCGTTCCCCTTTAGCATTGACCAACGTCACCCGCCCCAATTCATCAATCAACACAAATTCTTCGACGCCATCATCGTCTAAATCTGCGGGAACAGCATATTGCAGCGGTCCTGAGGCATCATATTGCCAATAGGGAGCCGCCTGACTCTGACTTTGGGTGCTTGTTGGGGACAGAAATACGCAGATGAGGGCGAGCAGCAGTCCAAAAAGCAGCAGGGGGTGGGAATGGGGGGACCCCGTGATGGTGAAACGATGGGCTAGCAATGAGGTCTGAGACACGTTACTCAGGAGCACGCAGCGCGTAGCCGACACCCCTTTCGCTGATTATCCAATTGTCGTAAGGGGCAATGGCACGGCGGAGACGTTTGATGAGGGTTTTAAGTCGGTCTGGGTCATCGACAAGCACATCCCCCCAAACGGCCGTTTCTAAGTCATCACCGTGTACGACTTGCCCTGGCTGTTGGCAAAGACGAACCAGAATATTGAATTGAGAGGTGGTTAAGCCAAGTTCCGCCTGATTGGCCCAAACTTGGTGCCGTTGTTGGTCAATGACAAAGGGGCCAGCCTGAATTAGTTCTGGCACATCCTGGCGACGGACATATCGTTGTAAAATTTCACTGGTGTATTTGTAGGTGGTGCCACCTGCCACCAAAAGACATTGCTGTTCGAGCAAGCGCAAACTGTCGATGGGGCCATGCGTGATGGCCAGGGTATACTGTTCTTCTGGCGTTAGATTTTGCCAGAGATAGCCTAAATGGGAATCTGCTTCCACTTCAATGGCGCCATCCAATTGGCCAAAACAATCATGGTTGAGGGTTTCTCCCTGGCTGATGGCTTGATAAGCATGATAGCCTCCAAGATGCAAGAAAAAGGGATGCGGCCCCACAAGATCGAGTAAATAGGTGATCAATGCTTCGGAAAACTGGATGTCGCTGCCTTCAAGTCGTTTGCTGAACAGGGAACGCGCTTCATCTTGCGGATACATACCGAGGGGCAGTGTCACGAAGATGTTGAAAAATGGCGAACTTAGAATCTCTTCTTCGGCGGTGATGGCGAATAACGGCCGTTGACTGGCAGTGAGATACGCCAATCCATATTTGGTTGTCAGGCCACGTAACCGGGCAAAGAAGTAAGGCGTTAAATGTGGGTTTGCTGCCAGGAGTTCAAACTCGTCTAGCAGCAACACCACGGAGACACTTTTTTGACTGATTTGATGCAGCAGCCGGTCTAAAGCGCGATAAGTGCCTGGGTCTTGATTAGATGGCCGCAAAGTCAGACCAATTTCTTGTGCTTTGCTCTTCAAACTGCCACAGATGGTTTCATACACTTCTTCTGGTGGCGAACCACCCAGTTCCTGGCAATCAATTAAAATGAAAATGCTCTTTTTCGGCTGGAGGCCTGCGGCGTGTCGTGTTTCTTGCCGTGACAAATGGATGAGCAAGGAACTTTTGCCGATGCGGCGTGGGCCAATGAGGGACACACTTTGACCATTGCGCAGCAGACCGATGATTTGGTCAATTTCATTCTGGCGGCCATGAAAATCTGCCGCATTGCGGATAGCACCACGATGGTAGAAGGGATTGGTCATACTCATGAGCTTATTTTAGTGGCAAAGTAGCAGAGTGGCAAAGTCGCAAGGTGGTGAACGAGCCTAGTTATTTCACCTGACCAATCTCGTGTAGGATTGACGGTGGAATAAAGGTTCTGCTTTTAACTTTCTTTCAAATATTGATACAAAACACCCAGCACAGTTGTTGGCTCGGCCTGATGATCTTTGTTGTATGCACGGGTGGCGCGGCTGCGGCTGAGGTGTAGAAAACGTTTGGCGCGGGTGATCCCCACGTAAAGCAGCCGGAGCCGTTCGCTGATAATTTCGATATGGGCGGAATCTGTGGCGGAACGGCCGTTATACAACCCGGCATCCCCTTGCATCAAATAACGCAGCTGCGCTGTTATCTCAGCATTGGGATCTCCGCCCAGAAAATCATGCACGCCCAGGAATGGCGCTTCTAGCCCTCCGGGGATCCAAAAGCCATCAATGCCCACGAGGAACACCGCATCCCACTCTAACCCTTTAGCGCTGTGCTGCGTGGTAAGCGTGATCTGCCCTGGTGAAGGTTCATAGCCTAAATCAGCGGGTGCTGTGATGGGCAGCCGCCGTTTGCCTTGGGCCACTTCTTCCAGTTGAGCGACAAGCCCTGGCAAACGCAGATCGGGGTTGATGTCTCGCCAGTGGCGCATGATGCTGCCAATTTGGTAGGAGATGGCCAGATCAATCTCGTGAACTTCACCTTGCGCAAATAGCTCATCGCCCAATGAAAGCACCAAATCGTCAATGGGCAAGGTGCGTAAGTCGAATAAGCGCCGCAAGAACGCCGAAAAGCGTTGGATGGCTTCGATGTCTTCAGCTTGTGCGATACCCGCTGGCAGGGCCGATTCAATCTTTGCTCCATCCGTGGGAAAAATGAGGGCTTCGGGGCGATGTACGCTGCGTAAGAGGGTGTGTAGTCGTGGTAGTTCTGCCTCAGGGCAAGCAGCTGCGGGATGCTCTAAGGTATGTAAGGCGGCATGAGCCGCGACGAGCGCCTTTGTGTTGAGCGGTGCGGCAAGCAGCGCCAGGATGGCATGGATGCCTGTGGCGATTTCTCGTTCGTGGCTGCCTCCGCGCAGCAAATTGTCGTAATCTGCGCCTTGTTCGTCGAGGTGTTCGGCCAAATTGTAGCCTGTTTGGTTTGTGGGCACGAGAATGGCCAGGGTGTGGTTGGGTTTCTTGGCGCTGTATTTTTGGGCGAGACGGGCGATGTCGGGCAGTTCTTCATCTTCCCGGTGTTTGTATACTTTGATGCGAATGTCGGCTTCGCTGTTTGGTGGATTGGGTTGGGCGTCGCCAGGTGGTGTGGGCAGGATGTGATGGCGGCGGAAGGTGTTTTGGCGCACTTCTGCCACGGGATGTTTGTCGATCACCCAGTCGAGCATGGTGTTGGCGGCTCCGATGATGAGCGGGGCGCAGCGACCACTGTTGGGCAGGGGCAGGGAGAGGACGTCTTCCCGGTCGCTGAAGGCGTTGAAGAAACGGGGATGAGCTGCGGTAAAGGTGCTGGTGATGGCTTGATTTGGGTCGCCGACGCGCACCCAGTTGCCTGCTGTGCCTGTGAGGGCGGTGAGCAGCACTTCTTGCAAGGGGACACTGTCTTGCGCTTCATCTTCTAGCACATACGGCCAATGTTGGTTAAGTGCTTGTGCCAGTTCTGAGCGATTTTCGAGTAAGTTGACAGCTTGCCAAATCAGGTCGTCAAAGTCCATGGCTCCCTGGCGGCTCAGGATTTGTTGGTAGTGGGTGTAGATGTGGCTCATCATTTTGAGCAGCGGGGATTGGGAGATGGGGAGATGGGGGAGGGGCATCTCTGAATTGTCTCTTTCTAATCTCTGTTGTATCTGGTCTGGGGTGTACTGCTCATTTTTGGCGGTGCGGATGAAGGTGCGGGCGGTGCGGGTGGTGATGTCACGCCAGCGGGTGCGCATTTGTGGGGTGTCTTCGCTCAAGAATTGCAGCCATTGCTCTGGATAATGGTCGATGAATTGGGAAACGGCCGTTGTCAGGGCATTGTCTCTGCCGACATCATCGAGGACTTCGGGGCCGGTGTTTTCTTCCCCTAGTCCGCTTTCAGACAGGCGCACAATTTCTAAGGCGAGGCTGTGCAGGGTGCGCACGTCAAAGCCAACTGGTGGCAGCTCCATCTCATCTAACCGTTTGCGGATACGAGCTTTGAAGGTATCGACGCTGGCATTGAGGTAGGTGACGATCAAGATTTGCTGTCCGGCATCGGCATTGATGCTGCCGTTGGCGATGAGCTGGGCGGCCAGGAGGGAAAGCGTGAATGTTTTACCGCTACCTGGGACGGCGCTGATGGCTAAACGGCCGTTTTGGTATTGCAATATCTCTGCTTGGGCTGGGCGTAAGTGAAGTTCTGTCATAACCTTGTGGATGACCTATTGGGGGCAATAAATTAACCTGAATGGGGGACGGTAATTTGAGTTCATTGGTGTAAATTTGTTGCACAGGAAAATGGATACATTAGCAGCAGCTCGTGTTTTAGTAAGTGAATTGATAACATTGGCAAATCGTCGTTTCCGAATAGAGACTATCGTATTATAATCCTGCTCGTTTGCATATGCATCCTGGAGTTAAAGAGTGGATGTGTGACCTGTGCCCGGCACGTGGCGCTATTGTCATCTGAAACAAGTGCCGGCACCAGGCGTATAGCCAGGTATTTTGTTATGAAACTGATTTGGAAATTGTGGAGTTTATTGGTGGTCATTGCCATTTTGATGGGGCAGCTGCTGTCGGTTCGCCCAGTAAGCGCTCAGGATGATGGAGGAACGGCCGTTACGCCTGATCCCCGTTTTGGTGCCATAGAATCTTTTTGGACGCCAGAAGAAGCGGCCGAACTTGGTGTGGGCTGGGATCGGATTCTCTTTTACTGGAATCAAATTCAGCCGACTGGTGCAGATGATTGGAACACTCTGCACGTTTTGGAAGAGTGGCTGCATGAAGCCAATGCTCAAAACCGCACCGTGTTGGGGGTCTTGAAAAACACGCCTGAATGGGCCTGGTCGCCGGAGAGCGAGGGCAGTGCGGCAGCGGTGCCGGCCGGTCTATATTTGCCTATCAATGATCCTGATAATCTTTGGGCTGCCTATACACGTAAGGTCGCTGAGTATTATGCGCCGCTGGGTGTGCATCATTGGATTATCTGGAATGAGCCGGATATTGCCCCTGATGTTTACGGGCATGAATTTGCGGGTTCCATGCGTGATTATTACCAACTGCTCAAGGTGGCTTATAAGTCGATTAAGGCAGTTGATGCGGAGGCTACTATCCATCTGGGCGGCATGACTTATTGGCATGATCCGGGCTACCTGCGCGATTTCTTGAATTTGGTGCTGGAGGATCCGGGGGCGGCAGAAAATGATTATTATTTTGATGTGATTACGCTCCATATTTATTTTAGGCCAGAGAGTGTGCCGCACATTGTGGGGAATGCGTTTAATGCCCAGGTGGAAGCGGGCATCAACCCGCCAAAGGAGGTGTGGGTCAATGAGACCAATGCCAGACCAAGTATGGATCCTGAATGGCCGGTGGAGGTGGCCTGGTTCCCGGTTGATTTGGAGCAGCAGGCATGGTACGCGGTGCAGGCAACGGCGTTGGGATTTGCGGCGGGGGCGTCCCATGTGGGTATCTATAAGTTGGTGGATGTGAATATCGGCTCAGGGGAGGAGTCTTGGGGCTTGATCCGACCCCATGATTTTAGTAAACGGCCTGCTTTTTATGCGTATCAAGCTACGATTAAATATTTGAGCGGTTTTGAGTTTCCGGTGCGTCGGCAGCAGTTTTCTGATTATTTTGTGGTGAAGTTTAAGAAGCCTGATAGTGCAGTGCGTGTGTTGTGGGCGCGGCATGAGGAGGCGGTGACGGCGAAAATTCCAGCGATGGCTGAAACGGCCGTTCTCGCAGATTATCTGGGCAATGAGACGGTGATTGAGCCAGAGGATGGGTTTTATATCCTTGATTTGGCCGGTGCGGTTTGTTATGAAGAGTGTTTCATGGGTGGTGCTCCTCTGTTTTTGATTGAGGAGGGCGTAGGGGATGAGCGTATCCCTGATGCGCCTGCTTCTATCGGCACCCCGACTATCACACCGACGCCCTCTGTGTTGGTTACGCCAACTGTGTCGGTTATTTCTTTGCCTACGGAGGTGCCCACTGCAACAGAAACGGCCGTGCCCACGGATATTCCGGAACCATCCCCCACAGCGACTGCTGCCGCCACGCCATCTCCCACCGCAACCGCTGCTGTCACGCCATCTCCCACCGCGACGATGATCCCGTCATTTACACCTGTTGTGCTGGCGGAGGCGGTAACGCCTGAATTTGATACGTCTGTGAGCGCAGCAAATGATGATGCGCCTGCTGACCGCAACCAGTCAACCTACTTGATAGGCACCTTGGGATTGCTGGGCGTTGTGTTTGTCGGTGCCTGGTGGTGGCGAAACGGCCGTTCTTGAGTAACGGGCGATCATTCTTAGCTGAATGCCTGTCAGGGCAGGGCGCACCCATCAATAAGTTATGAAATTGATGGATGCGCTTCAAGTGCCCTTTACCCTTGAAAAACGGGGACTAATTCTTGGACGGTCACTTAGTTTGAGATTTCTACAAGCACATCATCAAACCAGATTCTTGTCATTTCATCAGAAGTGGTTTTCTGGTTATTATAGCCACCAATGGTAAGCGTATGGGCGCCAGCAGCTAAATTGTCGCTGGTGAAAGAGAATTGCCGCCAATTCGCGTTGACACCATCACAATTGCGGGACACGTAATCATGGTTGCCATTGCCATACAATTGATCGTCGATAGAGACAAGGACTTCACTACATTCATCCCATTCATAAGCATTTGGCATATAGAGGGAATAGTAAAAGCTAACGTCTACTGTGCCGCTGTCAGGCATATTGAATGATGTTTGATACCCACCAGACATACCATAGATATCACTATCATTACGGCCACCTAAACGGATACGTAAACCATCGCCGGTATAGCCATGATTGTTTGCGTGATTTCCTCGGGCGTAATAGCCTTCATCGGTGTTGTAGAATGTGTCGTCTTGATAGCTGAACCCATCGGTATTGTTTTCAAAGTCAGCATCAATCAGGGTGGTCTGGCTGTGTGGCGTGCCACAAACTTCAAATTCCCAGATGGAGTAACCCCATTCGGTACCTCTATGCAAACCTCTCATCCTCACAAAGCGACCGGTGCCATCCAGATCTTGAATGTCATCTCTGCCCCCATTGCTCCCACGGATGCCTCGTAATGTGGTCCACTGCGCACTATTATCTGATACCTGGATGCGATAATCACGGCCATAAGCATCTTCCCAGTTGATAATGACCCGAGAAATATCATAACGAGCGCCTAAATCCACATAAATCCATTCGTTGTCATTGTAAGAGCTGGACCAGCGAGTACTCAAGTCGTCATCAACAGCTTTGCCCGCATTCAGATTGCCGCTTTCATTGGAGGAGGAAACGGCCGTTTTGCCAACTGCCAAACGACAAGATACCGCACCTGGATCAGGAGTGGGGGTACTTGTGGTGGTAGGGGGAGGAGTAGGCACAGATGTACTGGTCTGTACCGGTGTAGGCGTTTCTGCTGGTGTGGTATCTAATGGACAATCAGGCATTGTGTCATAATCTGTTGGAGGCGTGAAAGAGGCGCTTTGTTGTGATGCCGAATTTGAGAACGTGCCAGACGTGAGTAATTCCCAAGATGTGCCATCAACACTGGCGCAGAAGCGGTAATTGGCAATACGCCCGTTCGTGCCAATCTGCCGTGGCAGATATTGGAAAGAGGATAAGTTGTAGAGTGCGCCCAGATCGATTTGTAGATCATGGGGATGTGATGGCAGCGTGTTTCTCCATTCTGTATGCCACATGGTGTTAGTATTGCCATCAAACACATTGCGGGCATAATATCCACCATCAGTCTCTTGACTGCTGACATAGTGAACACTCCAATCGGTGCGGTCAATCTCGTTGTTGTAGCCATCTCTCAGACCCATTTCAGCCATGGATGCAAATGAATGCCCATTCACCTCAGATTCAGCAATAACACGCACGTAACGGTATTCTCTATAACCAGAGTCAGGTGTTGCCGTTGCTGTTACTGTGTTTATGGCTGTTGGTTCCGCGGTGCTTGTGGCAGCGGGTGTACTGAATGGTAATGGTGTCGGTTCATCAGTTGGTGGTGGTGTGGCTGTTGCCGTCCCAGAGCCAGCCGTGGGTGATGGCGTTGGCGGTGGAGTGTAAGCGATTAACGCTGGCGGTGCCACAGGGGCATTGCGTACAAATCTCTGAAAGACATCTTCAATCGATGGCTCAAGTAGGCGGACGGCACCATATGCAACCAGCCCTGCAAGCATGAGTATGAGTGCATATTCTGTCAAACCTTGCCCTTTTTCAGACTTCATACGGGAGAAACCTTTTCTTGAATACATAGTGACTAATCCTTAACAATAAAAGTAATAAATTCGCCCTAATTCTATGACGATAAAGCGCCTTTCGCACATGCCCCATTTGTCCTGTGTAGGGTCTGAATTTTGTGTAAAATGGGGGGGAGGCGCAGGGGATTTTTGCGGGGTGTTGGTCAAGCCCATGATCGATTTACTGTATTGGCTTGCGCTGTGTCTTGTAATAAAAAAGAGACGCTTCGCATGAAGTGTCTCTTTTAAAATTTATAGATATTCTAACGGAAGAATTATTCAACCAGGTAGGGTGGCGCAGCTAACCGGATGGACCAACCGTAAGTATCATCTTGTCCACCACGATAATTAGCCACTAAACGGCCGCCAAAGAAAGGGGTACAAACATCTTGGCTGCCAGTGGCGGCACATTGAGCTTCATCATAGGTGGGCACCGGCAGCCGATAAGCTGGCGAGACCCAAGAATCCTGGCAAGAACCAATGATGCACCGGCCAGTGGTATCGTATTCTGGGGTACGATCTGGATGTGTGTTAGGGTTGTTGCCAAAGGTCATACTCCAATCTGATGTGGCGATAGAGTCATAAGAGAATGTGATCGGCGGACTGGCACCAGAGTCACTATCAAATAAAGTTACAAAGATGTTTCTGCCTGCATATTCGGGTGGTACGTAAATGAGAGGGATGTTAACTGGATTGGTAAAGTTAGAGTTCATGGGCAGGTTCCCCATACCGAATACAGCAACACCATCTGAACTATGACTACTGGGGTTATTTACGATCTGAACATTGCGCGTGTTTACATTACTTGAAATCGTGTTTAAATAATCAGGGGGACCTGCCCACACTTCAAAGCCGTTTTCTGATGCGCCCGAAACGGCCGTTACATCCAGGTAAATATACATATGACCAGTTTCAGCATCTTGCAAAATACTGGTTAAATCATTCAAATTAAACTGGAAACTACCAAACTCAGCCGGCACAGGGGCTGGTTGATCATAAATCTGAGGAGCTCCAGGTGACACCCACTGCAAATCAGTTTGGTGTTCGCCATTGTCACGCACGCCATCACCAACTTGTCCGGTATACCGGGAGATGGGAATTTGCACGATAGTGCCATCACTGTTTTGGGCAAAGTATGAAAGCTCATACCGCGTTTGTGTATTAAATGAGGGGGTATAAGCACCAGGGCCGCCACAGCCAGTACCACTGCCATTTCCCCTACGATTTTCATCGATGCGTACAAACCACCAGGGGTTGACAGAGTCTAGAGGTAAGCCGATACTTGTTTCACTTGTGTCGATCAAACATGGGTTAATATTTGCGCTTCTACAGGCAAGCGTTTCCACAGGCTCTCCGCCATTTGCAATCCAGGCTTCTGTATGAGCAACGGTATCTACATAGCGGTTGCCATTATTATTTAGTTTATTGATCGAGTCAGGATCAAACAATTCCACCCGCAGCTCACTATGCCTGTCCATATAGTCGCCAGGTACCAATATCCGATAGCGATAGGTATATAACCCTAAGAATTCGGCGCGCTCTTCTGGTGTACCCCATCCTGGATTTAAAGGTGAGTAGGGATCTCCCATATAACTACAGCTGTTCGGGCCAAACACCGCCTGGTTTGATGTTGTTAAAGCACCATCCACCCGACGACTGGCATAAATGTCAGTAATGGGGAAATAGGCAGCTGTGGCATTGCTTCTCAACATATAATCTTCCAGACCAATTACCTTCAAGAAATAAAGCTCGATAGGCCAGGTGGCTGTAACGGCGTACCGAACTTCACCCAAGTCATTGACTCGAGCTGCTTGGTCGAAGGTAACGACTGCGGGGTCTGTGGCAGATGTCAGGGAAGAACTCACGGGCAGGTTGCTATTTAAAAATTGAGCTGCTTTGGTTTCTGCTGCACGCAAATCAGTTACTTCAATAACTTCTGTGACAGCGGCCAGGGCAGCGGCATCAACGGCCTTATTCAACTCAGCAGACCGGGCAAAGATAAGCCCCACATCAACAGCCAGACCGACAAAAGCGAGCAGACCAACGATCAATAAAGCAATCAGGACAATGCTTTGACCAGATTCTTTGTCGTTATGGTTTTTCGTTTGTTTTGTTTGGATATGCATAGAATTACCTTATCGTATATGAATCGTGTATGCGGACGCTTGCACTGTGCTATTCTTGTCCACAAGAGTGATCAAACCTTACAAATTCCAATAACAACCAATTTTCACTTGTGCTATAACCACGGATGCGCATAATAACGAAATCTTGAACTTCAACATAAGGATAAGCGCCCGCATAATCGATACGGAAGTCTGTAGCCAACACAGGAAGCCTGAGCGCTCTGTTACTGATGACATGGTTACTTAATGCGTTAGTGACTGCACCATTACTGATTGAAGCCCCAACATTTGCGGCAACACGGTCATTTACACCGAGATCCCGATCTTCTGTATCCCCTACTTCTGCAAACCCCCAAACATGATTGGATTCATCCTGTATATAATAACCAGGAGGTCCAGTGCAGCCTTCAGGAGCACAGTCGTTATAATCAGATGTGTTCCCTGGCCACGCTAAACTGGCACTTAAGTTGTTGTTTGCAGGGGAGAGGTATTGGTTCCAACTCAGCCATATTGCTTGAAGCGGAGTATCGAAATGATAATAATAAATATCACCATCCGTAGCATTTTCAAGGGGGATGTTGGGGTTATGATAAGAAAAGCTGTAATAATTCATTGGTGGGTTTGGCGAGTCCAATTGACTTTGGATGGAGTCAAAGGTTGCCTGGTCGATAGAGCGGATACCGTTTGTCACACCAATGGGAAAAGCAACTGTACAACCTTCGGTGGTGTCTACAATTGATTGGCTGGCCATGCGCATCACCCCTAGCCCCTCCACAGACGTGAAGCCTTGGTAGGCTGGTATGACATTCAGCCCTAAAATGGATTCGATATCATGAATAACAAACACCCCCACAATGTTAATCCTTTGGGCAATGTTGGTATCGATATTGGCTTGTGCGTTGCCTTGCAGTTCCTCAATGATGTCAGTGGAAATACAGTCGGATAAACAGTCCTCAGAGATTCGGTTAGCAACTTGGGTAAAACTAGATGTATGTCCTAACCCATAGATATGGTTGACAACCCAACTACCTGGATCGAAGCCGGTACCATCAGCATTTGTGGTTGCCTCGATAGTCCATATGTCCCAGAATCCGCTTTCGAGGTTCAACGTTTGGGTAACAGAGTTTAGGACGACGATGTGACTGTTGTCGCCACCATTTGAAGCATGGCGAGCGGCGGCTCGTGCCGCAGTTTCTACTCGATTTTTTGTGACCAAAATATTGGCAACCTCTACTGTGCCTGCCAATATGATGATGAGTATGGGTAAAATAAGCGCAAATTCTACTAAGCTTTGCCCGCTCTCCGATATTTTTAGCTTTATTTTGGGTAAAGACATATTTTTCACCGATTATTTCCGTTTCTTAGGAAGCGCCTCCATTAATGCTGTTACTTATTTATAGAGGCGCACTTAAGGTGCTTCAATCATTTCTAGAATATCACCTGATGCAGCGTCTAGCCTGATGGAGAAGGAGTTTTCAGTCCGAGGGGAGAAGAGAGAAAGGAGCCATTCTAAACGGCCGTTATCACTGTCTGTCGTTAATGTCATCACCATAGCCACAGTGCCCTCGCGCTCTACAAAAGCTCGTCCACCTGCCTCCATCAAAATCCTAACAGCACCTGGGCTGTCAATCTTCCAGCCGCCAGCCACATCTAAAGGGTTTAACTCAACCTGGTCCGCTCCTGGAAGAATCGAGCTAACCATATCTTCTGTAACGCTCATAGATGCCAAAGACCGGCTGCTAGGCGAATAATAAGTAAAATCCCAGGCAGAAGCACCACTGTTCAGGCTGTTGATATCAACGCCTTGCATCCAGGTAGCCGATGCCTTGTGTAACTTAGCATCGGGCTGCCATGCTCGTGCTTTTTCGTCTGCGGCAACCATGGCCGCCATCGCCGTTTCACCTTCATAAATTGGTGTAGGCGCAATGTCGACTGCCTCATTTGTGGTTACATTGGGTTGGATCCATAATGAAATAGCTAAACCTGCCACAATAATCAACAGGACAACCAATATACCACCTAAGACCCACTCAAGTTTATTCATAGCTATTTCTTGGCTATTTCCGGTTTACCACAGGTAAATAAACGAGATTGGAGCAGTCCAGTTCACTCTTCGTCACGTAAATTTGGTGGTCAAAACCAGAAGGACTGCTGCTAACACGATCATAAGCCAAATGAATTTCATTTCCTGTGATGGTAATACTCGGTTCAATTGCCCGATATGCCCCTGGATCCGTGGCTACATTCGAATATCCTCCTGCCCATCCCTGGCAAGAAGTTGTGCCTAAAATCGCTTCGTTGGCACTCGGGTTTTGTGCGCCATGATAAAAGATAAAGGTTGCCTTTCTGCCAGTAGCGTAAGCCATATCTGAAACTAAATTAGTGGGATCATTGCCATTGACACTCACCAAACCAGATACAGAACGGAAATCATTAGCATCAAATCCATAGCATGGCAATTCACAACTGCCAAAATATACACCTTGATATTCCAGGCTTAAATTATTGGTATAAGAAACTCGCATACGGTTATCGTGAATACTTACTTGTGGCAGCACAACTTCAGACAAAGCATCAGGAGATAATTTGACATATTCCAAATTGGGATCCACCACAAAGCTACCCCCAGAGATAGTGCCCGCCGAAAGCCTGATTTCAGCGCCACCCCCAGCAACCGCTTCTTCCCAGACGATATACAACTTTCCAGAGGAACTAACAGCAATAGATGGTTCTCTTGAGTTGGGTAATGAAGCCTGGATTAGAATAGGGTTACTGAAATCAGCATCACCTTGAGCCCGATAAGCATAATAAATGTTATGCTGCAATGTTGAAAAGACTTGCCGAGACCAGACCACATGAACCGTGTTATGATCATCAACCGTTATATCTGGATCAAACAAGATGCCATCACTGGTGTTAATCTCATCTATCTTATCGACAGTTGCCCAATTACCATTTTCTGTTTTTGATGTATAAGCAATTGAAAATAATAGTGGTGCATGTTCAACCCAAAGAGCCCAGGCCGTATCGTTATTGTCCAAAATGCCTACGGTCTGGTTTGAGCCATCTGGCGTTTCCACAATGGCTGCTCCGGCCGGCCATGACTCTCCGTTATTGGTAGATATTGAATAATATGGATCCTTATTCCCTTCGCCTCCAGACGCAGTCCAATGATCATAGACCAATAAAATTCGGTCACTGACTGAGGAGGCTCGAATAACTGGTTTGCGAGCGCCATGTACGGAGTTAGATATTTTGTAATGTGGGTTGTCCCATGCATCTGAAACTTCAAGGGGTTCATTCGGTTTTGCCATTGAACGGCCATATGCTAGAAAGATTGCACAGGAGACAAGAAGCAAAACCATCACTCTTATCAAGAATCGAACGGAACGATTTGTGATCACAACTATTCTCCTCACTTTAGCTTACCCTAATTATTCACAGGGCAAGCTGCTTCCGGGGAAGTCATAAAGATTGATGCAAAGCTATTCGGTGGGTGTACCACAGGGATGCTGCCCACGTAAACGACCCCTTCAATGGCGAAACAGGCAACCGCTCTATAGCCATCAGCATTGTCAGAGATATTATTAAATTCAAAATATCCTGATTCATTAGTAATAGCGGAAGATACCGTCTCAACCGTGGTGTTATTGATGAGATAGACTTGCGCACGCTGTTGTGGGATCCAGCTGCTGATTAAGAAGCGGACACGACCACTGATTGTGTCAAACCCATCCGGCGTTGGCGTGGGTTCAGGGGGGTCAGCTGGCGTGACGACCACGTTTAATACCTCAGAGATATTGTTTGTTTCACTACTTTCTATAACATCTTGCAGGGAATCAACCATGCTATACACAGAACGATCTGTAGCGCCGCCTGTAAACCCAAGCTCAGATGTAATGGTGATTACCTTTGAGCTGCCACCTGATAGAGACCCAACAGCAGAGTAGGCAGGATGAGGTGGGATGGGGATATGGTCAGGATAAATAGTGGGGGGATCGATGAAAATATCCACAAAGAATTGTGAATTAACATCCACTTCACCATCATTGGTGATAGGTACCTGGAATTGTACCGGTAGATATTCAACAATGGGTGGCGTACTGATCATAACTGGATTGCCAATGATCAGGTCAGCAGGAATTGGTGTATTGGTAGGGGTGGACGTAACGGGTGTCGGGGTAATATCTGCACAAGGTACTACAAATGTGTGTGAATCTTCAGCCCCACCACTTGCCACTGCCAGTACCTGATAGGTGTCCCCATCATCAATTGCTTCAACCCACTGTTTTGTAAATGTACCGTGATGTGTGGTTGATAGAATTTGTTCACGCAGTCGGCCGTTCACGTAGATAAAAATATCCTCGTCATCTGGCCAGTTGACCCCGCTAACAAAGATTTCTGTGGTTGGTGCCAGGGCACAACTACTAGGCAATACTGAAATGAACGGCCCACGTGGGGTTGGGGTTGCTGTAGCTGCGCTGGTAGGCGTTATTGCTGCAGTCGGTATTCCTGTGTTGGTAGCAGTAGGTGTGGGGGTATCTGTGCCCCCTTGGACAATGATGTCAGCGAATGTTCCATCTGGATGTACCACCCGAATTGTATGTCCAGTATTGGCACTGGTAATGGGTAATATCGCATGTAGCAAGGCGCTACCTGCATCCCCTTACTAGAGAGTCAAACTTCGGAAAGTGCAAAGTTGTGTACTCTGTATCACGGAAATCTTCCTCGCGTGTTATTGTTCCTACCAATGTTGGCTGCCCAGAACTATTGGGGTCGACAGAGGGTACTGGTGTGTTTGGTATGGTAGATTCTGGGGTAGGTGTATTTGACGGTGTAGCCCCAGGCGTAGATGTGGGGGTGGGGGATGGTGTAACCCCAGGGGTAGGTAGAGGTGGTACTGGAGGTGGTGCCCCTGCACTTTGTCCTGTGCCCCCTAATTGGCCAAAAGCCTCGTTATATAAGGTGGTTTGCCCAAATACGGGGATGGAGGACAAGATGGGGCTAAAGAATGGGGTGATGATGGGGACTCTGTACGTTACCCGGACGATAACGGGTCTGTTAGGTGCACCAGCAAATGGTTCTGGACCATAGGGTGCGGGCAGAAAGGAGCCTTTAAGCTGCCCCAGTACATCGACACCAAATACTTCAATCGAGTAATATTCATTATCTTCAAAAACACTTGTTACGTCTTCATTCAAGGGCAGCCCAGCAAGATTTTGGTGAGCTTTGTTGATTACAGAGGCAGGGCGGCGCAAGTCGATGTCTGCACATAGATCAGAATATTTGGGAATATCTTGAGTAGAGCAGTCCCGTTCAAAGCCTCCGGTGATGGCATACCTTGCCCCAGCACGAGCCGCGTTTTGCACTGTTCCCCATGCCCACAAGATGCGAGCAGCTTCAATAATCAAGAAAATGATCATGAGCAAGGCGGCGGCGATGATTGCAAATTCTACAAGTGCCTGACCTTTTGTCCGTGATTGTTTTTTGAATAGTCTCATTTTGGTTCCGTTTTTTTCTAGACGCTGATGTTGGGTAATTCTAACTTATATTGTATGCATTTGCTGATCATAACCTATGATGGCGTATAAGTAATTATTCCTATTTTTCTCAAATCATGATAGATTAGTGCGCATCCATACATAAGTGACGGAATTGATAGGGGCGCTTCAAGTGACCTTTACCCATGAAAAACGGGGAGTAATTTTTAGACGGTCACTTGGTTGGGTTCGATGAGTGATGTGGTGAACTGTTTATCTAGTTTGAGATGGCCATAGAAATAGTATTAGGGTGAATCATTGATCGTTATAAATATCTCAAGGTACATATTGCCAAATTGGTAAATAACTTCTCGTTAAAGTTTACCAGGGTGATGCCAATCTGCTGTTTATTTACCGTTTATTTATCGTTTGTTTTAGGATTGGGACAAGAAACTAGCCATGACAAAAGTACTAAAGTTAGCTTGTTTAGGTAGTCTACACGTGGATTTAGGCGATAAATCGTTGGTTTTGGTATCAGCGAAGGGACAAGCGTTGTTAGCCTATCTAGCGGTAACGGGTCGGGTGCAATCCAGGCAATTTTTGGCAGGGTTGTTGTGGGGGGAACTGCCAGAGGCAGATGCTCGCCGAAATCTGAGGGGCGTGGTGATGAAGCTACGTCAGGATTTGGGAGATTTTTTTGAAATTTCGCATCAGTCAATCTGTTTTGTGAAAGATTGTGACCATTGGCTGGATGTGGATCGCTTTCATTGGCTGCGACAACAAAATGATGTGGCGTCTCTTGAACAAGCAGTTGCTTTGTATCGAGGGGATTTTTTGGCGGATTTGTTTGTGCGCCAAGCACCTATGTTTGAAGCGTGGCTGTTTCAGCAAAGAGAAGCTCTGCGACAGAATGTGATTGAGGTGTGCGGCAAGTTGGTCATTCTGTTGGATGAACAACAACGGTATGACGAAGGGATTGATTATGCCCGTCGCTGGCTTGCTCTGGATCCGGCTAATGAGGAATGTCATCGTTTGATGATGATTTTGTTGGCGAAACAGGGGCAGCGCAGCGCCGCTTTGATGCAGTATGAATCACTGGTCAAGGTGCTGGCTGAAATGGGGGTGGAACCTACAACGGAAACGGCCGTTCTCCTTGAACAGATCCGAAATAATGCCTTGTATTCTCGGCCTGCGCCTAAAACAGGTATCGCCAAACCAGTGTCTGCTTCCCTCCCCCCATTTTTAGCAGGCCCGCCAATCACCCATCCTGCTGGCTTCTTTGGGCGAGAAAAAGAGATAAAACGAATCATCAACCTGGTGCGCTACCTACCCATGCAAAATGCAGCCATTATTGGTCCCAGGCGCAGCGGAAAAACCTCATTGCTTCATTATTTAAAGCATGCCAGTGCAGACCTTTTGAGAAGCCAGCCCCATAACTGGATATTTGTAGATTTTCAAGATGCACGCTTGGGGGTGCGCTCACAACTGTTGTCATTTTTACTGGCGCAGATGCAGCTGCCCCAGCCTGAACCTTGTGATCTTGAGCATTTCATGGATGTGGTCAGTGATGACCTGCACACGCCCACTGTTATCTTGATGGATGAAATTGGCGTGGCATTACAGCGTTACCCGGAACTTGACGAAGAATTTTGGGAGAGTTTGCGTTCTTTAGCTACGAATCAGGTAGGGGGGAAACTCGCTTTTATTTTAGCAGGAGCAGAAGCACCAGAAAAACTAGCACAACAAAGCGGCATGGGTTCCCCGTTTTTTAATATTTTTGGGTATGCAGCCACATTGGGGCCACTGCGTGATGCAGAAGCGTTGTCCTTAATCAACAGCGCCCCCACCCCTTTTGCGGAAGAGGATGTCGCTTGGATTTTAGAAGAAAGTGGCAGGTGGCCGATCCTCCTGCAAATTTTGTGTCGTGAACGCCTCTTATCCTTAGAAGAGGCAGCCTCAGGGGAGCAGTGGCGGCAGGAAGCAATTGAGCAAATTTCCCCTTTTGCTTACTTAAAAGATAGCGTCGTATGACTCAAGGCTCCCCTCAACCAGATGCTGATATTTCTTTTGGTGTGCCTGGCCCTCCGGGCAATATTCTCGTGGGCAGCTTTCGCCTGTTATTTTGGCTGTTCTTTCATCCTTCAGCCTGGCAAGATACCATCACCCATGTGGATCCCAGTCTCTCAACAAATTTCTGTTTGGCAGAACTGACGGCCAATCAGCTAAAACAAGCACGATTTTGGCGAATCTTGATCATGCTGCACCTGGCATGGCCAATATTGGGAGGCGTCTTGATTATGCTGGGGTTGTGGTTGATTGGGGCTTCATTGACGACGATTATTTTGGGGGTGATTGTGGGGCTGGCCGTGGGTTTGGTGTTAAGTGCGGCCACGGCCGTTTCTGGTAACATGGCCGTCAGTATTTTGATCGGTCTGGCGGGGAGCAGCGTCATTGGCGTGACAGCTGGCTTGATCCTGGGCGAACAACTGCCCTTTCTCGCCACGAGCTTAACACTTTCGTATGACCTGGTTCTCAGCACCGTCATTGGACTAGCAGGTGGCTTAGGCGGTGGGTTAGCTTATGGTGTGGTTTTAGGCTTAAATGGTTATGAGACTGATTTTCGTTCATCATATTCCTTGCTGCGCCAAATCTCTGGGATCATCATCGGCATTTTGGTGGGTATTATCGGTGGGGTGTCGATGGGAGCCGCCACAGGTTCTTGGGTAGCTGGTCTTGTTTTAGGCCTGCCTTTTGCCTTGGCTATGAGTTGGCGTACCCATAGTTGGCGAAGAGGTATCTTTTGGGGTGTGTTGCTGGGTTTCATGGTGATATTGGTCTGGCTTATCTCTGTGGTTTCATTTGTTTCATTTGCAGAATCACCCCTTGGTAGTTTCCTCAGTGGCACCAGTTTTGGCGCTGTGATTGCCGCTTTGTTCGCCTTGCCCTATGTGGTGGCTGAACGGATTTCTGGTTCCTGGGCGGGCGCTTTGGCCGGCGCCTTGGGCAGCAGCAGTGGTCTATTCCTGTTAATCACCGCAGATCAGCCGCTTGGTCCAGTTTTGTTGTTTACCTTTGCCGGGGTTTTGCTGGGACTGACTTTAGGGTGGTGGCGCCCCGTCGTTTTTTACCCGTTGGTCGCTGCCTGGAACTTTTTGTTGTTTCGCCTGGATGAGCGTCGTTTGAGCCAACAGCGTTCGTCATTGATTCGCTGGCATTCTGTTTTTTGGGATGAATTGCAGCGGTTGCCCTTGCTTGGTTTAGATACCTACCTTGTTTTGTTGTTAGAGCATGATCCACGCCTGGGAACGGCCGTTATGGATGCCATTAGCAGTGGGCGACAACGGTGGGCAGCCCAGGCCGCTCAAATTGAGATGGACGCCCGCCAATTTGCGCAATGCCAGGATGTCAAAGCCATTGCGGCAGTGCCTGCCCAAATAGCTGCCGGAGAATTAGAAGGGCCAGCCAGCGCCTTACTGCGCAGCTTTAGCCGGGTCAGCCAGGATGTGGATGCAGCCTTACGGCAGGAAAGTGCCTACAACCAACGGCTGGCCTTCCACACTTTAGAAGATAGGCTGGATGCACTGTTACGAGAACTAACGCGCAGCAATGAGCGTTACGCAGAACGATTCCGACCCATTGCGGCCAGCTGGCGGCAAATCATCTCAGCCCATAGCCAACATCTCATAGACGAAGCCGAACTGCGCCAGGAAATCGACAGCCCATACATCATTGGTGTGCCGCTCACCGAGCAGCAAGAAATCTTCATTGGACGGGCTGAAATCAGCAACCGCATCGAGCAGCTGCTCCTGGATCGTCGTCGCCCCCCTTTACTGCTTTATGGGCAGCGCAGAGTGGGCAAGACCTCCTTGCTCAACAACCTGGGGCGCCTGCTGCCCAGCACCATTATTCCGCTGTTTATAGATTTGCAGGGACCAGCGTCACGAAGCAAAAACGAAGCGGGCTTTCTCTACAATTTAGCGCGTAGTATGCACCGTTCAGCCAGGCAGCGAGAGATTGTGCTGCCCTCTTTAACCAGGGAAGAGCTGGCCATGGATCCCTTTTCACAATTTGATGAGTGGTTAGATGCAGTGGAGGCAGCATTATCGCCTAATTTGGCCTTGTTGATGTTGGATGAGTTTGAAGTGCTGGCTCAGGCGTTAGACAACGGCCGTTTAGAAGAAGCACCCATCTTGGGCATGTTCCGTCACCTAATCCAACATCGACCTCGTTTTAAAGTGATGCTGTCTGGCTCACACACCCTCGATGAATTTCAGCGCTGGTCCAGTTACCTGATCAATGTGCAAGTGGTGCATATTGGTTTCCTGAGCGAACTGGAAACCTTGCAGCTGGTAGAACATCCGGTGCAAGATTTTTCTTTGCGTTATGAACCAGCCGCTGCCCAACAAGTCGTGGCTCTGACCAACGGGCATCCTTTTTTAGTGCAGCTTTTGTGCGCTGAGATTGTAGCCCTCAAAAATGAACAAGCCCCGGCAAACCGACGATTAGCGACCACAGATGATGTGAAAACGGCCGTTCCCGAAGCACTCCAGCATGGCAGTTTCTTCTTCGCCGACATCGAGCAGAATCAAGTAAGCCACGTCGAGCGGGAGATTTTGCGCGTTATGTCTGGTTATGGTGAAGCAGAAATCACACCGCGTGCCATGTTAGTGGCCTATGTGCCCAGCCTCATGGCCTTAGAAGAAGCTCTGGTTGCCCTCCAGCATCGGGAGTTAATCGAAGCTGTGGATGGTGGCTATCGTTTTCGAGTGGAATTGGTGCGCCGTTGGTTTGCAGAACGTCCTTAACAGGTCAGCCATCTCCCAGAGACAGGCTGACCTGCTTCAATCGCCAATCGTTACTTTTTGAGGAAATTCCGCAAAACCGTATGCAAAATACCCCCATTGCGATAGTAATCCACTTCCACAGGAGTATCAATGCGGCAGAGCGTAGCAAACGTGATGACTGTGCCATCGGCTTTGACTGCTTTGATACCGATCTCTTGACCAGGTTTCACATCGTCAGTGAGATTGACGGTGGAGAAAACCTCTGTGCCATCTAGACCAAGCGAAACGGCCGTTTCCCCCTCTTTGTATTGCAGCGGCAGCACGCCCATACCCACCAGGTTGCTGCGATGGATGCGCTCGTAGCTTTCCGCAATCACCATCTTCACGCCCAGGAGGTAAACACCCTTTGCCGCCCAGTCTCGGGAACTGCCCATGCCGTAATCCTTACCCGTGAGAATGACTAGCGGCGTGCCACTTTCCTTGTAGCGCAGCGAGGCTTCAAACATCGTCATCACCTCGTTGGTGGGCAGATAGGTTGTCCAGCCACCTTCAGTGCCAGGAGCCATCAAGTTACGCATACGCACATTGGCGAAAGTGCCGCGTGTCATAATGCGGTCGTTGCCGCGCCGGGAGCCGTAGGAGTTGAAATACAGCGGGTCAACGTCTCGCTCCAATAAAAATTGACCAGCCGGGCTTTCTTTGGCAATCACACCAGCTGGGGAAATGTGGTCAGTGGTCACAGAGTCGCCAGCTTTAACCAGAACACGAGCCTCTTCGATATTGGTGATGGGATTGACATCGGCGGTGAGTTCAGTGAAGAACGGCGGTTCCTGGATGTAGGTCGATTCGTCGTTCCAATCGTACAGTTCGCCGCCGCTGGTGGGGATAGCGTTCCATTCGTCGCTGCCATCCCACACATTGCCATACTGCTCATTGAACATTTCTGGCGACAGGGAAGCCGCCACCGTTTCTTGGATTTCGGCGCTGGTCGGCCAGATGTCACGCAAGAAGACATCGTTGCCTGCCGGGTCAGTGCCGATGGGGTCATTGACGAGGTCGATGTCAGTGGTGCCAGCCAGGGCGTAGGCCACAACGAGCGGCGGAGAAGCCAGGTAGTTGGTCTTGGTCAGCGGACTGACGCGTCCTTCAAAGTTGCGGTTGCCGCTCAAAACAGCAGAGGCCACAATATCCCCAGCCACAATGGCATTGGCCACGGGTTCGGGCAGCGGACCGGAGTTGCCGATGCAGGTGGTGCAGCCAAAGCCAACGATGTGGAAGCCGAGAGCTTCTAGCGGCTCGATGAGTTCTGCTTTGTGCAGATAATCTTCTACCACGCGAGAACCGGGCGCTAAACTGGTTTTGACGTATGGTTTGACGCTCAACCCCTTTTCGACGGCTTTCTTGGCAACTAAACCGGCGCCGAGCATCACACTGGGATTAGAGGTGTTGGTGCAGGAGGTGATCGCTGCAATGACGACGGAGCCGTGCGAGATTTCTGATTCAGGTGTGCCGTTTGCGGCAGCGACAACGGCCGTTTTGCCTAAATCCTCTTCTTGCAAACCAATGCCTTGCGGACCCACTGGCGCCAACAGTGTTTTCGTGTACTGCTCTTTCATATCTGCCAGGGTGATGCGGTCTTGCGGACGTTTGGGGCCGGCCAGACTGGGTTGCACCGTGCCTAAATCAAGCTCAACAGTGTCTGTGTAGAGCGGGTCTGCCATGTCGTCGGTGCGGAAGAGGCCTTGCGCTTTGGTGTAAGTTTCCACAAGCTGCACTTGCTCTTCGGAACGACCGGTGCTGCGCATGTAGTGGAGTGTTTCTGCATCCACCGGGAAGAAGCCGACCGTAGCGCCATATTCAGGGCACATATTGGCGATGGTGGCGCGGTCGGCAAGGGTCATGTTGCTTAAGCCAGGGCCGTAGAACTCTACAAATTTGCCCACGACTCCCTTTTGGCGCAGCATTTCTGTCACGACTAGCACTAAGTCGGTAGCGGTGGCTCCTTCGGGCAAGCTGCCAGTTAGTTTCACGCCGATGACATCTGGTGTGAGCATGTAAATGGGCTGTCCGAGCATGACTGCTTCTGCTTCAATGCCGCCTACCCCCCAGGCGACTACGCCCAAACCGTTGATCATGGTGGTGTGGGAGTCGGTGCCTACCAGGCTGTCGGGGAAGGCGACTTTGTCGTCCCCTTCTGCTTTTTCCATGACGACGGAGGCTAGATATTCCAGATTGACCTGGTGGACGATGCCGGTGGCTGGGGGCACGACGCGGAAATTCTCGAAGGCGTCCCGACCCCATTTGAGGAACTCGTACCGTTCACGATTGCGCACGAATTCACGTTCCACATTGAAGAAGAGAGCTGCTTTGGAGCCAAACTGATCTACTTGCACTGAATGGTCGATGACGAGGTCAACTGGCACTTGTGGGTTGATTTTCTTGGGGTCGCCGCCCAGACGAGCCATGGCTGAGCGTAATGCTGCCAGGTCAACTACGGCAGGAACGCCGGTGAAGTCTTGTAAAATGACGCGACCAGGTTTGAAGGGGAGTTCCTCTTTGACGGGAGCGGCGGCGTTCCATTTTGCCAGTTTTTCTACATCTTCGGGCATCACTTCGTAGCCATCACAGGTGCGCAGCAAGGCTTCAAGTAAAACCTTGATGGAAAAGGGAAGCCGACTGACATCGCCCAATTTGTCTAGGCGATAGTAGTGGTAGTCGGTTCCCGGCAGTTTGGCGCGGGCGCCGAAGTGGTCGAATAGTTTACTCATGTGTCACCGTCCTTTTGAATTCTGAAGGATGAATGATGAAGGATGAATTGTCCGACATGCAAGCGATCCCAGTTTTTAATAAGTTTGTGGGCTTTTTTGAACGGGATCAATTATAGCGGAAACTGGGAATGGGGAAACGGCCGTTTCGCCGTATAATGGATGCTGTTACGCAAAACTCATTATTTTCTGCAAAACGATGGGATCAGGGTAAGAATCAGGCGTTTTTCTGACTTCTCACTCTATATTGAAAAAATGGTTAATCTTAATGATATTTTTGCCGAGTTTCCAGTTTTAGAAACTGAGCGGCTGCGGCTGCGCATGGTGTGTTCTGGGGATGTAACGGCCGTTTTCGAGATATTGGGCGATGAGCAGGTCACGCGTTACTATGGTCTGGAACCATACACCAGTATTGACCAGGCGGTGGAGCGTATTCACGTTTACCAACAAAATTTCAGGAAACGACGTGCCATTCGCTGGGGCATTACTTTTAAAGATGATGATTGGCTGCTGGGTACTGTTGGGATTATGAACTGGAAGCCGCGCTTTTTTAATGCAGCTTTGGGCTACGATCTGGCCAGGCGTTATTGGCGGCAGGGGATTATGTTTGAAGCGTTAACGGCCGTTCTCCAGTATGCTTTCACCACTATGCAAATGAACCGCCTGGAAGCCTTTGTCATGCCCCAAAATAAGCCATCTAGCCAACTGTTGGAAAAACTGGGTTTCCAAAACGAAGGTTTGATGCGGGAGTATGGTTACTGGGGGGGAGGGTTTCACGATTTGGCTTTGTACTCATTTTTGAAGGGAGATTGGCAGATGCGTGCGCATCCATAAATGAGTTATGGAACTGGTGGATGCGTGGCAAGTGACCTTTATCCAGGAAAAACGGGAACTAATTTTTAGGCGGTTGTTTAGCTATGAATGAGTGGCTGAAAATCTGACGCACATGCTTGTTGGTGATGCCCTTGTCAGCCGGGGTGTATTTTGCGAAACTAGGGCAGGGTGTGGCTGAAACGTAGTTTTTGGAGCCGAATGTGGAGAAAGATTGGCTATGGAAGATTATCTTATCAGAATTATTGCAAAAGAAACGGGGGTGCGTGGCCTTGCTTGTGTGACGACTCACCTGGCGAATGAAGCTGCCGCGCGGCATGAAACCACACCGACGACAACCGTTGTCCTCGAACGCACCTTGACGAGTGGGATTTTGGCTGGGGCGCTGCTCAAAGTGGGACAGCGCGTGGCGCTTAAATTTGAAGGGGACGGTCCTGTGGGCAAAGCTATCGCGGAAGCGGATGCGTATGGGCGGATTCGCGGTTACGTGGTTCATCCTGAGGTGGATTTACCGCTGGTTGATGGTAAGGCAGACATTGTGAATGCTCTGGGTGTGCTGGGTTCGCTGTCTGTTGTGAAGGATGTGAAGCTGAAAGAGATGCCGGAAGGCGTTGTGCCTCTGATCAGCAGCACTTTTGACGGTGACTTCACGTACTACCTCAATCAATCGGAGCAGACCCCATCTCTGGTGGTGATTGCTGAAGTGTTGGCGGAAAACGGCCGTTTGCAAGTGTCTGGTGGTGTGCTGATTCAAGCAATGCCGCCCAATGATGTGAGTATCATCCGTCAATTCATCGAACGTATGCAAGATTTGCCCCCGCTGGAGGTCATGTTGGCGGGAGGGAAGTCGCCAGAAGCGATATTGGCTGAGTTGTTTGCGGGCATAGCGTATGAGAAACTGGAGAAACGGCCGTTGCGCTTTAAATGTGCTTGCAGCCGTGAACGTTCTGAAAAGGCGCTGATCAACCTGGGCAAAGATGGCTTGCAAAATCTGCTGGAGACAGAAGGTGAAGCAGTTGTGGATTGTCACTTTTGCCACGAGCAATACATCTTCGATGCAGAAGATTTGCGCCTGATTATGGCCTCAATGATTTAGGCTTTGGTAAACGGGGGGCAGTGAGCGATGGCAGGTTATGCCGCTCACTGCTCACTGCCTATCCCCCCTCATACATCGACTCAATTTCACCTTCAAAATGTTCATTGATGATACGGCGTTTAATTTTTAGGGTAGGCGTCAATTCGCCTTCTTCCACAGTAAAGTCGCGTGGCAAAATACGGAAATCTCGTACCTGTTCCACCCGGGCAAACAAGGGATTGACCTTCTCATCAATGTTTTTTTGCATGAAAGCGATGAGCTTGGGGTCGTCATGGACAGTGCCGGTAATGTTATTTTTGTTGGCAAATTGGGTGGTGCTGACCGGATCGAGGGTGATAAGCGCGGTGATGTAACGTCGTTTTTCGCCAATGACCACGGCTTGGGAGACCAGCGGTATATTTTTCAAGGCAGCTTCAATGTTCTTGGGGGCGATGTTCTTTCCCCCAGAGGTGATGATGATTTCCTTCTTACGTCCCACGATGGTGAGATAACCATCTTCATCAAACTGGCCTAAATCGCCAGAGTGTAAACGGCCGCCGTAGAGAGCTGCTTCTGTGGCTGCTGGATCTTTGAAGTAGCCTTGGAAGACATGAGGCCCTTCCACCATGATTTCACCATCTTCGTCGAGCAGCACCTGACTGCCAGGCATCTTTCGCCCCACCGTGCCAACTTTGTTAGCGTGGGGCAGATTGGTTGTTGTGGGGCCGCAATCTTCTGATTGACCGTACAATTCAAACATCGGAATATTGACACTGTTGAAAAATTTGATGATGTCAGGCGAAATGGGGGCTGCAGCTGTGATGCAGAACTTGGCGCGGTTAAGTCCCAATCCTTCTTTTACTTTTGAAAAGACGAGCTTTTCGGCCAGATTGTGCTGTATTTTCAGCAAGCCGGTCGGTTCTTTGCCCTGGTGTGTTAATTTGGCGGCTTCGGCGCCAACACCCAAAGCCCAATTGGCAATTTTTGCTTTGGCACCGGTGGCTTCTGCCATGCTGGCTTTCACCCCATCGCAGAAGCGTTCCCACACGCGGGGAACCCCGAAAACCAGGGTGGGCTGAACTTCTTTGAAATTGTTGTTGAGGTGTTCCGCTGGGGGAAACTGCGCGTAGTAAACTTGGTAGACCGCAGTAATGGCCGCATGAATGGTAAACATTTGTTCCGCAATATGGGAGAGCGGCAAGTAAGAGACGGTGTAATCTGAAGCTGTGATGCCTAATAAATCGATGGCCATTTTGGCTGTCCAGGCGATGTTGTTGTGTGACAGCATGACGCCTTTGGGCGGCCCGGTGGTGCCAGACGTGTAGATGAGTTGAGCTAGTTGGCCTGGTTCGAGGCTGTTGAGGCGTTTGTCGATTTCTTCATCGCTGACATCGTTGCCCACTGCCATGAACGATTCCCAGTCCAACACCAGTTCATCGTCTACATTGGCTCCTTTCATGAGGATGACATGCTTGAGTTTTGGAAGCTGCTCCCGTACTTCGTTGATTTTTTGCCATTGGGCTTCATTTTCTACGAGGACAAATGTCGCTTCGGAATGGTGAACAATGTATTGTACTTCTTGGGGAGAGTTGGAGGTGTAGATGCCAGTGGCATGCCCGCCAGCCAGGAGTCCCCCCAGGTCAAGGATCGACCATTCTGGTCGGTTGAAGCCTAAAATGCAAACCCCTTGCCCTTTTTTAAAGCCTAGAGCCACCAGCGCTTTAGCGGCTTGACGAACTTCTTCAAGGTATTCTTTCCAGGTTGTGGGTACCCAGTGGTCTCGGGTACGGATGTAATAAGCGGGGACATTTGCTCGGGAACGGCCGTTTTCATGCAAGCGGTGCAGAATGGTATCTACAGTCATTGAATCCTCCTCGTGGACACAAATGGGTCAATCAAGCAACTTATATAGCGAGTGCAACTTCGCATTAATGAACAAATTGAACAGAGAATACCGCAGCATGGGTGGGTTTCGCGTGATAAATTGCGGCATCAGTACGAAACTTGCAAGCGTGTTTCTTTTTTAGCATAATCCGAGGGGATAAGCAAAAATAAGTCAGTGGTATCAAATGAAGAAACACACCGTCACATTTTCCCTACTGGCAACTGTATTTTTCTGCCTTATTTGGTTTCAATGAAAGGAGCCGCCTTGTAATGGAGAATTTCACCATAATAGAATTCTGAGTTAAAAAAGTGACGCACCGAGCCCTTTGCCGCTGACAGGTTTGTGTCTTTGTCAAGCAATGAGGTGAGTTCTTCAGGCACTCGACCGCCAGGCAATGCTGGAAGTCTATCATGATGTATCAGCCTGGTGAGATTGTGAAGCAGGCCGAGTTGTTGTTCATCCCTTGCCAGCCGATTAAGCAGGCGTTAAACTTGAACGAGCTTTATCAATCTCAACTTCTTGCCGTTCTCGATTTAAGAAAAAGCTGACGTGTGTGTAGCCTACGCTTTCCAACAAGGTCAAGGCATCCTCAAAGTTGGCTGCTACCCGACCTGGCTCATGAGAATCTGAGCCGAGTACCACTGGAATGCCACGCTGTTGCATTTCAGCCAACATGGTGGGGTTGGGATTCATTTCGCGGATCCGCTTGTTTAAACCAGATGTATTGAGTTCCATGGCTGCATCAGTTTTGGCAATGCGATCCAGGCTGCGGCGAATATCATCAAGCAGGGAGTCTACCTGCCAGGTGGCGGGAAACATATTTTTAACCAAATCAGGATGAGAGAGTGTGTCAAACAAGCCTGATTCTGCTGATTGAGCTAGATGTTCAAAATACAATTGTTGAAATGCAAAATCGTCCCCTTTCATGAACGTATTTTTGTAGTAGTTTAGGGAAGGATGTATTGAGCCTAAAATGTGGTGAAAATCAGCCTGACGGAGCAGCGTTTCTAAAAATGGCTCTAATCCTGGTATATAGTCACATTCTAAACCGAGGCGAACATCTACACGCCCAGCCCAGGTTTGCCGTGCGCGTTCCACCATGGCGATGTAATCGTCTAGTTGGTTCATAGACATGCGTACCTGAGCCGAAAAATCGGGTGTGGGACCAGGATTGTGGCAGGTGATGATGATGCCTTTCAGATTGCGCTTTTCTGCGATCATGGCATATGCTTCAGGTTCCCCTTTGGCATGTTTGCAGAGTGGTGTGTGCATATGTGAATCGTAGAGAATTGGTTGTGGTGTTGATAATGTCATAGTTTTATAATGTCCAGCCTGGCGCACCCAGGTAGGGTTGCAGGTCTTCGTCCTTTAAAAGTTCGCGTACACTGTCGGCGATATCGATTTCACCGGCAACAACGGCATCCTGGTAGCGGATAGCCCAGCGATGGAGGAGCCCGCCCGCCCGGCGTAGCTCCACGAGCATGAGTTGTGTCAATGGCCCTGCTTCGGCCAGGAAGCCAGATTCGACGTAATCTCGCTCAGTTTGGGCTGTGTCGTAGTTTAACCGTCTGAGTTCTGCCTGCCAACCCGCACGGCTCCAGGTAAAACGGCCGTAGCTGGCGCGACGGTCGCCATCAAACGGAGAGCCCACAGCACCTACATTTACAACTAGCGAATCATTGAAACGGCGAATAAAAGCGCGATGAGTATGTGCGGTGACAAAAACGGATGGCACTGGCGCAATCTGCTCTAATAACTTTTTATCACTGCTCTGTTTGATAATGCCATCTCGATTGTTTTTCATGGAGGCATGAACCACCCGAAATTCGCTGCCATCTTTGGCAAACCAGCTAAATTTATCAGGCAATGCTTTTAAGAGTTCTATTTCACCATGGCTGCCATTTAGTTGTTGATATGTCCAATAAGCGAAGCGGCGTAGTTCAAAATCTAGCTTTTCGTGAATGGCTTCTGTTTCTCCACAGGCGATAACGAATTCTTCGTGATTGCCCTGGACAGCACGCCAGTTATGGGTGCGCATTTTGCTTTGCACAAAGTGCAAGCAGTCAGCTGAAAGTGGTCCACGATTGATGATGTCGCCATCTACGACAACAAGATCAGGCTGCCACTGCTCGATGTCTTCGGCAACAGTTTGTAAAGCAGGGTAGTTGCCGTGGATGTCTGATAAAACCGCAATTTTCATGAAGGATCTCCGAGTAAAAACCTGTTAAGGATACCAGCAGTTTTCTGGAAGTTCAAAACTTTTGCAAAATTCTAGGATAGTTTAGGAAGCTATGTTTGTATATTTCTCAAAACTCTTACCCCCATTTATTTATCCAGTTGGCTTAGTTTTGGCGCTTATTATTGGGGGCTTGCTCTTGAGCCGAAAACACCGACGGTGGCGTTGGTCACGGTTGGTGTTGATTGTGGCGTTTTTGCTGCTCTGGTTGAGCAGCACACGTTGGGTGGCTTATACGATAACGCGCTCTTTGGAATGGCAATATTTACCGGCGGAGCCGCTGCCGGAGGCTGAGGCTATTGTGGTGTTAGGTGGTGGTGTGAATTTTCAATCCTCGCCACGGCCGTTACCGGAAGTGAATCAAGCTGGGGATCGTATGATTTATGGGGCGTGGCTCTACAATCAGGGGTACGCGGATACGGTTTTGCTCAGTGGTGGGGTTGTCCCTTGGTTGGGGCCAGATGCTGGTGTGACCACTGAGGCGCAAAGTATGGCTGAGTTGATGATGATGCTTAATGTGCCAGAGGAAGCCTTTTTATTGGAAGAAGAGTCGCGGAACACTTATGAAAATGCGCTTTACGCGCGGGAAATAATGGATAGGGTTGGCCTCAATAAGATTTTGCTGGTGACGTCGGCGGCGCATATGCCCCGTTCGGTGCGCTTGTTTGAAGCGCAGGGCTTTGAGGTGATTCCTGCCCCGACAGACTTCCGCGTGACGGAGGCGGATTGGCAGTTTTTGTTTGATGCGAAACCTATTGAGCAGGTTTTTCACTGGATACCAGATGCCCACAATCTGTATGTGACCACGGTGATGTTGAAGGAGTATGTGGGCATGGTGGTTTATGCGTGGCGGGGGTGGATTTGAGTCATTGTCACGAGGTGTGGGGAGGTTGGTTTGTGCAGCTAACTCCGTTACACTTCCCTCTGTGAGTGAGAAGAAGGTTCCCCGATTTGGTTGGCAGCTTGTTGCCCTTACGATTGGTCGCCTGTTTTTGAACAGTGGCCTGCGTATGGTGTATCCCTTTGCGCCTGCGTTGGCTCGGGGATTGGGGGTTCCCTTAACGGCCGTTTACCAAATCGTCGCCATGCGCAACGTTGCGGGTATCTTTAGTCTTGTCTCTAGTCCGCTGTCGGTGCGTTTTGGGCGCAAAGCGGTGATGATGGGCTCGTTGCTGTTGTTTGCTGTGGGGTGTGCGGTGGTGGTGGTTTATCCTTCTTTGTGGACATTTGCTGTGGCGATGGTGCTGTTGGCGTTGGCAAAAGTAAGCTTTGATCCCTCGATGCAAGCTTATGTGGGGGATGCTGTGCCGTATGCGCAGCGGGGTAAAGCTTTATCTGTCACCGAATTTGCTTGGTCATTGGCGTTGATCATGGGGGCGCCTGGTGTGGGTTTTGCTATTCATCTGTGGGGGTGGTCGGCTCCATTTTTCTGGCTGGCGCTGCTTTCTTTGTTGGCTGCTGTGCTTTTGTGGCGTATGCTGCCCAGACTGGGCACCGTCCAGACTCAGGGGGTCAGGCTACGTGATACGCTGCGCGTGGTGAGAACATATCGCGTGATTTGGGCGGCGTTCTTTTACATTGCTCTGGTGATGATGGCGAATGAGTTCTTGTTTATTGTGTATGGGGATTGGATGGAGACGAGCTTTGGCCTGACGTTGGCGACTTTGGGATTTGCTTCAGCCATTATTGGCGGCTCGGAGATTGCTGGCGAAGCGTTTGCTGGCTGGTCTGTGGACCGTTTTGGTAAGCGTCCTGTGATTATCACCACTGGCGTTGTGAATGCGCTGCTTTATTTCATTTTGCCTTTCACTCATGGCAGTTTGACGACGGCGCTCATCGCTCTGTTTGCCTTGTTTATGACTTTTGAGATTACGGTGGTGGGCGGCATGCCTCTCATGACTGAATTAGTGCCTGAGCAGCGGACGGTGGTGATGTCGATGGTCATGGCGGCGATGCTGACGGGACGCACGGTGGGGGCGTTGGCGGGACCGGTGGTGATGGAACTGGGTGGTTTTGTGGTCAGTGGGATGGTGTCGATGCTGATGATGGGAACGGCCGTTTTCATTCTGGTGCGTTGGATTCGAGAAGCGAGAACGGGGGATGCCTTTGCTCACTCGACTGCTCAATGAATTTGAAAATTGGGTGCCTAATCCCTTGACAAGTTAGAACATCCGTGCTATTATACTTGGGCAAACATACGACCCGATTTACTCTATATCCTCTTCTTGATTTTCCTCTTTTAAGCCAGTGCCGACGGGTGCTGGTCCCCTCAACCTATCCTCTTCCTCACCCTCCCAACGCGAAGGCGGCGTTTCTTGATTGTCAAGGAACGCCGCTTTTGTGCCCCTGTCTAATCTTTTAGGGGGATAGTCAGGTTGTCATCTGGTTTTCTGACTTGTGCCTGTGGCTGTTTGCCTGTGCTATTGCATCATCTCAACCCATTGGCCATCGAGTGTGAGATAGCGTTTGAGCAAGTTGGCTGTGAGGCAAGCGTGGACGGGGAGGACGATGAGGTAGTCGCCGATTTGCACGCGATTGAGGAGGTAGGGCTCTACCTGGGCAATGCCATGTTCTTGCGTTAAGGCGGTGATGTGGCTGGCATCTGAGAGGGCTTCCCACCCATCATGGGTCATGCGGGCTAAACGGCCGTAGCAGGGTGTTCCATCTTTGCGCCAGAGTTGTTCTTTGGAGAAGTGGACTGCGCCACCGTAGAGGATGATTTGACCACGTTCTCGATGTTTGGCGATCACCGGGCAAGCGACAGCAATGGCAATATCATTGAACGTGCAGGCGCCGATTTGTGCTTGCATTAAATCATAGAACACAAAATTGCCAGGACGAATTTCATCGACACCGTCAAAAGAATGGACAAGGCTGCAAGTGGGGGTATCGCCGATTGAGAGGGCTGTTTCTATGCCACGATTCCGTAATGAAGCCTGACCAGCCTGGAGGCGGTATAAAGCGGTGTTGTATACTTCTAACGCTTCCTCGCGGTTCCGGGCTTGGTAACTTTGTCCGGCGTGGGTGAGCAGTCCGGCGAGTTTGAGGGTAGGGGTGCGGGCAATGATGTGGGCAACGGCCGTTATGCCCTCATAATCTTGCCAATCCAGACCAGTGCGATGGTAGCCCACGTCAATTTTTAGCCAAACATGGACAGGCGAAGTGATGTCTGAGACCAATCGTTCTGTGGCTTCTACTGAAGCAACCAGCAAGTTGAGCTTGATTTTGGCAGCCAGTTGATTGATTTCAGATAATTGGCGCAGATTGATGGGGAAGGCGATGGTAATGTCCTGCCAGCCGTGGTCGGCAAAATATTGAGCCATGTCAATGGAGGATACGGTGATTTTCTTGACGCCCAATTCGCGGAACCACTCGCCAATTTCTGCTGACTGGTGTGTTTTAAAATGGGGGCGGAAGCATACCTCACTCTGGTTTGCCTTGGTGAGCATCTTTTTAATATTGTCGATGGCTTTCTGCTTATTTAACAAAAGTGTGGGTTTTGTGAGCAGTGAGCTGATGGTCATCAATTTCTCGTTTCTCGCAGCAAGATTTTTAGGAACGGAAATAAATAAGACGACGAAGTTGTTTCCTTATCGTTTTTTGAAACTGGCGACGCCATTCCGTGTTTTATTTCATCGTCAGTCCTTAACGCCAACTGGTGCAGGCCTCTCTTTGTTACCAGGGGAATGCCTGGAGTGGGGGCGTCATTTGTTTACCGTCCGACACCGACACTGCCTCCAAAGGCGGCCGACATTTCGTCGTAAATGGTTTGGATACTGGCCTCGTCAGCTGGATAATAATTGCCATTTCCCACAAGTGCCAGTGTGGATAATACTTCTTCATCGGCATCACCACCATATCCGATAGTGAAAATAGTGGTATTGTTGCCTTGGGCATATTCTACCAGACTCGTATTAAAACCATAACGATAACTGCGAGTATCCATGCCATCAGAAAGCACAATCATGGCATTGGTCATGTCAGATTGGTGGGTGCGCTCAATGCTGCTGGCACCGT
>PDQY01000015.1 GCA_002746795.1 Chloroflexota bacterium | reverse complement strand
GCACGTCGGATTCCGATGAAAATGACAGACTGGGTAGAAAAACTAGATGCTTTTTTGCGCTTCAATGAGTATGATGTATTGACAAATACGGGCAAAGTGTCACATGAAGTAGCCAAGAAGTTGGCACATGAACGGTATAAAAGATTCCGTGTCATCCAAGACCAAATCTTTGTTAGTGATTTTGAACATGAAGTGAAGCGATTGAGTAAAGGTAAAGGTCATTAGCTGCCAATATTCACTGCCAAACTAAAGTTCTGTATTGCGGTAAAGGCTTTGATAATTGTTACTCAGGCTAATAGGAATGTGTCAATAGTTTTGAAACAGCAAAATCAACAATTTAATGTACAACTCATCTATTCATCAGCGTGGTTGCATAATAAGCGTCATCCGCTACTTGGACAACACTGCTGTTGCTGTCGTACGACAACTGAACCGCTTCTTACTTGCATTCTTTCGTGTATGTTCGTCGTGTCATCGGGCACCTCCTGGGTCATAGTATACCCTTTCTTGGTGTCCACTTTATCGGATCAGATCAACCTAGCCCATGGCAAGAAGTAAGCCAGAGCCAAAGGGAATGAGCCAAACCAGCCAGACAAAGATACTCAACTGATGAAAGTTGGTGGCTGCATGTACATCGTTGCGGGTGATAATGACAGTTGCCCAAACAGCGTGGACCAACATCAATATGACAGCAAGCCCACCGAGGGCGCTGTGCATGTTGAGTGAAAAGGTGTCAGCAATTCGCCCCATTAATGCTGTCCCAATCGTATCGAAAGCAAGGCCAATCCAGAAGAAAACAAGATGCCATCCTTGGAGAATACCAGCTAGTTTCTCGCTCCATACACCAATTGAATAGCCTATTAACGCTGTTACCATGCAGATAATGGCAAAAACCAGAACTGTAGACATGATTTTAGTCTCCTGAGTTACAACGTGCGCAAATAAGCGACAATATCATACAGGTCTTGGTCTGTTGCATTGGGAATGCCGCCATTGGGTGGCATCAACGTGCCAGACACATTGTCGGGGTCGTTAGGATCCCTACCTGTACGCAAGAAGTGGACTAGTTCTGCATCTGTATGGTCGGCTATAAATTGGTTGGCATTATTCAATGATGTTCCCAAACCAGCTACACCCTCGCCACTTATGCCATGTGCGCCGGCGCCATAGGCATCATAGAGTGTTTTACCGCGCACGGGGTCGCCTGTGAGGGAAGTGATTTGGGTGATGGGTTGAGGTGATTCAGCCGAATCCAGACTGACATCTGCTATACTGCCCACAACAAAGGTGAGAAACACAAACAGGAACGAAGCGACGGCGACTACTGCCAGGCGACGGCTTTGCTTAAGCTCATCTCTTGTTGGCAGCCAATAATACAGCAGACAAAATGCTAGTGAAGCTGCTCCACCAAGATAGTGAATGTAAAGCTGGAGAACGCCCAGCCCCTGGTCTAATAATTTGATACCGACAAGGGTTTGAGTGATCAGAGCCAATTGAAAAAGAATAAATGTGGCGTTTGCCAAGGGCGAAAGAGTATGTTTTTTCCAGGCTAAACGGCCAACGACAAACAAAAAAAATAGGTTGGTTAGGAGGACAATTGTCCCCACAATCATGTGTGTCACGGGCGACACAATAATGCTATCTATCATAGTTTCCTCTTAGGTAGAATTTTTGCAGCATTGTACTCACAATGCTTGAAGATAGAATAGCGCAGTTATGTGACGATTCTTTGAAGCGTATGTGTCAATTGTGTGTCAATTTGCCTTGCGGGGAAGTGTAAAGCTAATGGTTGTACCCTGTTCGCGCCCTAAACTACTGGCCCAAATGCGTCCACCATGTGCTTGCACGAGATGCTTGGCAATGGTTAGGCCAATGCCGTTGCCACCACTACTACGGTGCCGAGATTTATCGACACGATAGAAGCGTTCAAAAATACGTGTTAAATCGTCGGCACTAAGTCCTATGCCGCTATCTTTTACAGTAATGGTGGCGTGGTTGGCGTTGTATTCGGCTGAAACCTCTACATGCCCGCCTTGAGGCGTATATTGAAGAGCGTTTCCGATGATGTTGGTAGCAACCTGTGTGATGCGGTCACTATCGAGCTGAATTGGCGGAAAATCGGCTGGAACATTCAGCTCTAAATGAACCCCTTTATCCTCAAACTGGATGGCTAACCTATCGACGATGCTGTGCAGCAAGCTGTTTATGGCGATGGGTTGTTTGTCAAGAATAATTTGATCGCTTTCAGCGCGTGAGAGTTCTTCTAACTGTGAAATCAGACGTTGTAGGCGGCTGATTTCTCGCTGCATATCGAAAAATGTTGTGGGTTCGGCCACAATGACCTCATCGATCAGTCCTTCCAATGTTATTTTTATGTTGTTCAATGGCGTCCGTAACTCATGGGCCACATCGCCAATTAACTCAACGCGCCTTTGCTCACTTTGGGCGATGGTTGCGGTCATTTCATTAAATGCATGCGCAAGTTCGTTTAATTCGAGATTGTTGTAGCTGGGTAGTTGATGCTCATAATCTCCTTTGGCAACTTGCAGGCTTGCAGCTCGCATCTCTTGGATCGGTTTCACAATTTGCTGCCGCACAATGATAAAACTGAATAAGACTGTGCCAAAAAATGTCAGGTAGCGAATGATGTTGGCTTCGGGGGAGCCGCTGAGGCTGCGTAAAATGATGATTTCGATCACCACGATTAGAAGGTAGGAGATGACGATTAACCATTCAATACGGCGAAACACATTTTTTATCATCGTACTCACCCATCAAAACGATAACCAGAACCACGCACTGTAATGATGTATGTGGGGTCGGCTGAATCATCTTCTATTTTGCCACGTAGTCGGCGGATATGTGTGTCAATCACCCGAGCATCACCGAAGTAATCGTAGCCCCAAATGAGTTCAATCAATTGCTCTCTACTCAATACGCGCCCCCGATGACGTATGAGAGCAGTTAGTAAGCTGAATTCGGTAGATGTAAGGTCAACTGTGACGCCACTTTTTTTGACGACTTGTGCAGCAAGATCAATGGTTAGTTGTGAAAATTTTAGCAACTGTACCTCATGGGAAATGGTTGTCCGCCCTCGCCTCAAAATAGCTTGAACCCTCGCCACTAATTCTCTGGGGCTAAATGGTTTGGTTAAGTAATCGTCTGCGCCTAATTTTAAACCGACAACTTTATCGAATTCATCTCCTTTGGCTGTTAGCATCAACACGTAGACATCTGAGAACTGCCGCAACTGACGCAACGCCTCAAATCCATCTAGCTCTGGAAGCATGACATCGAGAATGATAAGAGCAAATTGATTATCTTTGATCTTTTTAAGACCCGTTATCCCATCAGTTGCTGTCTGCACGTTGAAGCCTTCTGCTTCAAGGTAAGCACGGATCGTATTACAAACAATGATCTCATCGTCAACAACCAGTATTTGTTTGGTATCCATGAATTGATTATAGCCTAGAGGATTAAAAATTTACTAGATTTACGGTGATATTCCTGGCTGGCGACCCCATACAATGTCAGGTTGGCGGCAGGGGCTGTTGATATATTGATAGCGGGCTCTATTGAGACCAGATATGAAGGCGGAGATGTTCATCTATTTTTTATCCAAACGCCAAATGGCATAAAGGGCCACAACGACCACAGTGCCGGAAATGGCGTAGGCTTCAAGCGCGGTGGCCTGGGTGACGAATAAGGCCACTAACCCAAACACGCCCCCCATGAGATACAGGAAGAGTACAGCTTCCCGCTGGCCAAAACCCCGGGCTACTAGACGATGACTGGTATGGTCTTTGCCTGCTGTGTTAGGACTGACGCCACGTCGGATTCGAGAGAAGACAACCAATGTGGTGTCAAATATGGGCAGCCCTAAAATGAGAACGGGAACCATCCAAGTGATGGTGTTGGACTGTCCAGGAAAGCGCAGCTGCAAACCAAGAATTGCCAGGGAGTAGCCTAAGAAAAGAGAGCCAGCATCGCCCATGAAGATTTGTGCTGGCTTGAAATTGTAACGCAGGAAACCGAGACAAGAGCCTAGCAGGGCGGCGGCCAGTGCGGAAACGAGAATTTGTTCGTTGAAAATGGCCAGTAACAGCAGGAAGGAGGCGGCTACAGCACTGACGCCAGCGCTCAAGCCGTCCATGTTATCTAAAAAGTTAATTGCATTGCTAATGCCTGCCAACCAAATGAAGGTAATAAGATAGTTGGCGCTATCTGGAATGGGTAACTGTACATGGATGCCGAAGTAGCACAACACCAGGAAACTGATGAATTGCCCCCCTAGTTTTGCCCAAGCGGGTAACCCCACACGGTCGTCGATTAAGCCTACCAAAGCCACGATGCTCAAGGCGATGAAGACGCCAGTGATCGATTGGGCGATGTGATTGGAAAAGAGGGCAACTGCCAAAATAGCGCCCAGGTAGATGGCAACACCACCCATGAGCGGAATGGGGGTGCTGTGCATTTTGCGTTGGGCAGGAGCATCGACAAACCCTAAACTGATGGCTATACGGCGAATACCAGGAATGGAAACGGCCGTTACCGCTAACGCTATCAAAAAGACAACCAATACGGCTAACACTTACTCATTTACCTCTTCAATATCGATACGCACAATCGTATCGCCTGGTGTTGTTGGGTTTTGCTGAGGATCACGCAGGTTAATGGCATTTAAGACCTCAGCACCATCAATCAATTCACCAAAAATAGTGTAGCCGCCATCCAGATACGGCTGCGGCGCAAAGGTAATGAAGAATTGGCTGCCGTTGGTATCTGGCCCAGCATTGGCCATAGCTAAAATACCTGGCCGATCAAAGCTAAGATCATTATCCGTTTCATTGACAAATTGATAGCCAGGGCCACCGTTGCCCATCCCCGTGGGATCCCCTCCCTGCGCCATAAAATCTTCTAGCACACGATGGAAAGTGACCCCGTCATAGAATCCCTGATTGGCCAGGAACACAAAATTGTTCACGGTCAACGGTGCTTCTTGAGAGAAGAGGCGCAGGCGCATTTGCCCGTTCTCAGTGGTGATGAGGGCATCATAGGTTCTGTTGGTGTCGATTATCATCGGCGGCGGGGCATCAAAGTAATTATTTCGTGCTTCAGGAGGCAGAGAGGCTAACGGCCGTTCTCCTGATTGCGCACCAGATTCAACCTCTGATTCGGGGGGCGTCATCGGTTCGACTGGCTGCCCGGTGAGCTGCTGGATGTAATTCTGTAACTGCGCCACCGCATCGTCAGGGGCTTTAGTCATCGCTTCTTGCACATATTGAACAGCCATATCCATATCACCAGAGGCTTGATACGCCGTAGCGATGAGATAATCAATGTTCCATTCCGGGATGGCGCCCTGACTATTTTCCTGGCGGGTCGCTTCATACGCAGCGACAGCCTCTTCGTATTGGCCAATATCTTGATAAAGCTGACCAACCCGTAACCTGGCTCTCGGATTACCTTTACCGACAGCTAAACCCGATTCTAAATCTGCAATCGCCTGTTCAACAATCTCTTCTCGGGAAACATCTTCAGATTGATCAGCACAGGCAATTCTAGTATCAGCTCTGCTAAAGTAAATTTCATCGAAATAGGGATCGATCTCTAAGGCCTCATCATAGACAGCAAGGGCAGCCTCACAATCTTGATCCAGACTATATAACAAACGGGCATATTCATTGCGAATTAATGAGTTTTGCGGACTTAAAGCCATCGCATCTTGATAATAATGTTTGGCATTTATTAACCGTTCTTCACGATCTGCTTCATTGCTGCTCAGCTCTACCCAACGGGTGTTTAAGCGAGCCAAATTAGCCGTATGATCCGTGTTTAGCGGATTAATATCTTGGGCTTCTATTAACCGAGCCTGTGCTTCTTCAAGCAGCTTATCTTGTTCGGCTGGATCTGCCGCTAACGTTGACCGTTCCAAAAAGGCTCGACCCAAGAACAAGAAGTAAAAATCTTCGGCGGGTGCCATACGAATGGCCTCATTGTAAATAGCAATCGCAATATCCCACTTGTCGGGATCATTCTGGCTGCCAGCCTGCTGATCAAACGGCTTAGCCCGTTTGTAAATCATATCCGCTTGAATCACACCCATATTGGAGCTGCTAACCACAAAAATACCCAGGAGAGCAACCACAACTAAACTGGCATACGCCACTATTGAACCAGATTCTTTGGCCTTTGTTAACTGGAAACGAACAGCGAAAAAAGATCCCGCCAGTATCGTTATGAAAAGAAACAGATAGAACAAGGTCAAGAAATTGGCAGATTGTCCTGCTTCATAAACGCGATGATTTAAGATGTCAGTTTGTGTTTCTATCGGCGCTAAGGGCACCACAAACAGACTGGCTTTTAGCATGTTTGCCTGAATAAAGGTGTATGTCATGCCTATCGCAAATGACACAATGGCAATCAAACCCGTCGGCAGAAGTGAAGAGCGCCAATCTGGCTGCCACAGTTGCCAAAGGAGGATGCCCCCGATAACGGCCGTTCCCAATCCAGGCCAACCGCCACCAGCCACAATAACCGGCAGAGCAACCATGATCGAGACCAGCGCCATGATGCCGCCCCACAAACGTGCTGAGGGCAGCTTTAAGAGCAAGCGCACGCCCACATAAGCATAAAAGATAGCCAACAGCAGCAACAGGGAGAGACCTAACATGCCCGTCGTCCCCATCTCCATCATCCTGGAACCAAAAATCCGTAACCCAAAGGAGAGCAAGGCCAACGCGATAAAGATAGCGCCCATGATCTGCCTTTTTTGAGCAGGCAAAGCGTTATCTTCCGGCATAGTGAGTTCACCACTTTTGGCCATTTCCGCCACAATCACCAACGTTCCCAAGACCCATGTCAAGACAAACATCAAAAAGATAAACGGTGAATCAGCATAATCATTTCCTGGGTGTGAGAATAAGGACTGGTTAAATATTTCGGTGACAGGTAAATCTGAAGCAGAACTGTAGGTCACGCCCGGCGGTGGCGAGAAATTGGTGAAGGTGAAACCCATGATACCCAACATCAAGGCCAACATGAAAGCGGACAGGAACGCAGGCCCCCACACATCCTTCACATCACGAGCAGACTGAGTTGAACGTCGTTTTTTGGTGCGTGTTGGTAGCGAAACGGCCGTTTCCTGGAATCCAGGCAGCAGATGGCCAACCACCAACATGACCCCCACAAAAGCAAAGAAATACAGACGAGTGGCAGCGATAGCAATACCAAAGTGAATTTCCACATAATGCGCCAACACCCCAGCCAGTAAGGCCACCATCAGCAAGCGCGTAGCCGAAAAAGGATCACTTTCCTCATCTGGTACCGGTGAAAACAGAGCGTAGTAAACCAGATACAACACCAAACCACCAATACTGCCAAAGGGGAAAGCCACCCCAAGATACTCAGGACCTCGCCAAAGCGAAAACACAATCGCCATGAGAAAGCCCATTCCCACCCACAAACCAATCAGCAAATTTCGCTCTCGGTTCGACCGGAGAACCCCTAGCCAGCGGAAGCCATAATAAAACACACTGACATACAAAAACTGCCAAATCACAAACCCCAGAAAGCCGGTAATCACCAAAGCATCAAACGTTTCATTATGGGAACGATCCGGTGAAGCGTTACGCTGTTCCACCGTGGCTAATTCAGGCCGGTAGAAACGATTATAAGCCACATACATCGACTCTGGTCCATAACCAATTAGCGGCCGTAACGCATTCCAAGTATCAATCTCTCCTGCAGGGAAAGCCAACGGTTCATGCGGCAAAACAAGTTCTAATGCCCCCTCCCAAATCAAGGTACGAACTTTTCCCGTGCCCCCTTCTGCTTCCAGTATCCGCCCTAACCGATCAATTCTAGGTATCTCACGCCACGAATTCAACGTGCTAACAACATCTTCAACCACCGGCGTTTCCAGATAAGATTCTGTCATATCCGCTGGTAAATTGAAAGCAACAATCCAAATGCCACCTACCAGGGCGAGAAACAGCCAACTCAACCATAACCAGCGCCATCCACGCCGTGCCGCCGCCATTACAAAAATCGCCAACACCGGCATACCCAAGGCCACTATAAATGAAATAAACGTTTCCATGGGACCAGCCAACGAAGGAAAACGGCCGTTAGCATTAATGCCACGAATAAGGGTTAACGTCACCACATAGGAAACCAGGATGCCTAACAGCACAAGCCCAATCGCCTTTAACACATCACCAAGACGAAAACGGCGCCTGCCCTTAGCCGCATTACGCACAGCAACCAACATAATCAAGACAAAGGCAAACAAGCCCACAAATAATCCAAGCCAGGGTCCCCGGCTGCCAGACCAATAAATAGTAATCAGTTGAATTGCCAGGGTAAAAATATAGATAGAAGCCCGCAACACATCAGCTGAGGAGAGTTCCTCATCATTCAAAATATTGTTAAAGGCAGCAATGATCCGAGCCAAAGTGAGCGGCACCGCCATAATCAAGTAGGCGCTAATAAAAATAGCGTTGCCCATATGCCCAGCCACACGAATGGTGACATCTCCGCCCCAAGGCAATGGATCCAAACTAAAGTGTTGCAGCAAACCGTAAAAGGCCACCGGAATGCTGGTAATGATCATGAATGTCACCAAACGGCTGACTTGCTCGCGCCGCCGCATCGTCACAGACAATAAAGCAAAAACAACGATATATGAGAACGTGGTATAAGTGCCTTGCAACCGTTGATATGATCCCCATAAGCTCACCGCAGGCGTTACCGAGAACAACGTAGAGATAAGATAAGCGATTGCCAGCAAGAAAACAGGTAAGATAAATGGAATGCGCCAAATAGAATGCTCACTTTTAAGCAAAAACCAGTTCTTGAGCTGTCGCCAGTTTTGTTGATCGATAAACTTAACCAGCCAGGCAACCACCATCATAACCGATATGGAACGAAGTAATGTGATTTTATCTGGCTCAAATACGCGTTCGGAGTGGATATTAAAAAAAAGAGGAATGGCGATAATGGCCGCTAACCAACCAGCCTCTATCAGTCCGTCACACCATTGCGAGAGTTTGGAATTCATAAAAACAGATGTTCCTTCAATAAAAGATGATCACACAATATGTTTAGTTGATCGTAGTAGCTGTATTTATCTGGGGCTACAATACGAACGAGCAGAACAGTTACTACGAATCATGTCTGAATGGTATCCCATCAAATTGGGGTGGGCAAACCACAGTATTTGCCGGATGAGGGCGTATAGGTGACAATTATTTTAAAGGTGAACGAATTATCCTTATGCCTTATCCATCATTAAAATACAACACAAAGTGACCGTCTAAAAATCCCCGTTTTTTATGGGTAAAGGTCACTTGAAGCGCATCCATCAATTCCACTACTTATTTATGGATGCACACAAAGGGTAACGGCCGTTTTATGGCCACGCCTGCACCAAACGCATAACTATCGCATGAATTTAGGCAAACGCAGCATTGAATCTGTCTCCTGGAACATTGTCGCCAACATTAACCGGATCGCCATCCTTTTAATCCGTTCCATCCTGTTAGCACGCTGGCTGCCAGTAGAAACATTCGGCGTATACGGATTTGCCGGCGTCCTGGTCTCACTAAGTTTAGCCCTTGCCACTTTTGGTTTGTTAGGCGCCTTTATTCACCGGAGCAAAGAAACGGAAAACGAGCAAGAAGCCATTGCCAACTACTTTTCCCTGCGCATACTGTTCTTATCCATCTGGGCAATCCTGTTAGGCACTGGTACATGGCTTTTTGCCGAAGGATTGGTGCAACAAACCATCTTCATCCTGATGATCTTATTGGGTGGATTGCATGTTATCGATGCACCCAAGGCGATTCTGATTCGCCGGGTTGCCCACAAACGTTTAGCCGCCCTTCAAGTATTAAATGCACTATTAACTACCATCGCCTCGCTCGCTTTAGCCAAGATGGGAGCCACTATTGGCGCTTTACTCGCCACAGATTTGGTCACGTTAGTCACAACATTCTTTGTCCTCTACGTATGGCCGCCTGCCATATGGCGGCCTCGTTTTGCATGGGATCCAGACGTGATTCGCTATTACCTCCATTTTGGCAAGCGCAATTTGTTGGCCACCTTACTCATACAAGTGCTAGATAAAATTGATGATCTATGGACTGGCTACTATCTTGGGGCAGCCAGTCTAGGTCTGTATGGACGTGCTTATGCCTTTGCCACGTATCCACGCCAATTGCTGGCAACACCCCTGAACCAGGTTGCGGGTGGCATCTATGCGGAGCTAAAAACCAATCGCAGCTACCTTTCAAAAGCGTTTTTTCGCACCAACGCCCTTTTGATTCGCAGTAGTTTTTTGTTAGGGGGACTAATGGCATTGGTTGCCCCCGAGTTTGTTCAGATATTTCTAGGCGAAAAGTGGATACCGATGACAGATACATTTCGGCTGATGCTCATCTTCACACTGCTTGATCCTATCAGACGAACCATTTCCAATTTATTTATTTCAGTTGGCAAACCGGAGATAGTATCATATATACGGATGACTCAACTTGTGGTCTTGGTCGGTGGTTTGTATAGTTTAGGACTATCGTTCGATATCGTTGGCGTCGCTCTGGCGGTGAATATCATGCTGGCTACTGGCATCCTGCTGCTGTTTCAAAAGGCACGCACATATGTGGATTTTTCGCTCACACGCCTGTTCACAACACCAAGTATCGGGCTGGCGCTAGGCGCAGGGCTGGCGCTGCTCATAACGAACACATCAATCGTCCCGGATTCGGAGTGGTGGATAGCTGGGGTCAAAACGGCCGTTTTCCTCCCAACCTATGCTCTCATCTTGCTGCTGCTTGAGCGGAACCAGTTACAAGAAATGTGGGTTTTTATCTGGCAGAAACTGCGCCCGCGCCCAACCCATACCTAAACAAGGACAATATGACAAAACGCAAACATGGAATCTCTGTGCTGATTGCCAGCCAAAACGAAGAAGCCCTAATCGGCCTATGCATACGCTCGTTTCTCGATTTTGGTGATGAGCTAATTATTGTAGACAACGGCTCAACAGATCGTAGCAAAGAAATCATTCAATCATGGCAAGCAAAATATCCTCAAAAAATAAAATTCTATGATGTGCCAGACCTGCCAGATTTACACCATAATCGGCAATATGCATTATCTAAATCTTCGTACTGCTGGATCGTGCGGGCAGATGCTGATTTCGTCGCCTATACAGATGGAGAATACAACATCGCTCATTTTCGGGAACGTTTATTAAAAGATACCAGTCCGTGGCCAGCTGTCTACGGAGCACCTTTACCCAATGTCAGTGGTGATTTCTGGCATACGGGGCGGGAACGTCCTCCACAAGGATTAGCGCCCAATGATCCCGGCCGGTATATCCCCCCTCCCGTTACACAACCCACACTCAGAATTTACAAAGTATTCCCAGGTTTTCGCTTTAAACGGATAGGACGTTGGGAAGGCACCACCTTTAATCGTTTTTTACGCATGATTCGAGTAGAACTGAAACGGCCGTTATGGATGCATTGTAATCTTAAATCTGATCGCAACCATCTATATCGCTCAGAACGCACCAACTGGCGCGAATTGGGAGACTTCAAAACCTATCCCACCTTAGATAGTTACATTCGCAGCATTCTGCAAAAAAAATATCATACCGACAATATAGACACCGCCGCTGAACTATACATGCAAAAAAGCGTGTATCCCTTCCTACAACCTTATGATCCCAATAAATATTACCCTTACCCACAACTCATTCAAAAGCAAATGGAAGAGAACAGCATTTACAAATTAGCATCTGTCAACGGCAAAAAACAGAGAATCTATTCAGGCATAGAGATCAAATAAAAACATAGTGACCGTCTAAAAATTACGCCCCATCTCTCCAGGGTAAAGGTCATTTGAAACGCATCCATCAACGCCATCACTTATTGACAGACGCGCACTTAACATAATCCTCCGAACACCTGGCTGCAAAACCGCTTAAACAGGAATCGGAAGGCATATTTTCATGAACAGGACACCATTACTATGTTGCTCACCGCTTGTGACGAGAAATATCTACAAGAAGCCAAGATACTCATAAAATCTTGTGCAAAACACGAACCTTCACAACATTTTCATCTTTTCCTGGTTAACACTCCCCAAAAATATGATACCGTCATACACTCGTGGCATCCACATATAAACATTGAACACGTTACATGGCCTTACGATGTCAAAAATTGGCGGGGAATTATGTGCAGTGCCCGCTCCATCCCCATACAAAAAGTTCTTGAGACATCCAGAGAACCCACAATATATCTTGATTCCGACACCATCATACGAAAGCCATTAACAGAGCTTTTCCACTTACTAGAAAAAGCTGATCTACTCGTTAAATATCGACCCGAATTAGAACATTTTGGCGTTGCCGGCACAAAGCATGCTTCTAAATTTAATAGTGGGGTTATAGCCGTTCGCCCCTCAGAGATAGGATTACGTTTTGCACAAACTTACAATAAACTTTTACGCGAATTTATCAATTCAGGTTCACCCATTGTGGCCTACAGGGCTGAACATCATGTGAACGTATACGCCGATCAAGAACTATTGTTTGTTGCCTATTTACAACTTCAAGATCAAATCAAGTTTCAAGCCTTGCCCAACAAATTCAATGATGCTCAATTTAAGAAAGACAGCGTGATTTGGCACGGAAAAGGAACAGCTCGTGAACATCCACATTACATCAAAGAAAAATTATATTACACAAACAAATTGCTATTCCATCTTTTTAGCATATATGTAGTTTTATGGGATATATTGCGTGCTATCAAACACACAATAACCATCAAAAAAAATAATAAACAGCCTGACAAACAGGTTTGATCTGCTGGGGATAAGCTCACGCCTTGAGTAGCTCCCCACTGCATATCTACACCTTAAGAACAGAAATTAAATAAAACAACAAAGGCATTTCCCTACCATTCCTTGAAACAGACGATGCAATTCCGTATTTTGTTTCATCGTCACTCCTAAAAACATGAAAGAGAGCATAATGATGATTAAGCATATTTTGAAAAAAGCCGCAAATTTCGTCGGGATAAGCAGTAAGCGTGGCACAACATTTGTGTCATTTGTCACGCCATTAACCGAGATTTGCAAACATATTCCCCTAGACACAATAATCGAATTCGGGCCTGGACACTCCACGCAAATCTTTTTGCAACATGCGCCAAACACAAAAATACTCTCATTTGAAACAGATATAAAATGGTACAACACCTATAAAGACAAATTCGATCCAGATCAGGTAAACGTAATTTATAAAAAACCTGGATGGGATCTGAAAGAGATATACGCATACGGAGAAAATTTCTCATTGATATTTGTGGATGGCGGGGACAGATTGAGCGCCTTAGAAGTTGCCTACGATCTGATTGGCGATGTCGGCCTTGTTTTTTTACATGACGCACATCGAGAAGAATACGAGCCAGGCATTCATAAATACCCATATGTATATTGCCCTGAACGACACTCCTGTATCTTAACCAGAAATAAAGCACTGTTAGAGACATTAAAAACGGCCGTTCCCCCCGACTATTCCTGCAACTGTCAATACTGCTCCTCGCCCGAGCGACGAGCTTACTTTTCCCAATACATTTCATGACAACACTACCCAAAATCCTGTTTATCGCCTACAATTTCCCCCCTCATGGAGGGGCAGGCGTACAACGCAGTCTCAAATTTGTAAAATACTTGCCAGAATTCGGCTGGCAGCCATTAGTTGTCACCACAACAGCTGATGCCTCCCTCGTACAAGACCCATCATTAGCCAAAGACATCCCCCCACAAACACCCATCATTCGTGTGCCAGGATTCAGCATTTCTCGATTGCAAACCAAAGCAACACGATACCACCTTCGTCGCGCAGCTGTAGCCTTAAACATTTTATTACAACTTCCAGACGCAACCCGCTTTTGGGCACATCAAGCCCGTAAAACCGTAGCGCGTCTTATCAAAGAAGAAAAACCACAGCTTATTTACACCACATCCGGTCCCTACAGCAGCCATTTATTAGGATTATGGGCCAGGAAACAATTTCAAATTCCCTGGTTTGCCGATTTCCGCGATCCCTGGAGCAAAAACTTACTATTGCCCTATCCCCCCGGCTATCGCACACTCAATCGCATCATGGAACGCCAAGTCTTAGCCACCGCAGACCGCATCGCTTGCGTATCAGAGCCATGGCTCATGGACCTACAAGCAAATCTAGGATGCTGCACCGAGAAATTCATGGTGCTAACAAACGGATACGATGATACAGATATTCACCCCTACCCGCCTACCACAACCACACACTTCACATTAACCCACATGGGCAGCTTTTACCGCAATCGCCGTCCCCACAAAGTTGTCGCCGCCATCAAACAATTAACAGCATCAAATCGCATTCCCGCCTCAAAATTGCGCGTGCTGTTCATTGGCAAAAATGCACGACAGCACATCCCCTCTGCCCCCCCATTCATCACACACGATTACATGCCTCATAAACAACTAGACCAATTTCGGCAGCAAAGCAACGCCTTCTTACTCATTCTAGCAACCTCACCCGAAAACATCGGCAATCATAGTGGAAAACTGTTTGAATACATTGCCAGCAATCGCCCAATATTAGGTATTGTGCCCCCAGGCGGCGCAGCCCAACAACTAATTGCAGAAACAAACACCGGCATTGCCATCTCTGATGAGATTGATATGATCACACAAGCCATTGAAAAATTATACGATCAATGGCAGTCAAAATGCGTAAGCTGGGACCCAGATTGGGATAAAATCCAACAATACACGCGGCGCAATCTGACTGCCCAATTAGCAACCGCATTCAATGAAATGGTAACATCCTAATGACTAAACAAATTGTCATGCTCCTCTCCAACGCATACCGTCCTGATCCCCGGGTACAGCGTGAAGCTCGCGGCCTAACAGAAGCAGGCTATCAAGTTACCATCATCTGCTGGGATCGTTGCGCCGAACTGCCACAAAATGAAAGGGATGGCCAGATCAACATCATTCGGGTAACAGATGTCATATCCAGCTATGGCTCTGGGTGGCGACAACTCTTTTATCTGCCCCGTTTTTGGCGCAAAGCAATTAAACTGGCACGCAAACTCAAACCAGACGTGGTGCATTGCCACGATTTAGACACACTGTATGCCGGTTGGCAGCTCAAAAAGCAAACAAATTGTGCCTTAATTTACGACGCACATGAACATTATCCCGCCCTAATGTCCCTCTATTTACCCCAATTTATGACACACGCTTTGGTAAAATGGGAACGATGGCTGCGCCAACATGCAGAGATTACCATCACAGCCAGCTCAATTTTGTGTGACGAGTTTACAAAACCACCACCTACATACACTTTAGGTAATTACCCTGAAATTGATGATTTTTTGCAAGTTCACGATGAAGACGCCTTAGCCCTGCGTCGCACCTGGGGGGTAAATCCAGACACCTTACTTGTCGCTTACATTGGAGGCTTTTCAAGAAACCGCTTATTATTACCCTTGATTGAAACGGCCGTTTCCCTGCCACATGTCCAATTTCATCTTTGGGGTGATGGCCAACAACGAAAAGACGTCGAAACGGCCGTTTCCCAACACCCCAACACCCACTATCATGGCTGGCTGCCCTACAAAGATTTACCCCTTCACTTCCGGGCAGTAGACATCATCTACTATTGTTTACGCCAGGACTACCCCGGTGCAATCTATAACGCCCCCAACACCCTGCCCCAAGCCATGGCCGCCGCCCGTCCCATCATCGCCAGCGACATTGGCGATTTAGGGCGCATGGTCGGCAACACCAACTGCGGCATATTGCTCTCCACCACCACACCAGACACCATCGCCGCCGCCATACGCCAACTTGAACCAGCCGCCATACGCGAAAAATTAGGCAAAAACGGCCGTTTCGCGGCTCAACAAACCTACAATGCCCACACAACACAACAACAACTCATACAAATTTATCAAGATTTAACAGGAATACCCTCATGAAAATAATCAACGTCGTTGGCGCTCGTCCCAACATGATGAAAATCGCCCCCATCATCACCGCCATGCAAAAGCATCACAACCTCGAGCCAATCCTACTGCACACAGGGCAGCATTACGATCAACAAATGTCACAAATCTTCTTTGATGAACTCGGCATACCGAGACCAGACATATACCTCGGCATCGGCTCAGGCTCCCACGCCGAACAAACCGCCAACATCATGATAGCATTTGACAAAATCCTCATAGACCAACAACCCGACATCGTTCTCGTCGTCGGTGACGTCAACTCAACCATGGCTTGCGCCATCACAGCCACAAAACGCCACATTCCCGTCGTCCACATCGAAGCTGGCTTACGCAGCTTTGACCGAACAATGCCAGAAGAAATCAACCGCCTCATCACAGACGCCATTGCCGATATGCTATTTACAACATCACGCAACGCCAACAAACTACTGCAAAAAGAAGGGATCCCGCCCCACAAAATATTCTTCGTTGGCAACGTCATGATCGACACCCTAACCCAGCACCGCGACAAAGCTAAACACCTAAACACACCCGAAAAATTCAGCTTAAAAGCCAAAGAATACGCACTCCTGACCTTACATCGGCCAGCAAACGTAGACAACAAACAAACCTTCAACAGAATATTAGATGCACTCATCACCATCCAACAAGACATCCCCATCCTGTTTCCTGCCCACCCACGAACCCAAAAACGAATAGAAGAATTTGAGTTCACCAAACGGCTCACCGCTGCCCCCCATATCCACATCATCGAACCACAAGGGTATCTTGCCTTCCTCGATCTCATGATGCATGCCCGCATGATGTTAACCGATTCAGGCGGCATTCAAGAAGAAACCACAATCTTGAGCATACCCTGTTTAACATTGCGCGAAAACACTGAACGCCCAATCACCATAACAGAAGGCACAAACCAACTCGTCGGTTCCGATCCCGAAAAAATCATATCCGCAGCCAAAACCATTCTTGCCAAGAGCGACACCAGCCACAGCATCCCCGAACTGTGGGACGGCCATACCGCTGACCGCATTGTCACCACCTTACTCAAATATTTTCCAGCCTAACATGCGCATTTTATACCTCTCCCAATACTTTCCACCAGAAGTTGGTGCCACCCAAACCAGAGCATATGAGATGGCACAAGGGTTACTGAAAGCTGGTCATTCCGTCACCATGATCGCAGAGTTCCCCAACCATCCACACGGCATCATCCCCCCCGAATATCAGGGAAAATGGTACGAGCGGGCAACATTAGATGGCATTGACATCTTGCGCGTATGGGTAAAAGCATCTCCCGTCAAATCATTTCGCAGTCGCATGGCCTTCTACTTAAGCTACATGGTAATGGCAACATTAGCAGGTTTATTCTTAGCCAGAGGAAAATATGATGCCATTTACGCCACCTCGCCCCCCCTATTTGTTGGTGGCGCAGCCCTGCTAATTAGCTATCTACGCCGTCTTCCCCTTTTTTTTGAAGTCCGCGATTTATGGCCAGAATCAGCTATAGCTTTAGGCGAACTGAAAAACCCCCGAGCCATCCGCCTGGCCATAAAACTAGAAGAAGCATGCTACCATCGCGCCCGCCGCGTCATCGTCACCACACAAGAAATGGCAACCCATCTAGTTTCAAGAGGGTTTGAAGCATCACATTTCCAAGTCATTCACAACGGAGCAAATACAGATTTATTTCAATTTTCAGCAGCAGAACGCCATCGACTGCGCACCGAATTAGGATTAAACAAAAAGTTTGTGGTTGGCTATGCTGGCTTACTCGGCATTGCCCAAGGATTAGAGAGCGTGCTAAACACCGCACACCAATTAGAACAGCAAGATGCATCCATCTTCTTTCTGCTCATCGGTGACGGGCCAGAAAAAGCAAAATTACAAGCCAAAGCAGCTGAAATGCAGCTTTCTAACATCCATTTTCTACCCTCCCAACCTCGCCAGGCCATTCCTGGCTATTTAAGTGCAGCAGACGTCGTACTCGTGCCACTCATTAGTCAGCGGCTAATTGGCGCATTACCCAGTAAAATGTTTGACGCAATGGCTTGCAAACGCCCTGTCATACTAAGCGCAGCAGGTGAAGCCACAACCATTTTACATGAGGCAGACGCCGGCCTCATCCTCCCCCCACAAGATAGCAAAGCCTTATGCCAGGCACTTATGCTGTTAAAACAAGATGATGATAAGCGAGAGAAGTATGGGGAAAACGGCCGTTCCGTCACCGTCAAAAAATACTCCCGCCAGGCACAAGCACAGGAGCTGACCCAGTTGCTCTCTAACACATTGAGTTAACCCACACTTTGCCCATGCTCCCGAAGCAATTCCCGCAGCCTAGAAACAACCATATCAATCGCCACAAAATTCCACCCACCACGAGGGATAATCACATCAGCATACACTTTACTTGGCTCCACAAACTTCAAATGCATAGGCCGCACAGTATCTAAATACTGAGCCACCACAGACTCCAACGAACGCCCCCGTTCCTCCATATCTCGGCGCAAGCGACGAATAAAACGAATATCTGCATCCGTATCCACATACACCTTGATATCCATCAATTCACGTAAGCGCCGCTTAGTGAAAATCAAAATCCCCTCCACCAAAATAATAGGCGCTGGCTCCACCAACACCGTCTCCTCCTTGCGTCGATGATGGGTAAAATCATAGACAGGCACCTGCACAGACTTACCTGCAACCAGCCTTTTTATATGATTGGCCAACAGCTTATTCTCTAATGAACTGGGATGATCATAATTCTGCTGTGCCCGTTCCTCAAAAGATAATTTCGGATTATCACAATAATAAACATCATGAGGCAAATAGGCGATCTGTGATGTCCCCACCGCCTCCAAAATCGTATGTGCCACCGTCGTCTTGCCCGATGCAGTTCCCCCAGCAACACCAAATACAATCGGTCTGAATTTAGCCATATTTTTTCTTTGCTCTCTAAATTGAAACAGCAAAAACAGCCCTGCCTATTGCTCGTGGCAAGTTTACACATCCAAAATAGCCAAATGGATACAAACAATCCTCGCCAGCACCATCAATGATGCACCCAAGACCATCTTGCGCAGCTAACTCATAATGCAATCCCGCATTTTACTTCATCGTCAGCCCCTATTTACTTTTCGGAACAACAGTGCGTTTCTTTTTGGGCAGCTGCAGCGGCAGCTTGGTGCGCCGGATACCATCAAACTGGTAAAAAGCATTGGCCACCGCACCGGCCGTGGGCACCAATCCAACCTCACCCACACCTTTAGCTCCATACGGACCATATGGATCCGGCACTTCAACACCAATAATTTCCATATCAGGTGTTTCTTTGGCACGCAGAATTCCCATTTTACGCAAACGAGTGGATTTAGGACGGCCGTTTTCCATCTCAATTTGCTCACTGATAGCATACCCCAAACCCATGTGCAAAGACCCTTCCAGTTGGCCCTCAAACAAAGTCGGGTTGAAAATCTTACCAGCATCGTGCGCCGCCGTAATTTTCTCAATTTTGCCGTTTTCATCCAACGTCACCAGCTGCGTGGCATAGCTATAAGAATAATGCGTGTACACTTTTTCCACCAAAGCCCCCGGCTTCGTCGTCCAGTCCACAATCCATTCACCCCGATAAGTTTTGCCCACCAAATCAGCCAATGACTTCGTGCCTAAATCCTTCTTGAGCTCCTTACACGCATCAATGAGAGCATTGCCAACTAGAGAAGTAGCGCGTGACGCAGTGGTCATGCCCGCTTCCTGTTCAGCGGCAGTATCAATGCGAACCTCAATCAACTTAGGATCAATGCCTGTCTCCGTACACACAACCTGCGTAGCAATCGTATTCACCCCTTGCCCCATCTCCGTCCAGCCATGATCAACCAGCACCTTATCAGGAGCAAGAATAGTAATTTGCGCCGACGAAGCATCAGGCATACCGTTGCCGATACCCGTATTCTTGATACCACAAGCAAGACCCGCATATTTCGCCGCGTAAAAGGCATCCTTCACAGCCAGCAAAGTTTCCCGCGCACCAGCCCCGCCCTCAATCACCTGATTGGTAGCAGTCATATCGCCATCCTTCAAGGCATTGTCATAGCGGAACTGCCAACGGTCAAACCCCCCTTGTTCACATAAATCATCCAGCAAACTCTCCAGACCAAACGTCGCCTGATTCACGCCAAAACCACGCATGGCACCGCAAGGCACATTATTCGTATACACCGCGACAGCTTCCACATCTGTCACCGGCACATTGTACGCCCCAGTCGCATGCCCGGCTGAACGTTCCAACACCTTCATGCCCACCGAAGCATAAGCGCCCGTATCACCCAAGAATTTCACCTTGATGAAGGTAAGCATGCCATCTGCATCACAGCCCACTTCATAATCCATCCACACAGGATGCCGCTTGGGGTGCATAATAATAGACTCATCTCGAGTCAAACGAACCTTGACAGGCACGCCCAACAAATAGGACATAACCGCCGCATGCCCCTGCACCGTCAAATCTTCCTTACCGCCAAAACCACCACCATTCGGCACCATAATCACGCGCACTTTTTCCAAAGGCATTGCCAACAGCTTAGCAATCTGCACCCGCTCTTCGTACACCCCCTGTCCCTGTGAAAACATCTCTATGCCATCATCCACAGGATACGCAATGGCAGATTCCGTCTCCATAAAGCCATGTTCAATCCATTGGGTCTCAAACTCACCACGCGCAATGAAAGCCGACCGCTCCCGCGCCTCAGCCACACTGCCTCGATGTGTGTAGCTTCGAGAGAGCTTATTGCCCCCTTCATGGATTTGAGGTGCATCCTGGTTCAATGACTTATGCATGTCAACAAGCGGTTCCAACACCTCATAATCAACCCGGATGAGCGAAACGGCCGTTCTCGCCACCTTCTCCGACTTCGCCACCACACCAGCCAACACATCACCGATATAGCGCGTAGTTTCCCCCTCAGCAATCATCAATGGCCAATCTTGCTTAATAAGCCCAATAGTACGCTCTCCAGGCACATCAGCCGCTGTGACCACACGTAACACCCCTGGCACTTTTTCGGCTTCACTCGTGTCAATAGACAGCACCTTAGCTCGGGGATGATCACTAAACTTTAACGCCCCGTAAACCATGCCCTCCAGTTTGATGTCATCCACATATTTGTGTAGACCAAGCACCAAATCTTGCGCTCTATATTTCGGCACGCGCGTACCCACCGGTCCCTTACCCTGTCCATTCGGTTCAGGGATTTCATGTTCTTGGCGAATCGCTTCAGCCGCATATTGCACAGCATCAATAATTTTCTTGTATCCTGTACAACGACAAAGATTCGGATTAAGTGCTTTTTCAATATCAGCACGAGTTGGCGTAGAGTTTTTGTTTATCAAAGCATTGGATTGCATCACAATACCAGGGATACAAAAACCACACTGCACGCCCCCCTTCTCCACAAAGGCATTAGCATATACTTTTCGTCGGTACTCGCCCAAACCATCTATCGTGGTCACGGTGCCATCCGCGATCTTGCTCATTTTTGTCACGCAAGAAAGCGTCGCTCTGCCATTCAAATCAACAGTGCAGCAGCCACAAGCCGCTTGCGGGGCGCAGCCATCCTTGACAGCAGTAATGCCTTCATGTTCGCGTAAATAAGTGAGGAGCGGGAGATCGGGATCGCCATTGTACTCTCTACTCTGCCCATTAAGCCAAAACTTCATGATAGTCCTCCAGTTCTTGAAGCCCCCTGGTTAATAGCTGACAAACGAATGTTTGGGGCTTTTGCAATGAGCAGTCATACTGTTCACTGTTCCATTCGTTTCGCCTTGACGTCAGCCTATCGAGTCCACTTTGTCGGCGTGACTATCAACATCATCCTTCACAGTTTTATGATAACACAGTGACCAGGAATGGAAAATGGGAAAACGGCCGTTACGCCCCTGCATCCCCTTCCCCGTCCTCGCCTTTCCCTCCACAATTGCCAGGATTACCAGCCCACACGTACCAGGATCACTTGGCGCCCGCCCAACCAAGCCATTCATTGCCTGTGTAAAAATTCACAATTGCCAGCCAGCAAAAACCATGGATAATAGGCATCGTAAAAAACAACGTTTCCCAGGATTTGGTCTAATCTGTTGAGCACTCACCTTGTTCACCATTCACCATACGCGGATTACCAACTCCCCATAGTTATCAAACGAGGCGTCCTGTGCGCAAATCCAAGTTCAATCGAGAAACCTTTGATCGACTAATAGATGCCCTTATGCCCGTCTTTGCCGCGCTGTTGGCCTTTGCCATCGGCGGTGTCATTCTGGCACTGCAAGGCGTCAACCCCCTGGAAGCCTACAAAGCGATGCTTGTGGGTGCCTTTGGCAGCAAAAACGGCTTAGCCGACACTCTAGTCAAAACAACTCCGCTGCTGTTGGTTGGGTTAGGCATTGCCATCGCCTTTCGTGGCGGTGTAATCAACATCGGAGCCGAAGGGCAGCTCATCATGGGCGCCCTGTTTACAACCTGGGTAGGCCTACAGCTTGGCGAACAGTTACCAGGCGCAGTTGTCATCATTATTGGCCTGTTAGCCGGTATGTTTATGGGCGGCGTTTGGGGAGCCATTCCTGGTTACCTCAAAGCCCAGCTCAACGTCAACGAAATTCTGAGTACGATCATGCTGAATCAGATCGCCATTCAGATCGGGTATTATTTACTGCGTGGGCCGATGCTCGATCCTGCTGAAATAGCAGCAGGTACCAATATCCCCCATTCTGCCCGGCTCAACAAAGCAGTCGATATGCCCCGTTTCACCGATGTCGCCCAAATGCTCGGGCTAGACCAATCTGCCAAGGATTTAGATATTCCAGGATATTTAGGAGAGCTTTACGGGATACTTGTAGAACCAAGCAGATTGCATACCGGCTTTATCTTCGCTGTGATAATGGCTATCCTCATTTATATTATTCTATGGCGTACCACCATTGGCTTTCGCATCCGTGCCGTGGGTTTAAATCGTCATGCCTCACGTTATGCGGGTATGAATATCAAACGCACCATGGTACTTTCCATGACACTCAGTGGCGCCTTTGCCGGTCTAGCAGGCGCTGTAGAAATCCTTGGTCTACACCACCGCATGTTTGAGCCAACGGCCGTTTCCGCAGGGTATGGGTTCACAGGCATTGTGGCAGCCCTGTTTGGCAAACTGCATCCATTAGGCATTATCCCCTCCTCCATCCTCTTTGGCGGGTTACTCGTCGGTGGTGATAAGATGCAGCGTGTCATGCAGATACCACAAGTGATGATAATCGCCGTTCTCGGTCTCATCATTCTCTTTGTCGTCAGCACCGACTACATCGTACGCAAACGCCAGGCCAGGCGCGTCTCCACCGACGCTCCCAACGCCAACGCCACCATCTCTGAAGAACAAACCGAAGAGGCCACATCATGACCCATTACCGTTCACGGCTTACGACTTACGAAAAAGGATCTCTCCCATGAGCGAACTAACCACAATATCCATCATCCTCGGCATCATCCACTCCGGTATTCGCCTGGCAACACCCTACCTCTTTGCTGCCCTAGGCGAAACATTCTCACAACGCTCTGGCGTACTCAACCTTGGAACCGAAGGCATCATGCTCATGGGCGCCTTTTCAGGATTTTATACAGCCTTCACCACCGGCAGCCCCTGGCTAGGTGTCTTAGTGGCCGCTATCGTTGGTTTACTCATGGGACTGCTCATGTCAGTAGTTAGCGTCACCTTCCAAGCCGAACAAGGAATCAGCGGCATCGGCCTTTCACTATTTGGTTTAGGCGTTTCTAGCTTGCTGTTTAAGTTAATGTTAGGCACCGTGGAAGGAATTCAAGGCTTCAACGAATTAAGCTTTTGTGTCACCAACAGTTTCTGCCTGGCAGAAATCCCCGTTCTTGGTGAAATCTTCTTCAGCCATAGCATCCTAACCTACATCGCCTTCCTGCTAGTGCCCATCTCCACATACGTTTTGAACAAGACAACTTGGGGCTTGAAAGTACGCGCCGTCGGCCAAAATCCAGAAGCAGCCGATTCATTAGGCGTTAGCGTCAACCAAGTGCGCTATGCCGCCGTCATGCTTGGCTCATCACTGGCTGGCATCGCTGGTGCATCCCTCTCAATTTCACTGCTGGGCATCTTCCAAGAAAACATGATCAATGGCATCGGCTACATCGCCGTGGCACTCGTCTATTTCGGCGGCTGGTCCCCGGTAGGGGTGATGTTGGGCGCACTGCTGTTTAGCTCCGTCAACGCCCTCCAGCTTTGGGTGCAAGTGCGTAGCCTACCCATTTCTTCCAATATAGCCGTGATGTTGCCCTACTTACTAACAATCATTGCGCTGGCCATCCCGTTCCGGCGCTCCTTACAGCCCGCTGCGCTCACTAAACCATATGAGCGAGGCGAAAATTAGACCGTGGACAGTAATCAGTGGACGGTGAGCAGCAAACAATCATCCGTAACGCCGTACAAACCCAATACCAATGATTGAATACCGCTTACCGCATACCGATGACTGAATACTAAATACATATTATCAAAACAAAGGAGAAGAACAATGAATAAAAAATTATGGTTGTTGTTAACGGCTTTCGTTTTAGCGTTAGCTCTGGTAGCTTGTGGTGGCGGGGGCGAAAAACCCACCGAACCCGCAGACGAACCAGCACCTGCTGAAGAAACCCCCACTGAAGAAGCCATGGCTGAAGAAGCCCCCACCGAAGAAGCGATGGCCGAAGAAGCC